>NZ_CP137852.1:0-366250 GCF_033547095.1 Sediminicoccus rosea | reverse complement strand
GGATGGTTCGCTCGCCAAGGTCGAGTTCGTGCAGGATCCGTTCTTCGGCCTGATGATCCCGAAGAGCGTCCCCGGCATCCCGGCGAATGTGCTGAACCCGCGCGACAGCTGGGCCGACAAGGCCGCCTATGACGCGACGGCGAAGAACCTCGTCTCGCTCTTCGAGCAGAACTTCGAGAGCTTCGCGGGTGCGGTGGATGAGAGCGTGAAGAAGGTCGCGATCAAGACCGCGGCGTAAGCGTCAGGGCCCTGACCCCGCGGGTCAGGGCCGCCAGCGGCGGTGCATCCAGAGCCACTGGCCTGGATGCTCCCGCACCCACTCCTCGATCACGCGGTTGATCATCGCCGTCGCCGCTTCGACGTCGATCTTGCCGGACGCGTCGCGCGGCAGGTCGAGCGGCGCGGTCAGGTCCAGGCGAAAGCGGTTGTTCGGCAGGCGAATCGCGCGCATGCCATGTACCGGCGCCTCGAAGCGCCGCGCCAGCCGCGCGATGAAGGGATTGGCCGCGACGGGGTGGCCGAAGAAGGGGACGCGCGGCCCGCGGCCGAAGCGCTGGTCCACCAGCATGCCGAGATTGATCCCCTCATCCACCGCCTGGGTCATGCGGATCGGCGCCGAGATGCCGGTCGGGATCAGTTCGCCCATGATGGGCTCGCGCATCTTCACGATGTCGGCCGCGATATAGGGGTTGTTCGGCGTGCGGTAGAGCAGCGCCGCGCGCTGCCCGAAGGCATGCGCGATCACCGCGGGCAATTCCCAGTTCGCCAGATGCGCGCCGAAGATCAGGACCGGCCGCCCGCCCTCGCGGATCGCGGCGAAGCGGTCCTTCGTCGCCTGTTCGGACTCCACGCGCTTGCCGTCGCCGTCATAGAGCACATCCAGATGCGGATACTCGCAGACGGTGCGACCGAGATTGGCCCAGGATTCCAGCGCGATCGCCTGGCGCTCGGCCTCGCTCTTCTCGGGGAAGGCGAGGCGGAGGTTTTCCATCGCGTGGCGATGATGCGGCAGGAAGCGTCCCACCCGCGGGGAAATCCAGGCGCCGAGATTGGAGGCGCGGTCCGGGCCCAGAAGACGCAGCAGGCCGAACACCCGGCGCGCGAGCCAGGCGACCAGCCATTCCCCGATGCGCTGCAACCGCTTCACAGCTTGATGACGATCTTCCCGTAGACGTTCCGCGCTTCAAGGCGGGCCAGGCCTTCCTCGAAGCGTTCGATGGGCAGCACGGTGTCGAGCACGGGGCGGATGCCCTGCGCCATCTTCTCCACGCCTTCCGCGATGTTGCGCAGCGTGGCGCCGAAGCTGCCCTGGATCTTCAGCTGGCGCTGGAAGATCATCATCAGGTTCGTCTCGGCCGAGACGCCGCTGGTGCTGCCGCAGGTGACAAGCCGCCCGCCCATCTTCATCGAGAGCAGCGAACCGGCCCAGGTGGCCGCACCCACATGCTCGAACACCACATCCACGCCGCGCTTGCCGGTGACGCGGCGCGCCACGCTCTCGAAGCGGTCGGTGTTGTAGTTGACCACGTGGTCCACGCCCTCGGCGCGGGCCTTGGCCGCCTTGAACTCATCGCCCACCGTGCCGATCACGGTGCAGCCGATGGCCTTGGCCATGCGCACCGCGACGGTGCCGATGCCCGAGCCCGCCGCATGCACCAGCACCGTCTCGCCCGGCTCCAGCTTCGCGTTGTCGAACAGCATGTGCTGCACGGTGGAGAAGGTGATGCCCGCGCAGGCCGCGTCCTCGACGGCGACGCCGGCCGGCACCGGCACGCATTGCCGCGCGGGGATGTTGATCAGGCCGCGTGCGAAGCCATCCACATGGAAGCCGCGGATGCCGGCGATGTTCTCACAGAGGTTGTCACGCCCGCGCAGGCACTCCTTGCAGGTGCCGCAGGTCAGCCCGCCATAGGGCACGGCGAGGCGGCCCGGGGTGAAGCCCGTCACGCCCTCGCCCAGGGCGACGATTTCGCCCACGCCCTCGGCGCCGACGCTGATGGGAAGCTCGCGCTTGGCGAAGGCCATGCCGCGCCAGCCCCAGACGTCGATGTGGTTCAGCGCCACCGCCCGCATGGCGAGCTGGACCTCGCCCGGGCCGGGCGGCGGCGGGGGCGGGATCTCGACCAGGCGGAGGTCGCGGTCGGCAAGGAGCTGGAGTGCGCGCATGGCGGGGCGGATAGCAGGGTTTCGCCAAGCGCCCAAGCTGGCCCGCCGCGGAGCGGAACGCGGGACCGCCCTGGAGCGGCATAGCTGGACAACCTGGGCGGGACCGACTTCAACGTCGCGCATGATGCCCACGCAGGAATTCGAGGCCGCGCTTCGCGCGAAGATCGACGGCAAGACCAAGCCGCTCGGCGCGCTGGGCCGGATCGAGACGCTGGCAGCGCAGATCGCCCGCGCGCAGCACAGCCTCGCGCCCCGCATGGAGAGCTGCCGGCTGATCCTCTTCGCGGCCGACCATGGCATCGCGGCGGAGGGCGTCTCGGCCTATCCGCCCGAGGTGACGCGGCAGATGGTGCTGAACTTCCTCGCCGGCGGGGCGGCGGCCAATGTCTTCGCGCGGCAGGCGGGCATGCCGGTCACGGTGGTGGATTGCGGCGTGGCCGGCCCGCCGATCACGGATGCGCGGCTGGTGGCGCGGCGCATCGGCCCCGGCACGGCCAATGCCCGGCACAGCCCGGCCATGACGCATGCCGGGCGCGACGCCGCCCTGGCCGCGGGCCGCGAACTGGCACGGGAGGGCGATTTCGACGCGCTCTGCCTGGGCGAGATGGGCATCGGCAACACCTCCGCCGCCGCGCTGCTGGCGGCGAAGCTCACCGGCCAGCCCGTGGCGGGCTTCATCGGGCGCGGCACGGGGGTGGATGCGGCCGGCCTTGCGCGCAAGCAGGCCGTGCTGGAGGCGGCGGCCGCCCGCACCGCGCCCCGGCTCGCCCCGGCCGAGGCGCTGGCCGAATATGGTGGCTTCGAGATCGCGGCGATGGCGGGCGCCATGCTGGGCGCGGCGGATGCGCGGCGCCTCGTCCTGGTGGATGGCTTCATCGCGGGTGCCGCCGCGCTGATGGCGCTTGCGCTGGAGCCGGGCCTTCGCGGCAACCTCGTCTTCGCCCATCGCTCGGCCGAGCACGGCCATGCCGCGCTGCTGGCCGCACTCGGGGCCGAACCGCTGCTCGATCTCGGGCTGCGCCTCGGCGAGGGCTCGGGCGCGCTGCTGGCCTGGCCGCTGCTGCGCGCCGCCGCGGCCATGCTGAACGAGATGGCGAGCTTCGAGAGTGCCGCGGTGAGCGGGCCCGCATGAGGGAACAGTTCGCGATCCTGCTGCTCGCCGTGCAGTTCCTCACCCGGCTGCCGGTGCCGGCCAGCGCGGGCTTCACGCCAGAGCGGCTGACGGCCTCCACGCGCTACCACCCCCTGGTGGGGGTCCTGATCGGCGCGCTGGTCGCACTGGTCTATGCGCTGGCGCTGCTGGCCTGGCCGCCGCTGGTGGCCTTGCTGCTCTCGCTCGCCGCCAGCCTGCTGCTGACCGGCGCCTTCCACGAGGACGGCCTGGCCGACATGTTCGACGGCGTGGGCGGCGGGCTGACGCGCGAGCGCGCGCTGGAGATCATGAAGGACAGCCGCCTCGGCACCTACGGGACGGCAGCGCTGGTGCTGGCACTCGGCCTGAAGGTCGCGCTGCTGGCGGCGATGCCGCCCAGTGTGGTGATCCTGGCGCTCATCCTGGGGCATGGCCTCAGCCGCTTCTCCTCCGTGCTGGTCATCGCCACCAGCGCCTATGTACGGGACCACGGCACCGGAAAGCCGGTGGCCGACGGCCTGAGCCGCGAGAGCCTGGTCATCGCCACCGGCACCGCGCTGGTGCTGTGGCTCGGGCTGGCGCTCGGACTCGGCCCCGTGCCGGCGCTGCTCGGCCTGCTCGGGCTGGCGCTGGGGCATTGGGGCATCCGCCGCGTCTTCGAGCGCAAACTGGGCGGCTATACCGGGGATTGCCTGGGCGCCGTGCAGCAGGGCAGCGAGCTCGGCTTCTACCTGGGCCTGCTGGCATGGCTCTGACGCTGCTGCGGCATTTGCGGCCGGTGGTGGCTCCGGGCATCTGCTACGGTGTCACCGACCTCGATCTTGCCGAGGCGCCCGCGGCCGCGCTGGACGCGCTGCTGGCGCGGCTGCCGCCAGCCAGTGCCATCGCCACCAGCCCGCTGCGCCGCTGCCGCCTGCTGGCCGAGGCGATCGGCGAGGCGCGCGGCCTGCCCGTCCTCGCCGATCCGCGCCTGATGGAGATGGATTTCGGCGCCTGGGAAGGCGTGGCGTGGAACGACATCCCGCGTGCGGAGCTGGACGAATGGGCCGCCGATTTCCTGCATGCCCGGCCGCATGGTGGCGAGAGCGTGGCGCAGCTCCAGGCGCGCACGCGAGCGGCGCTGGTGGATCATCGCGCCCGCGCGGGACACGCGCTGCTCGTCACCCATGCCGGCGTGATCAAGGCGGCCCTCGCCACCGGCCCGCGCGCCGAGGATTGGCCGCCCGCCCTCGCCTTCGGCGAGTTCGTGACCATCTGACCGCCAAAGGAGAACACCATGCCGGATGACGAGAGCCACAAGGCGGAAATGGAGGCCCTGAAGGCCGAGCAGCGCCGCAAGATCACCGAGGCGCGGGACCCGGGCCGCGGCCTCGTCCTGGTCCACACCGGGGATGGCAAGGGCAAGTCCAGCTCGGCCTTCGGCGTGATCATCCGCGCGCTGGGCTGGGGCCACAGCGTGGGCGTGGTGCAGTTCATCAAGGGCGACTGGCCGACGGGCGAGAAGCAGTTCTTCGACAAGCTGGGCGGCCAGGTCACCTGGCGCACCATGGGCGAGGGCTTCACCTGGGACACGCAGAACCTGGCGCGCGACACGAAGACGGCCGAGGCCGCGCTCGCGGCCGCCGCGGAGATGCTGGCGAGCGGCGCGCATGACCTGGTCGTGCTGGACGAGATCAACATCGCGCTGCAATTCGGCTTCCTGACGGTGCCGGCGGTGCTGGCCGCGCTGGAGGGCCGGGCACAGCGCACCAGCGTCATCCTCACCGGGCGCAACGCGAAGCCAGAGATCATGGAGATGGCCGACCTCGTCACCGAGATGCGCGAGGTGAAGCATCCCTTCCAGGCCGGCATCAAGGCGCAGCGCGGTATCGATTTCTGACGCCGCGCGGGCGCCTATTGCAGTCGGAAATGCACCGAGGTGCGGATGGTGCCGGGCACCGGCTCGCCATCGCGCATGGCGGGACGGAAGCGCCATTCCTGCACCGCGCGCCGCGCCGCCGCATCGAGCATGGGCGAGCCTGAGCTGCGCGCCACCGTGACGGTGATGACGCGGCCATCCGTGCCGACCGCCAATTCCAGGCCGACCGTTCCCTGCTCGCCCCGCAGCCGCGCCGCCTCCGGATAGCTGGGGGCGGCGTTGTTGTAGCGCGCATCCGGGCCGGGCGGGACGACGGCGCCGGTGGCGCGGCCCACGCCTGCTGCCTGTTGCGCGGCCGGCTCCTCGCCGCCGCGCCCGGCTTCGGCCGGGGGCTGGTTGCGCGGGGCCGGCCGCGCGGGTGGTGTGGGGCGCGGGCGCGGCGGCTGTCGCGCGGGCTCGGGCCGAGGCTCCGGCGGGCGGGGTTCCGGCGGCGGGGGTTCCGGGCGCGGCGGTTCGGGCGGCGGTGGCTCCGGCGCTGGGGGAGGCGGCTCGAGCGGGGGCGGCTCCGGAGCGGGCGGCGGCGGTTCGGGCGCGGGCGGCGCCACGCTCGGCGCCTCCTGCGGCGGAGCGACGGAGAGATCGGGTGCGGGCAGCTCCAGCGGCGGCAGGCTGAAGGGCTGCGGCGGAGGTGGCGGGGCCTGGGCCAGCAAAGACGGGGGCGGGGCGACGGGCGGCGGCGGCGCGGGCGGCGGCGCCTCGGCCACCGGGGGCGGTGCCGGATCGGGCGGCGCACCGGGGGCGGCGGGCTCGTCCGGCTCGCTCACCGCCTCGGAGCTGTCCTGGTCCCAGACGATCTCCACGCCACGCTCGGGCGCGGGCTCCGTCTTGGGGGCGCGATCAATCCACCCGACCAGGGCGGCCAGGGCGGCGCCGTGCAGCAGGAGCGAAAGCAGCGCGGCGCGGGAGATGCTCGCGCCCCGCTCCGGCGCCGCCCAGCGCCCGCCCGGAGTCACAGGACCAGCACCCCGCTGTGCTTCGCCTTGGTGTCCGGCTCCACATGGATGGTGATGATGGCGCTGCCCAGCTCGGCCTTCAGCGCCGCTTCCACGCGGTCGCAGATCGCATGCGCCTCGACCACGCGCATGTCGCCGGGCACCACCAGGTGGAATTCGATGAAGGTGGAGCGGCCCGCCTGGCGGGAGCGGATGTCATGCGCCTCGATCGCGCCTTCCGCCTCGGCGGCGACCGTGGCGCGGATGCGGGCCAGCATCTGCGGCGACAGCGCCTCATCCATCAGCCCGCCCACGCTCTCGCGCACCAGCCGGGCGCCGCTGAACAGGATGTTCACGGCGGTGAGGGCGGCCAGCAGCGGATCAAGCCAGAGCAGGCCGGAGGCGAGCGCGAGGGCCACGCCCAGCAGCACGCCGATGGAGGTGACCACATCGGCCAGCAGATGCCGCGCATCGGCCAGCAGCGCAGGTGAGCGCAGGCGCTTGCCCTGCTTGAACAGCACGGCGCACCAGGCAGCGTTCACCGCCGTCGCGGTCGCCGCCACGGCGAAGGCGATGAGGCTGAGCTCGGGCGTGCGGGGCGCCTGCCAGACCTGCCAGCACTCATGCAGGATGATGAAGGCGGCGACGAGGATCAGCGCGCCTTCCAGCACGGCCGAGAAATACTCGGCCTTGTCATGGCCATAGGGGTGGTTCGCATCCGCGGGCTGGGCGGCGTAATGCACCGCCACCAGCGCGGCGGCGGCGGCGGCCACATTCACCACGCTCTCCAGCGCGTCGGCGAACAGCGCCACGCTGCCGGTCAGCCACCAGGCGACCAGCTTCATCGCCAGCACGGCGAGGGCCACGGCAACACTGCCGGCCGCCAGGGAAACGGCGCGGGTCAAGCTCTACCTCTTCGCAGCGGCGGAAGGCCCTGGTCTAGCCCATTCCCGCCAGCCCGCGAAGCATGACACTCGCATGGAAGCCCACCGGATTTCTCGCCCCTCACGGGCGGCGGGCGCGGGTGGGAACCGGGCGGGAGGTGACCTCCTCCAGCAATTGCCGGAGGTCGCGGCTCATCAGCGCGATCCGCGCCTCGGTCAGGTCCAGCATGGCGTCGCGCCGTTCCAGCTCGTCAATGGTGAGGCGCGCCTCGGGGCGGAACAGGGGATCATCCGCCTCCGCCTCCTCCAGCAGGCCGGCGCCGCGCCATTCGGCGACGATCTCCTCGGCGATGTTCGTCTCGCCCGGCGCATCGCGCCGCGTCAGGTAGCGCCAGACGATCGGGGGAAAGAGGCTGGACTGGGCCGGCTGCCGGTAGATCTCGGCCAGCAGGTTGGCGCGGGTGCGCAACATGCCGCTGCCGCTGCCGAAGAGCAGCAGGCTCGCCACCCCCGCCTCGCTCGCGCCGCCGATGATGCCGGCAGTGTCGCCCGCCGCCGTCGAGCCGGCGAGGGAGAGGCCGCCGGTCAGCGCCGCCGTGCTGGCGCCGATGAGGATGCCGGCCAGCCCGAGGTTGCGCGCGCGCCGCGCCTCGTTGCGCTGGAGCTGGCCCCGCAGCTGGTCCGCGCGCTCGCCCTCGCAGTCGATGGTGGCGAGCGTCGCCTGCACGTCGAGCAGCGCGAGCAGGACGCGGTCCGTCACCGCCTGGCGCGCCAGGATGACGGGCACGCCATTGCCCGGCCGCCGCTCGGTCTCGGCCAGCGCCTGCATGCGGCCCAGCACACCGATGGCCTCGGCGGTTTCGATCGCCTCGGCGCTGAAGCCCGCGGCCAACAGCCGCTCCGCCTCGCCCGGCGCCGGGGCCGGCAGATGCGCGACGGAAGCGCGCAGCCGGCTGGCGCAGAAGCTGTCGCCCACATCGGTAACCCGGCGCTCGCCCAGCCCGCAGCCCAGCAGCGGCAGGGCGCAGGCGAGGGCGAGGGCGGCGCGCACCCTCAGACCGAGAAGTATTTGGCGCGCGGGTGGTGCAGCACGATGGCGCTGGTGCTCTGCTCGGGGTGCAACTGCCATTCGTCGCTGATGTCCACGCCGATGCGCTTCGCATCCAGCAGTTCCAGCAGCGGCGCCTGGTCCTCGAGCTTGGGGCAGGCGGGATAGCCGAAGGAGTAGCGGCCGCCACGATAGCCCTGGCTCAGCATCTTCTCGATGTCACGGTCATCCTCGCCGGCGAAGCCGAGCTCGGCGCGGATGCGCTTGTGGGTGACCTCCGCCAGCGCTTCCGCCATCTCGACCGAAAGGCCGTGCAGGTAGAGGTAGTCCTGGTAGCGGTTGTCCTCGAACCACTCGCGCGCCATGTCGGAGGCCTTCTGGCCCACGGTGACGACCTGCAGGCCAATCACGTCGCGCTCGGCATCATCCACGTCGCGCACGAAATCGGCGATGCAGTCGCCATCCTCCTTGGGCTGGCGCGGCATGTTGAAGCGCGCGACCTCGGTCGTGCCATCCTCGGCGAAGAGGATCAGGTCATTGCCCTGGCCCGCGCATTTCCAGTAGCCGTAGATGGCCTGCGGCTTGAGGATATTCTGCTCCTGCGTCAGCGCCAGCATGCGCTTCAGCACGGGGCGCAGCTCCTGCTTCGCCCAGCCCAGGAAATCCTCCAGGCTGCGGCCGGCTTTCCGGAAGCCCCACTGGAACTGGTAGAGGCTGCGCTCGTTGATGAAGGGCACCAGCGCCTTGGGGTCGGTCTCGATGATCTTGGCACCCCAGAAGGGCGGCACGGGGGTCGGCAGGCCGGCCGTCTCGCGCCGGCGGCGCTTCTGGGCATAGGCCACGTCCACCGGCGCGAAGCCGCGCGGATCGGCGGTGCCGAGGGTGCGCTTCTCGTTGCGCGACTTGCCGGCGCGCTTGGCCTGGATGGCGCCGAGATAGCCCTCGAAGTCGTTGCCCATCACCTTGTCCATCAGGTGCAGGCCGTCGAAGGCGTCGCGCGCATAGACGACCTTGCCGCAGGCATAGGCCTGGACGCAGTCCTCCTCGACATAGTTGCGGGTCAGCGCCGCGCCGCCGAGCAGCACCGGGATGTCGATGCCCTGGCGGGACATCTCCTCCAGGTTCTCGCGCATCACCACGGTGGACTTCACCAGCAGGCCGGACATGCCGATGGCGTTGGCCTTGTGCTCCTTCGCGGCGGCGACGATGTCGTTCAACGGCACCTTGATGCCGAGGTTCACGACCTTGTAGCCGTTGTTCGTCAGGATGATGTCCACCAGGTTCTTGCCGATGTCGTGCACGTCGCCACGCACGGTGCCGAGCACGATGGTGCCCTTCTCCTGACCTTCGACGCGCTCCATGAAGGGCTCGAGATAGGCGACGGCGGCCTTCATCGTCTCCGCGCTCTGCAGCACGAAGGGCAGCTGCATCTTGCCGGCGCCGAACAGGTCGCCCACCACCTTCATGCCGTCCAGCAGCACGTCGTTGATGATGTCGAGCGGCTTCATGCCCTCGGCCATGGCGGCGGCGAGTTCGTCGTCGAGGCCCTTGCGGTCGCCATCCACGATGCGGTCCTTGAGGCGGCCCTGGACGGTCGCGGCCTTGACCTTCGCCACATTGTCCGCCGCCTTCCGGCCGGAGAACATCTCCAGCACCTTCTGCAGCGGGTCATAGCCTTCCTCGCGGCGGTCGAAGATGAGGTCTTCCATGACCTTCACCTCCTCGGCCGGGATCTTGTGCAGCGGCTTGATCTTGCTGACGTGCACGATGGCGCCCGTCATGCCCGCCTTCACGGCGTGGTCCAGGAACACCGAATTCAGCACATGGCGCGCTGCCGGGTTCAGGCCGAAGGAGATGTTGGAGAGGCCCAGGATGATCTGGATATCCGGGAACTTGTCCCGGATCATGCGGATGCCCTCCAGCGTCCACTGGCCGAGCTTGCGGTCATCCTCGTTGCCCGTCGCGATCGTGAAGGTCAGCGGGTCGATCATCAGGTCGGACTGCGGCAGGCCATACTTGTTGCAGGCGAAATCCACCAGGCGCTCGGCGATGCGGAGCTTGTCCTCGGCGGTCTTCGCCATGCCCACTTCGTCAATCGTCAGCGCGATGACCGCCGCGCCGAACTTCTTGGCGAGCTTCATGCGGTCATGCGCCGCACCCTCGCCTTCCTCGAAATTGATCGAGTTGATGATGGGCTTGCCGCCATGCAGCTTGAGCGAGGCCTCGATGACATTGGTCTCGGTGCTGTCGATGACGAGCGGGCTGTTCACGCTGGCGGTGAAGCGCGTGATCACCTCGCTCATCTCGCGCATTTCGTCGCGGCCGACGAAGGCGGTGCAGATGTCGAGGCTGTTGGAGCCCTCCGCCACCTGCTCGCGGCCGATGGCGAGGCAGCTGTCCCAGTCATTGGCCTCCTGCGCGATGCGCCAGGCCTTGGACCCATTGGCGTTGCAACGCTCCCCGATGGAGAAATAGGAATTCTCCTGCCGCAGCGCCGTCGCCGAATAGAGCGAGGCGACGGAGGGCACCCAATGGAACTTGCGGCGCACCGGCGTGGGCCGGTGCTTGTCGCCGCCCAGGCGGCGCAGCATCGCGTCCTGGGCTGCGATATGGGGCGTGGAGGTGCCGCAGCAGCCGCCGATCAGGTTGAAGCCGTCCTCGACCACGAAGCGCTCCATCCAGACCGCCATCTCCTCGGCGCCCAGCGGGTAATGCGTCTTGCCATCCACCAGCTCCGGCAGGCCGGCATTGGGCTGCACGCTGAGCAGGCCGGGCCAGTTCTGGCTGAGCCAGCGCAGATGCTCCGCCATCTCCTGCGGGCCGGAGGCGCAGTTGAGGCCCAGCAGCGGCACGTCCAGCGAATGCACGACGGCCGCGGCGGCGGCGATGTCGGGGCCGACCAGCAGCGTGCCAGTGGTCTCCACCGTCACCTGCACGAAGATGGGGATGTCGCTCTTGGTCTTGGCCTTGGCGATCTTCGCCGCGTTCACGGCGGCCTTGATGTAGAGCGTGTCCTGGTTCGTCTCGGTCAGGATCGCGTCGCAGCCGCCCGCGATCAGGCCGAGGCACTGTTCGGTCAGCGCCTCTTCCAGCGCGTCATAGGTGATGTGGCCGAGGCTCGGCAGCTTGGTGCCAGGCCCGATGTCGCCCACCACCCAGCGGTGGCGGCCATCGGCGAAGCTCTCCGCCGCCTCGCGCGCCAGCTCCACGCCGAGCTTGTTGATCTCGAAGGCGCGGCTGCCAAGCTCGAATTCCTCGAGCGTGATCGGGCTGCCGCCGAAGGTGTTGGTCAGCACCATGTCGGCGCCCGCTTCGAAATAGCCGCGATGGATCTCGCGGATCAGTTCGGGGCGGGAGAGGCTCAGCACCTCGGTGCAGTTCTCCTTGTCCCAGAAGTCCTTGACGATATCGAGCGTCAGCGCCTGGACGCGGCTGCCCATCCCGCCGTCGCAGAGCAGGACGCGGTCGCGCAGGGCATCAAGGAGGTGCGGGCGAGAGGCCATGGTGATTCTTCTTCAGGTCAGGCGTGGGTGAGGGCGTCGGCGGGCAGTTTTTCGGCGCGCCAGACGCGAACGGGAAGCCGGCCGGGAATGTCGGCCCGGGCGGCGAGCGCGCAGCCGGCCTGGCCGAGCCAGCCGGCGAGTTCGGAATCATCGAAGCCCGGCCAGCGATGGGCGAAGCGGGCCAGCACCTCGGCGGCGCCGTGCGAGGCGAGGTCGGCCAGCAGGAGCGTGCCGCCGGGACGCAGCACGCGCGCCGCCTCGGCCAGCGCGGCGGCGGGGTCTTCCGCGTAGTGCAGCACCATCTGCAGCGTGACGGCATCGAAGCTGCGGTCCGCCAGCGGGAGGCGATACATGTCGGCCTGGCGGACGGTGCAGGATTCCGCGAGGCCGCGCTCGGAAAGGCGGGCGCGGGCGAGGGCCAGCATCTCGCGGCTCGCATCCACGCCCAGCGCGCGGCGGGTGCGCGGGGCCAGCACCTCCAGCAGGCGGCCGGTGCCGGTGCCGATGTCGAGCAGCGCCTCGATCCGGTCGGGGAGGGCATCGAGCAGCGCGGCCTCGATGGCGGCGGCGTCGAGGTCGAGCGCGCGCAGTTCGTCCCAGTCCATCCCCTCGCGCTGGAAGGCGTCGGAGGCCGCGCGGGCGCGTTCGGCGGCGATGCGCGCGGCCTGGCGGCGATCGGCCTGCAGCACCGGCTCCTCCTCCGGCAGGCGGGCGAGGATGACGCGCACCAGCTCGGCCTGGGCGGGCACCTGGAAATAGACGTTGGAGCCCTCGGGCAGGCGCTCAAGCAGCCCGGCCTCGGTCAGCAGCTTCAGGTGGCGGGAAAGGCGCGGCTGGGACTGGCCCAGCACGGCGCAAAGCTCCGTCACGCAGAAGGCGCCACGGGCGCAAAGCGCCAGCAGCCGGAGCCGGGTGGGCTCGGCCGTCGCGCGCAGCTGGGAGAGGAGCGTGTCCATGGGGTTGCAAATGGCATAAAGATATCCTTATGTCTACCCTATGGCTTGGTCTTTGGACGCCCGAATCCCCATTTCCATCCTGCCCGAACCCAGCGCGCTGACCGCGGCGCTGGCGGGCGGCAAGCCGGCCGCGCTCGTCACCCTGGCGCCGCCCGGGCCCTTGCCGGCGGGCGCCGTCTCCGCCGTCTCCTTCGAGGCGGGGGTGACGGCCCACGCCGTCGCCTGCGCCTGCTGCCAGGGCCGCAGCCCCGCCGCCCAGGCGCTGGACCGGCTGTTCCAGGCCCGCGTGCGCGGCCAGTCCGGCTGGTTCGACCGCGTCCTGGTGCTGGACGAGGACGGCGCGGGCGCGGCGGTGCGCACGGCGCTCGCCGAGGATGCACTGGCCGCCGCCCGCTTCCGCCTGGTCTGAGGGGCAGCGCCCCGGCCAGAATGGGGTTATAGTGGGGGCCGACGCCAAAGCGAGAAGGGCCGCCATTCCATGAGCTTCGCCTCCACGCAGGACCTGGCCGACAAGCACGTCTCCTTCGACGAGCTCGGCCCCGGCCTCTATGCCTATACCGCCGAGGGCGACCCCAATTCCGGCGTCATCGTGGGACCGGACGGTGTGGTGGTGGTGGATGCGCAGGCCACGCCGATCATGGCCGCCGATGTGCAGGCACGGATCGCCACCGTGACACCCCTGCCCGTGAAGCAGGTGGTCCTCTCGCATTATCACGCGGTGCGCGTGCTGGGTGCCTCGGGCTATCCGGCGCATTCCATCATCTGCTCGGACGCGACGCGCGACCTCATCGTCGAGCGCGGCGCGCAGGACAGGGACAGCGAGATCGGCCGCTTCCCACGCCTCTTCCGCGGGCGGGAGAGCATCCCCGGCCTCACCTGGCCGACGCAGAGCTTCCACCGGAAGATGTCGCTCTGGCTCGGCGAGCGCGAGGCGCGGATCATCCATATCGGCCGCAGCCACACATCGGGCGACACGGTGGTCTGGATGCCGAAGGAGAAGGTCCTCTTCGCCGGTGACACGGTGGAGTTCGGCGCGACCCCCTATTGCGGCGACGCGCATTTCGCCGACTGGCCCGCCACCATCGCCGCCATCCGCGAACTGGGGCCCGAGAAGCTCGTCCCTGGCCGCGGTGCCGCGCTGCTGACCAAGGCCGACGTGGCCCAGGCGCTGCACGAGACGGAGAGCTTCACCAGTGACCTCTTCGGCCTCGCAAAGCAGGCGGTGGCGAAGGGCTGGAACCTGACGCAGCTCTATGCCGAGGCGATGGGCGTGATGCGACCGAAATACGGGCATTGGGTGATCTTCGAGCATTGCATGCCCTTCAATGTCAGCCGCGCCTTCGACGAGGCGAGCGGCATCACCCATCCGCGCATCTGGACCGCCGAGCGCGACCTCGAGATGTGGCGCGCGGTCGAGGGCGCGTCGCCCATGAAGTCCGCCGAAGTGCACTGACTTGCCGACGACATATACGCAGCCGCGCTACGCCTTCCGCCCGCATCCGGGCAGTGAGGAACGGGCGCCCATCGTCATAGCGGGCGCCGGTCTGGTCGGACTGACCGCCGCGCTCGACCTCGCGCGGCGCGGGCTGCGCGTGGTGGTGGTGGATGAGGATGACACGGTGAGCTTCGGCAGCCGCGCCATCTGCTTTGCCAAGCGCAGTCTGGAGATCTTCGCGCGGCTCGGCCTTGGTGAGAAGTTCCTGGAGAAGGGCATCACCTGGAACCAGGGCCGCGTCTTCTTCCAGTCGCGCGAGGCCTATAGCTTCAACCTGCTGCCGGAGGACGGCCACGAATTCCCGGCCTTCGTGAACCTGCAGCAGTATTACGCCGAGCAATGGCTGGTGGAGGCCTGCGAGGGCACGGGCCTCGTGGATCTGCGCTGGAAGTCGCGTGTCACCGGGATCGAGAACCGGACGGATGGCGCGCGCCTCGCCATCGAGACGCCGGCCGGTTCCTACACGCTGCACGCCGACTGGCTGCTGGCCGCCGATGGCGCGCGCAGCTTCATCCGCGAGACGCTGGGCCTCGCCTTCACCGGGCAGGTGTTCCGCGACCGCTTCCTCATCGCCGATGTGGTGATGAACGCCCCCTTCCCGACCGAGCGCTGGTTCTGGTTCGATCCGCCCTTCCATCCCGGCCAGTCGGTGCTGCTGCACAAGCAGCCGGACGATGTCTGGCGCATTGATTTCCAGCTCGGCTGGGACGCCGATCCGGAGCGCGAGAAGGACCCCGAGCGGGTGCGCCAGCGCGTGACGCAGATGCTGGGCCCCGACGTGCCCTTCGACCTCGAATGGGTCAGCGTCTACACCTTCCGCTGCCGCCGTATGGAGCGCTTCCGCCATGGCCGGATCTTCTTCCTCGGCGACGCCGCGCACCAGGTGAGCCCCTTCGGCGCGCGCGGCGGCAATGGCGGCGTGCAGGATGCCGACAACCTATGCTGGAAGCTCGCCGCTGTGCTGCGCGGCGAAGCGCCCGAGGCGCTGCTCGACAGCTACGACGCTGAGCGCATCCCGGCTGCGGATGAGAACATCCTGAACTCCACCCGCAGCACGGATTTCATCACGCCGAAGAACGCCGCCGCGCGCGCCTTCCGCGACGCTGTGCTGGAACTGGCGGAGGATTGGGCGCTGGCCCGTCCGCTGGTGAATTCCGGCCGCCTCTCGCGCCCCTCGACGCTCTGGAACAGCCCGCTGAACGGCCCGGACGAAGCGCCGGGGCAGGCCCCGCCCGGCACGCCCGCGCCCGATGCGCCCGTGCTGCGCGGCGAGACGCGCGACTGGCTGCTGCGCCAGATCGGCGCTGATGGCGGGTTCACGCTGCTGGCGCGCGAGGTGACGCCCGTGCCCCTGCCCGGCATCACGACGCTCGTGCTCACCGACACGCCGCGCCCCGGCACGCTGCTGGACCATTCGGGCCTTGTCGCCGCGCGCTACGGCCTCAGCCCCGGTGAATGCGTGCTGCTGCGGCCCGACCAGCATGTCGCCGCGCGCTTCACCACCGCGGCCCCCGGGCCCATCCTCGCCGCCCGTGACAAGGCTCTTGGACGATGACGCAGCTCCGCACCGCCCCCCGCCTCACCGAACCCGACGAATTCTACGCCGCGCTGATGGAGGCGCATCGCGCACTGGATGACGCGGCCTCGCGCAAGCTCGACGCCAAGCTCATCCTGCTGCTGGCCAATCACATCGGCGACATGACGGTGCTGCGCCAGGCGCTGGCGATTGCCCAAGGCGGCAAGCCGGAGGAATAATGCACGCATGAGCACACCGACCGAGATCATCGCCCAGTGGCAGGATGAGTTCACCGCCATCCGCCGCGACATCCACGCGCATCCCGAGCTCGGGCTGGAGGAGCATCGCACCGCCGATCTCGTCGCCCGCAAGCTCACGGAGATGGGCATCGAGGTGCATCGCGGCGTGGGCGTCACCGGCGTGGTCGGCGTGATCCGCAACGGCAACGGGCAAGGCCGGATCGGCCTGCGCGCCGACATGGACGCACTGGCGATGACCGAGGCCAACGGCTTCGCCCATGCCAGCACCATCCCCGGCAAGATGCACGCCTGCGGGCATGACGGGCACACCACCATGCTGCTCGCCGCCGCGAAATATCTGCAGACGACCAAGCGCTTCGACGGCGCCATCCACCTGATCTTCCAGCCGGGCGAGGAAGGCGCGGGCGGCGCGCTCGCCATGCTCGAGGACGGCCTGTTCGAGCGCTTCCCCTGCGACGCCGTCTTCGGCTTGCACAACCGGCCGGGGATGCCCGTGGGCCACTACGGCATCCGCCCCGGCCCGATGATGGCGGGCGTCGCCTTCTACGACATCCAGGTCACCGGCAAGGGCGGCCACGGCGCGCGGCCCGAGACGACGAACGACCCCGTGGTGATGGGGGCCGCCATCGTCCAGGCGCTGCAATCCGTGGTGGCCCGCAACGTGCCGGCGGCCGAGCGCGCGGTGCTCAGCGTGACCCGCTTCGATGCCGGCAACGCCTACAACGTGATCCCGAACGAGGTGCGCCTCGGCGGCACCGTGCGTGCCTTCAGCAACGAGATCATGAAGCTGGTCGAGGACCGGATGCGCGCCATCAGCGAGGGCGTGGCCACCGGCCTGGGCGGCTCCGCCGTGCTGGACTTCCGGGTGATCACGACGCCGCTGGTGAACGACGCGATGGAGGCGGTGGCGCTGGGCGATGCCGCCGCATCCCTGGTGGGCGAGGGCCATGTGAAGCGCGAATTCCCGGCCGTGATGGGCGGCGAGGATTTCGCCTACATGCTGGAGAAATGCCCTGGCGCCTACATCGTCACCGGCAATGGCGACAGCGCCGAGGTGCATAATCCGCGCTTCGACTTCAACGACGCCGCCATCCCCCATGGCGCGGGCGTGCTGGCCGCCGTGGTCGAGGCGAAGCTGAAGCGCGTCGAATAGACGGACGATTGACCGGCGCCTTCGCCGGCTGCCACTCTGGTCCGGACAAATCCAGATCGGAGCCGCGCATGTCCCCTCTCGGTCGTCGCACTGTCCTCGCGCTGGCGGGGGCCGCCCTGGCCGCCCCGGCGCTGGCCTATCCCGAACGCCCGCTGCGGATCGTGATCGGCGGCCCGCCGGGCGGGCTGAACGACATCGTGGCGCGCGCCATGGCCCAGCCGCTGGCCGCGCTGCTGGGGCAATCCGTCGTGGTCGAGAACCGGCCCGGCGCGGGGGCCAGCATCGGCGCCACCTTCGCCGCCCGCGCGGCGCCCGATGGCTACACGCTCTGGATGGGCATCGTGGACACGCAGGCCATCCTGCCGACCTCCATGCGCAACCTGGCCTATGATCCCGACCGGGATTTCGCGCCCATCACCTTCATCTGCAACGCGCCCTTCGCCATGGCGGTCGGCCCCTCCAAGCCGGCGATCGGCAGTTTCGAGGCGCTGATGGCCGCGGCGGCGGTGCGGCCGGAGGCGATCTCCTTCTCCTCCTGGGGCGTGGCCTCGACGCCGCATCTCGCCATGCAGCGCATCATCCTGCCGCGCCGGATCGAGATGCTGCACGTCCCCTTCGCCGGGGCGGCGCCGGCCTTGCAGGCGGTGGTGGCGGGGCAAGTGGATTGCACCGTGCTGCCCGCAGGCGGCGTGGCGCAGATGGCCCAGGTGGGGCGCGTGCGGCCCCTGGCGGTGCTGGCGAAGCAGCGCGTCGCCCTGCTGCCCGAGGTGCCGACTCTGCTCGAACTGGGCGGCGAGCTCGATGCCGGCCTTTGGCTCGCCCTCTATGCGCCGAGCGCGACGCCCGCGCCGATCATCACCCGGCTGAACGCCGCCGCGCATGAGGCGATGCGCACGCCCGCCTTCGTCGAGACGCTGCGCCAGCAAGGCGCGGTGCCCGAGCCCTCGACGCCGGAGGAGTTGGGCGCGCTCGGCCGCCGTGAGCGGCAGGCCTGGGCGCAGGTGGTGCGCGCCACGGGCGCCTTCCTCGATTGAGTCGGGCCGGATCGGGCCCGCACGCCGGCGGGCCGCGATCCGGGATCATCCCCGGCTTCAGGTCTTCACCAGTTCCTTCACCTCTTCCAGCGCCTCGGCGAAGCGGCGGTTCAGCACGCCCACGGCCTCGCCATTGGACTTCTGGATGAGCTCGGCGATCTCCTGCATGTTCGCCACCGCGCGCTCATAGGCCGTGCGCATCAGTTCGGCCTGCTGCGCGGCCTTGGCGTTGGGCGAGGCTTCGGCGGCACCGAGGCTCTGGATGGCCTGCGTCATCTCCGCCATCACCTGCTGGATGATTTCCATGTTGCGGCGGCCCACGGCCTGGGCACCCTCCATGGCGAGCTTGTTCGCGGTGGTCAGCGCCTCGAGGTTGCGCTTCTGCGCGTCGGCGAAGGCCTGGAAATCCGGCAGGCCCGGCATCTTCATCGAGGTGAAGGCGCGCATCATGTCTTCGGGGTTGAAGCTGTTCGTCATGGCGTGAGTCTCCGCGCCCCCGCCCCGCAACCGGCCCCAGCGACCCGTTGTTCCGGCGGGAAACCGCCTCTTCGACTCCTAGACGCCCGGGGGCAAGCCGGTCAAATGACTTCGTCGGCCGATTCGGGGTCGGTTTCGGCCACCGGCTCCGCCTCGGCCGCCGCTTCCCTGGGCGCCATGCCGAACCAGCGCGCCGCGCGGTCCGCCTGGTCCAGGGCGCGGTCCAGCGCGGCCATGGTGGCGGAGAGGTCCTCGCTCTCATCCTTCTCCCAGGCGCGCAGGGCCGCGAGCCAGACGCCCACCAATCCCTGCACGCGCAGCAGCCCCCGCGGGCCCGCCGCGTCCAGCCCGGCCGCCTCCAGCATCCAGGCCATGGAGCTCGCGTTGCGCGGCGCGAACCACAGCGCCAGCAGCGGCGCGCGCGGCAGGTCGCGCAGCAGGCGCACCACGCCGGCGCGGTCCGGCTGGAGGGCATCGAGGCGGCGCATCAGCACGTCGAACAGCCGGTCGCGCGGCGTGCTGCCGAGGTCCTCGATCGTCCCCTCCAGCACCGCCGCATCCACGGCGCGCTGATGCGCGGCCAGGATGTGGAGCGGGGTGGCGAAGTGGCGGCGCAGCTCGGCCAGGGGCAGGCCGGCCTCGGCCGCGACGGCGCGCAGCGTCAGCCCATGCCAGCCGCTGCCGGCCAGGACGCGCCAGAAGGCGCCGAGGATCGCTTGGTCGGGGGCGGGTGTGATCATGCCCGCAAGATTGGCCCGCGGGCGTCCGGGCGCAAGCGGGGACTCAGTCCGCCGTGATGTTCCCGGCCGCGATCACCGCCCGCCAGCGCTCCAGCTCGCTCCGCACCAGCGCGGTATAGCCGGCCGGCCCCTCCGCGCCTGGCCGGACGCCGATGGGCGTGAAGCGCTCCACCACCGCCGGATCGGCCAGGGCGTGCGCGATCTCGGCATCCCAGCGGGCGATGATTTCGGGCGGCAGGCCGGCCGGCGCCGAGAAACCGAACCAGTTGCTCGCCACCACCTGGGGGAAGCCCTGCTCGGCGAAGGTCGGCACATCGGCGAACGAGGCCGGGCGCGTCGCCTCGCTGCTGGCCAGCGCACGCAGCCGCCCACCGCGCAGATGCGGCAGCGCGATGGGCAGGCTCTCCATGATGGCCGGGATCTGGCCGCTGATCGTGTCGGTCAGTGCGGGGGCCGAGCCGCGATAGGGCACATGCGTCAGGTCCACCCCGGCAGCGCGCGCGAGCAATTGCCCGATCAGGTGGTTCAGCGTGCCATTGCCGCCCGAGCCGTAGGAGACCGGCCGCTGCCGCGCCACGGCGAGGAATTCCGCGAGGTTCCGCGCGGGGAAATCCAGGTTCACCGCCAGCACCGAGGGGAAGGTGCCGATCAGCCGGATGTGGGTGAAATCCCGCAGCGCGTCATAGGGCGGATTGCGATAGAGCACCGGCCCGATGCCGTGCGAGGCGGCGGAGGAGATCATCACCAGGAAGCGGTCGCCCGGCGCCTTGGCCAGGATGTCCGCCCCCAGGGCACCACCCGCGCCCGGCCGGTTCTCCACCACCACCGGCTGGCCGAGCCGTGTGCTCACCACGGGCGCGAGGATGCGCGACAGGGTGTCGGCCGCGCCGCCCGGCGGGAAGTTCACGACCCAGCGGATGGGGCGGTCGGGCCAGGGCGCCTGGGCCAGCGCGGGCGTGGCGAGCGCGCCCGCGCCGATCAGCGCTGCGCGGCGGGAGAGAGCTTGCATGCGGGGCCTCCTGTGCCCCTGGAACGTCACCGGGATCAGCCGGGCATGCAAGGAGAGCCTTCAGCCCCGCGCGACGAAGCGCTCCAGCCAATGGATGGTGTAGTCGCCCGACTGGAACTCGGCATCTGCCATGATGCGTCGGTGCAGCGGCAGCGTGGTCTTGATGCCGTCCACCACCATCTCGTCCAGTGCGCGCTGCATGCGCGCGATGGCCTGCGGGCGGGTCGGCGCATGCACGATGAGCTTCGCCACCAGGCTGTCGTAATGCGGCGGCACGGCGTAGCCGGAGTAGAGCGCGCTATCCACGCGCACGCCGAGGCCACCCGGCGCGTGATAGGTGTTCACCCGGCCGGGCGAGGGCGCGAAGCTCTCGGGATCTTCCGCGGTCACGCGGCACTCGATGGCGTGGCCGCTGAACTGCACATCCTCCTGCGCGTAGCCCAGCTTCTCACCGGCCGCGATGCGGATCTGCTCGCGCACCAGATCCACGCCGCAGACCATCTCCGTCACCGGATGCTCCACCTGCAGGCGGGTGTTCATCTCGATGAAGGCGAACTGCCCATCCTGGTAGAGGAATTCCAGCGTGCCGGCATTGCGGTAGCCGAGCTGCCGGAGGCCCGCCGTCACCTGCGCGCCCAGCGCGTCACGCTCGGCCGCGGTCAGCACGGGCGAGCCCGCCTCCTCCACCAGCTTCTGGTGGCGGCGCTGGAGCGAGCAGTCGCGCTCGCCGAAATGCACGACGTTGCCATGCGTGTCGGCGAGGACCTGCAGCTCGATATGGCGCGGCCGGTCGAGGTATTTCTCCATGTAGACCGCGTCATTGCCGAAGGCGGCCTTGGCCTCGGTGCGGGCGACCTGCCACGCCTCCTCCAGCTCCTCCGCCGAATGCGCGACCTTCATGCCGCGCCCGCCGCCGCCCGCCGCCGCCTTGATCAGCACGGGATACTTGATGCGATCGGCGATCTCGCGCGCTTCCTCGAAGCTCTCCAGCGCGCCGGGCGAGCCGGGGACCAGCGGCACGTTGAGCTTCCGCATCGCGTCCTTGGCCGCGATCTTATCGCCCATCATGTGGATGTGGTCCGCCGTCGGGCCGATGAAGGTGAGGCCATGCGCCTCCACCATCTCCGCGAAGCGGGCATTCTCCGAGAGGAAGCCGTAGCCCGGGTGGATCGCATCCGCGCCGGTGATCGCCGCCGCCGAGAGGATGGCCGCGACATTCAGATAGCTGTCGCGCGCCAGCGGCGGGCCGATGCACACGCTCTCATCGGCGAGGCGCACATGCATGGCCGAGGCATCGGCGGTGCTGTGCACGGCGACGGTGCGGATGCCCATCTCCTGGCAGGCGCGATGCACGCGCAGCGCGATTTCGCCGCGATTGGCGATGAGGATTTTCTTGAGCATGGATTTATGCCCTCAGGCGCCGGGCGCCGGCTCCGCCGGCTTGGCTTCGCCGCGCGACGGGCGCGCTGGGCCAAGCATCCGGTTGGGCGGCGCCGGCCGCATTGCGGCCGGATTCTGGGAAAACGGGTGCGGCCCGGTCATGGCCCGCACCCGGCACGAATGGTCCTGGAAACGCGCGCATGCGCGGGGGCATCGCCCTATTCCACCAGCACCAGCGGCTCGCCGTATTCCACGGGCGTGCCGGCTTCCACCAGGATGCGCGTGACCGTGCCGGCGCGGCTGGTCTTGATCTGGTTGAAGGTCTTCATCGCCTCGATCAGCAGCACGGTCTGCCCCGCGCTGACCTTGGCGCCGACCGTGATGAAGGGCGCGGCCCCCGGCTCGGGCGAGAGATAGGCCACACCCACCATGGGCGAGGTGATCAGGCCCGGATGCTTGGGGTCGATCGCCTCGGGGTCGGCAGCGGGCACGGCCGGGGCCGGCGCCGCCTGCGCGGGCGCGCCCATCGGCATCGGCATCTGCATGGGCATCGGCATGGAGGGCGCCGCGTAATACTGCGCGGGCGCCACCGGCGCGGGCGGGATGATCCGCGCGACCCGGATGCGCGATTCCTTCTCGGAGAGCTCGATCTCGGTCAGGTCCGTCTCGCGGAGGATTTCGGCGAGCTTGCGGATCGCCTCCGCATCGAACTGAATGCCGCTGGTCATGCGTCGTCATCCTCGTTTCCGCCGACGAGATTGGCCATGGCCTGCAGCGCCAGGGCATAGCCCGCGACGCCCAGGCCGGCGATCACGCCGGTGGCGGCCTTGGAGACCAGGCTGTGCTGCCGGAACTCCTCGCGCCGGTGAATATTGGTGATATGGACCTCGATCACCGGCAGCCCGACGGCCAGCAGCGCGTCCAGGATGGCGACCGAGGTGGTGGTGTAGCCGGCCGGGTTGATCACGATGCCCGCGGCGCGGCCGCGGCATTCCTGAATCCAGGAGACCAGCTCCCCTTCCGTGTTGGACTGCCGGAAATCAATCGCGAGCCCGAGCTCCTCCGCCGCCTCGGCGCAGAGATTCTCCACATCGTCGAGCGTCGCCGTGCCGTATTTCTCCGGCTCGCGCGTGCCCAGCATGTTGAGGTTCGGGCCGTTGAAGACGGCGATGAGGTTCATGGCGGTTCGGTCAAACAGGGAATGGATTGGCGGGGCTAGCATGGGGCATGCGGCAGCGGCAAGCGCGGCCCGGTCATTGACCCCGGGGCCGCGCGGAACCAGATTGCCCTGGACCAAGGGGAGCCCCGCCCGGAAACACCAAAGGTCGGGGCTGAGAGTCCGCGCGGCAGCGGTGACCCTTCGAACCTGATCCGGGTCATGCCGGCGAAGGGATGGGCACCCGTTCCCCTCCCACGCCGGCCTGGCCCCCCTGGCGGGAGAGCGTGCGATGTCCGAGCTGGCTGAACGCCTGAAGCTCACCGTGAACGGCGAGGCGCGCAGCGTGCCGGCCGGCCTGACCGTGGCGGATCTGCTGGCGGAAATCGGCCTCGCCGCGCGCAAGGTCGCCGTCGAGCGCAACCTCGAGATCGTGCCGCGTTCCCAATACGCGACGACGGCGCTGGCCGATGGCGACGCCATCGAGATCGTCCATTTCATCGGGGGTGGCTGAGAATTGACCGAAGACAGCTGGGAAGTCGCCGGGCGCCGCTTCACCTCGCGCCTCATCGTCGGCACGGGGCGCTACAAGTCGCTCGAGGAGACGCGGGACAGCATCGCGGCCAGCGGCGCCGAGATCGTCACCGTCGCCGTCCGCCGGGTGAATCTGAGCGACCCCTCGGCGCCGATGCTGCAGGATTTCGTGCCGCCGGACCGTTACACTTACTTACCCAACACCGCCGGCTGCTTCACCGCACAGGACGCCGTCCGCACGCTGCGCTTGGCTCGCGAGGCGGGCGGCTGGAACCTGGTGAAGCTGGAGGTGCTGGGCCCGCCGCCCTTCCTCTACCCCGACATGGCCGCGACCTTCGAGGCGGCCGCGGCGTTGATCGCCGATGGCTTCGAGGTGATGGTCTATTGCGCCGATGACCCCGTGGCCGCGAAGCGACTGGAGGAGATGGGCTGCGTCGCCATCATGCCGCTGGGCGCGCCCATCGGCTCGGGCATGGGCGTCGTGAATCCTTACATGATCCGCGCCATCAAGGCGGCGGCCAAGGTGCCGGTCCTGGTGGATGCCGGCATCGGCACGGCGAGCGAGGCGGCCTTCGCCATGGAGCTCGGCTGCGACGCGGTGCTGCTGAACAGCGCCATCGCCCACGCGCAGGATCCGGTGAAGATGGCGGTGGCGATGAAGCACGCCGTCATCGCCGGCCGCGCCGCGCACCTCGCGGGCCGCATGCCGCGCGACTACAAGGCCGATGCCTCCAGCCCCATGACGGGGCTGATCCGCTGAGATAGCCTCATCCCCCTGAACCCAGGGGGAAACATCATGGATCTCGGCATCAAGGGCCGCACCGCCGTCGTCTGCGCGGCCTCCAAGGGGCTTGGGCGCGGCTGCGCCTTTGCCCTCGCGCGCGAGGGCGTCTCGCTCGTCATCTCCGCGCGGGGCGGCGAGGCGCTGGAAGCCACGGCCGCCGCCATCCGCGCCGAGACCGGCATCTCCGTCACCACCGTGCAGGGCGATGTGACGACCGAGGCCGGGCGCACCGCCCTCTTCGCCGCCTGCCCCGAGCCCGACATCCTCATCACCAATGCCGGCGGGCCGCCGCAGGGCGAGTTCTCGCAATTCGAGTTGGAGGATTGGCGCCGCGCCGTGGAGGCCAACATGCTGACGCCGATCGCGCTGATCCGCGCCGCGCTGCCGGCCATGCAGGCGCGGCGTTTCGGCCGGATCCTGAACATCACCAGCTATTCGGTGAAGATGCCGATCGGCCGGCTGGAGCTCTCCAACGGTGCCCGCGCCGGGCTGACCGGGGCGCTGGCCTCGCTGGCGCGACGGGTGGCCGCGCACAACGTGACCATCAATCACCTGCTGCCGGGCCCCTTCGACACGGACCGCGTGCGCGGCAATTGGGAGGTGGTTGCCAAAGGCGGCGGCGCCGATGTGGCGGAGCTGGAGCGCCGGGCGGTGGCAGGCATCCCGGCTGGCCGCCTGGGCACGGCCGAGGAGTTCGGCGCCTTCGCGGCCTTCCTGTGCTCGGTCCATGCGGGCTTCACGACGGGCCAGAGCATCCTGCTCGACGGCGGCTCCTACCCGGGGACTTTGTAAAAGCCCTCAGACGCCGGGCGCGCGCTCCGCGCGCTTGGCTTCGCCGCGCGACAGGTGTGCTGGCCGTGAGGTCAGTTGGGCGGCGCCGGCCGCGTTGCGGCCGGATTCGTCGAGGCCAGCTCTCGATCCGAGTTGGGTGACGCTCACCGAATCGGCCGCCCGCCCCGATGCGCCGGGTGCAATGCTGACACGCGCCGGAAACACTCCTGCCTCCCTGGGGGAGATTCCGGCATTTTCCCGTGGCCCCCCGGGGGGCTTTCGGCGGGGTTTCCGGCGCCCCCGGGGGGAGACACGAAAAAACTTCGCCCATCCGGGATTTCCCGCTTGCATGCTGGTGCCGCTGGCCCTACATCGCGCCTCACAAGACGCAGTACGCACGTGCCTCTGGCCCCAGGCCCACGGAGCTGAGCCCCTGAATAAGGCTTGCCACCGCGGCGCAAGGTTTACGCAACGACGTCAAGCGTTCTGGCAACCCCGTGGTTCACGCCACGGTTTTTTTCTGGTCGCTGGTTCGTTCGACCGTTTCGTCAATCTGGGGCCACCCCTGATGGGGTCGGTTCCACATGTTTGTGGAGTATCGTGCGATGACCCCCAAGGTCGCTCGCTACCTGGCGGATCACCAGCCGGCCACGCCCTGCCTCGTGCTGGATGTGGACCGCGTTGCGCATAATTTCGCCCGCCTCCGGCAGGCGATGCCGCTGGCGCGCATCTACTACGCCGTGAAGGCCAACCCTGCCGCGCCGATCCTCGACCGGCTGGTGGGCCTCGGCTCCTACTTCGACGCCGCCTCCTTCCAGGAGGTCGAGATGTGCCTCGCCTCGGGCGCCGCGCCGGACTCCATCTCCTACGGCAACACCATCAAGCGCGAGCGCGACATCGCCGCCGCCTATGCGGCAGGCGTGCGCATGTTCGCCTTCGACAGCGAGATGGAGCTGGAGAAGCTCGCGCGCTCCGCGCCGGGCAGCCGCGTCTATTGCCGCATCCTGGTCGGCAATGACGGCGCCGAGTGGCCGCTCAGCCGCAAGTTCGGCTGCGAGGTCGAGATGGCGCGCGCGCTGATGATCCGCGCGGGGCAGCTCGGGCTCGATGCCTTCGGCCTCTCCTTCCATGTCGGCAGCCAGCAGACCAAGACCGCCGCCTATGAGGCCGCGATCGCCAAGGTCGCCATGCTCTTCACCGACCTCGCCGATGCTGGCGTGAAGGTGCGCATGGTCAATCTCGGCGGTGGCTACCCCGTGCGCTACAAGGCGGAAGTGCCCGAGATCGACGATTTCGGCTCCGCGATCATGGGCGCCATGGCCGAGCATTTCGGCAATGCGATCCCCGAGATCGTGATCGAGCCCGGCCGCTTCCTGGTGGCCGATGCGGGCGTGGTCTCGAGCGAGGTCGTGCTGGTCAGCCGCAAGGCCGAGAATGACCCGGTGCGCTGGGTCTATCTCGATATCGGCCGGTTCGGTGGCCTGGCGGAGACCGAGGGCGAGTCGATCAAGTACGCCTTCCGCACGCCGCATGACGGCGGCAGCGACGGCCCCGTGACCATCGCGGGCCCGACCTGTGACAGCACGGACACGCTCTACGAGAAGAGCAACTACCGGCTGCCGATGGCGCTGACGGCCGGTGACCGCGTGGAGCTTCTGGCCACCGGCGCCTACGTCACCACCTATGCCAGCCAGAAGTTCAACGGCTTCGAGCCGCTGGCCGAGCACTACATCTGATCGAGACGGGGAGCGCGCGAGCGCTCCCCCATCATCCAGCCGCCCGCGCCACCGGCGCCCAGCGTGCCGTTTCCTCCACCACGAAGGCCTGCATCTGCGCCCCGCTCATGTTGCCGAGCGAGGCGAGCCCCAGCGCGTCCATGCGCTCGCGCACCACGGCCTCCTGCATCGCGGCCTGACAGATTTCGTTGATGCGCGTGGCGATGGCCGGCGGGATGCCGGCGGGGCCGGCCAGCAGGAACCAGTTGTTCGCCACGACGGATGGGAAGCCCGATTCCCGCACCGTGGGCACATTCGGGAAGATCCCGATGCGCTCGGCGCTGGTGAAGGCCAGCGCCCGCAGCGCGCCCTGCCGCACCGAGCCCGCATGCGCGCCGATCGTATCCCAGAGCGAGGTCACGTCGCCCGAGAGCACCGCCGCCTGCGCCTCGGGCGCGCCGCGGAAGGGCACATGCAGCAGCCTGACCCCCACCGCCTGCTCGAAGAGCATGCCGGCGAGATGCCCGATGGAGCCGGCGCCGGAATTGCCGAAGCTGATGCCCTCGGGCCGCGCGCGGGCGGCGGCCGCATAGTCCTGGATCGTCTGGTAGGGGCTTTGCGCACGCACCGCGCAGACGATAGGCGCGCCGCCAAACATGGTGATGAAGGTGAAGCTCTCCGGCCGATAGGTGATATTGCCCATCAGCGTGGGTGCGACCGTCAGCGGCCCGGTGTTGGTGATGAGCAGGGTGTGGCCATCGGGCGCGGCCTGCGCCGCCTGCGCCGTGCCGACCGAGCCGCCGGCGCCCGGCCGCGCCTCCACCACGAAGGGCTGGCCGAAGGCGCGCTCCAGCCGCTCGCTCATCAGGCGCATCACCACATCGGTGGTGCCGCCGGGGGAATAGGGATTGATCACGCGCACCGGGCGGCTGGGCCAGGCCGGTTGCGCCGCGAGGGTGACAGGCGCGGCGAGCGCGCTGCCCAGGATGAGGCGGCGGGACAGGGGCATGGGCTCACTCCTGCTGAAAGGCGCGGCAGAAACCGGAGAATCCGGCGCCGCACCCCTCGGCGGAGCGAAAATCATGCCAGAGGCAGGATCAGCCCTTGCCGGCCACCACCACCATGGCGGGCTTCAGCAGGCGGCCATTCAGCGTCCAGGCGCTGGTCCATGCCTGGAGCACCGTGCCGGGCTCCACGCCTTCCGGCGCGGGGGCCTCGCTCATCGCCTGGTGCAGCTCGGGGTCGAAGGGCTGGCCCTCGGCCGGCTTGCGGTGCACGCCGTGGGTTTCGAGGCGCTGCAGCAGGAAGCGCTCCACCCCCTCGAAGCCGCCGCGCATCTTGCCGATGATCTCGGCCTCGCCTTCCTCCGCCTTGGGCAGAAGATCGAGCCCGCGGCGCAGGTTTTCCGCCACTTCCGTCATGTCGGTGGCGAATTTCTGCACGGCGTAGTTGCGCGCCTTCTCCACCTCGTCCTTGCCGCGGTTGCGGACGTTCTGGACCTCGGCCTCGGCGCGCAGCCAACGGTCCTTCATCTCGGCCAGCTCGGCCTCGAGGGCGGCGATGCGCTCCTCCGGCGTGGGGGCGGGCGGGGGCGCGTCAGGGGTCTCCGGCGTGGCTTCGGCCGGGGAAGGGTTGGGTTGTTCGCTCATGCCTCAGAGGTAGGCGCGTGGCGGCGCCGGATCAACCCAGCAGCCGGCCGATGACGCGGGCCGTGTAGTCCACCACCGGGATCACACGGCCGTAATTGATGCGGGACGGCCCGATCACGCCGATCGCGCCCACGATCTTCTCCTGCGCGTTGCGGAAGGGCGCGACCACCACGGAAAGCCCCGCGGTGGAGAAGATGCCGCTTTCGGCGCCGATGAAGATCTGCACGCCCTCGCCCCGCTGGGCCAGTTCCAGCAGCTTGAGCGTGGTCTCCTGCGCCTCCAGCCGCTCGAACAGCGCCTGGATCTCCTGCACGCGGGCCAGGTTCTCCATGTTCTCCAGCAGCCGCGCCTGGCCACGCAGGATGAGCGAGCCGCTGCCACCGCCCGCCCAGGTCGCCATGCCCGCCTCCACCACCTGGGTGGTCAGCGCGTCCAGCGCGGTGCGGTTGGCGGCGATCTCGGCCATCACATTGGCGCGCGTCTCGTCCAGCGTGCGGTCGGAGAGGCGGGCGTTGAGATAATTGCCCGCCTGCACCAGCGCCGAAGGCGGCAGGCCGGGCGGCACCTCGATCACGCGGTTCTCCACGCGGCCATCGCCCTGCACCAGCACCACCAGCGCGCGGCCGGGGCCGAGCGGCACGAATTCGATATGGCGCAGCGGCGCCTCACCCTTCGGCGCCACGACCAGGCCCGCGGCGCCGGCCAGGCCCGAGAGCATCTGCCCGGCTTCCGCCAACGTGTCCTGCAGGGAGCGCCCATGCGCGGCGCAGCGGGCGGCGATCTCGGCGCGCTCCTCCTCGGCCAGGTCGCCGAATTCCAGCAGGCCATCCACGAAGAGGCGCAGCCCCTGCTGCGTCGGCAGGCGGCCGGCGCTGGTGTGCGGCGCGTAGAGCAGCCCCGCTTCCTCAAGATCGGCCATCACGTTGCGGATGGAGGCGGGCGAGAGGTTCAGCGGCAGGCGGCGGGAGAGGGTGCGGCTGCCCACGGGCTCGCCCGTCGCGACATAGACTTCCACCAGCTCGCGCAGCACGGCGGTCGAGCGGGGGTCCAACGCGCTGGTGGCGATACTCGGCACCGCGAAGAGGGGTGTCTTGATGGGGGTGTGCATCGCTGGCGATAGCTTGGTTATCCGGGGGGCATTGGTCAACCTTTCCCGGGCGGCCCCCCAAGGGTGCCCCAAAGGGTGGCCCCTGGTCAGCGGGCCGCGCTTTGCCTATTGCGGCCCCAGAAACCTGAGGATTGCCCGAACATGCGCCCATCCGGCCGCGCCCCCGACGCCCTGCGCCCCATCTCCATCGAGACCGGCATCGCCAAGCATGCGGAGGGCTCCTGCCTGATCCGCATGGGCAACACCGAGGTGCTCTGCGCCGCGAGCCTGGAGGCGCGCGTGCCGCCCTTCATGCGGAACCAGGGCCTGGGCTGGGTGACGGCCGAATACGGCATGCTGCCCCGCGCCACCCATACCCGCGGCGACCGCGAGGCGGCCCGCGGCAAGCAATCCGGCCGCACGCAGGAGATCCAGCGCCTGATCGGCCGTTCGCTCCGCGCCGTGACCGACCGCAAGGCGATGGGTGAGATGACCGTCACGCTGGATTGCGACGTGATCAACGCCGATGCCGGCACGCGCTGCGCGGCCATCACCGGCGCCTGGGTCGCGCTGCACCTGGCCTTCCAGCATGCCAAGCGCAACAACATCCTCAGCGCCATCCCGCTGACCGATCATGTCGCCGCCATCTCCTGCGGCATCGCGGGCGGCGAGGCGATCCTCGACCTCGACTATGCCGAGGACAGCACGGCCGATGCGGATGCGAATTTCGTGCTCGCCGGCAATGGCAACCTGATCGAGGTGCAGGCCACGGCCGAGGGAGCGCCCTTCAGCGAGGCGCAGTTCCTCGCGATGCTGGACATGGCGCGGGACGGCGTGGCGCAGCTGGTCGCCGCCCAGAAGGTCGCCGTCGGCCTGTGAGGAAGCTGGCGCCGGGCCGGCTGGTCCTTGCCAGCCACAATGCGGGCAAGCTGCGCGAGTTTTCCGCGCTGCTGGCCCCGCATGGCCTGGAGCTGGCCTCGGCTGGCGCGCTCGGCCTGCCGGAGCCGGCGGAGACGGGCACGACCTTCATCGAGAATGCCAGGATCAAGGCGCTGGCCGCCACGCACGCCACCGGCCTGCCGGCCCTGGCCGATGACAGCGGCGTGGCCGTGGCCGCGCTTGGGGGTTCGCCTGGCGTCTATACGGCGGATTGGGCCATGCAGCCGGACGGCACGCGCGACTATGCCGCTGCCATGGCGCGCATCGCCGCGGAGGATCGCAGCGCGCGGCGCCGCTGCGCCTTCGTCGCCGTGCTGGTGCTGGCCTGGCCCGATGGCCACAGCGAGGCGTTCGAGGGGATCTGCGCCGGGCATTGGGTGGCGCCGCCGCGCGGCGGGAATGGCTTTGGCTATGACCCGATGTTCGTGCCCGATGGCGCTGCGCTGACCTTCGGCGAGATGACGCCGGAGGAAAAGGCGCGGCATAGCCACCGGGCGCGGGCCTTCGCCGCGCTGGCGGCAGGGTGTTTGGGCTGACCGGCAGGAAACTTGAGTTTCCTGCACCTTCATCACACAGAAGATCCAAGAAACTGAGTTTGTCGGCGCGAGAGCGCGAGAGGGCAGCGCCCTCTCGCAAAGGCCTCAGCTCGCCTTCTTGAGGAATCCCGCAAACGCCGCCTGCGCCTCCGGGCTGCGCAGCCGCTCGCCGAAGCTGACACGCTCGGCCGCCATCGCGGCCTTCACCGCCTCCATGTGCGGCGCGCGGATCAGGCGCTTGGATTCCTGCACCGAGCCGGGCGGGAGCGCGGCCAGCGTGGCGGCCATCTGCGCCGCCGTCGCCTCCACCTCGTCATCCGCGACGGCCCGCGTGGCGAGGCCCGCAGCCGCCGCATCCGCGCCGCTGAAGCCCGCACTCGCCAACAGCCACCAATTGGCGATGGCGGGGCCGACGCGCGCGGGCATGAGCAGGGAGGACCCGGCCTCGGGGCAGAGGGCGAGGCGCGTGAAGGGCATCATGAGCCGTGCCGTCTCGCTGGCCACCACCACGTCGCAATGCAGCAGCATGGTGGTGCCGATGCCCACCGCATTGCCGCGCACGGCAGCGACGACGGGCTTCCGGAAGGCGAGGATCGCCTCGAGGAAATCGAAGGCGGCACCGGGGTCCTTCGGGTCACGCTCACCGGCCTTGGCGAAGTCGCCGATGTCGTTGCCCGCGGTGAAATCCGCGCCGCCGGCCAACAGCACCACATGCACCGCTTCATCGGCGGCCGCGGCGTGCAGCCCGGCCGCCATGCCGCGATACATGTCGCGCGTCAGCGCGTTCTTCTTCTCCGGCCGGTTGAGGCGGATGGTCATGACGGCGCCGTGGCGCTCGGTCAGCACATGGTCGGTCATCGCGTTTCCCCTTTGCGGAGGGGAATTAGATCAGAAGATCGCGGCGAAGGGGAGGATGCGGATGGGGGCTCCGGGCGCCAGTTCCGTGACGCTTTCGGGCAGTTCCGCGAAGCCGTCCGACTGCGTGAGCGAGGTGAGCAGCCCCGCGCCCTCGCGCGGGAATTTTTGGGCGACGAGACCTGCCTCGGTTTCCGCGAGCGTCACGCGCACATATTCGCGGCGGCCCAGCTTCTTGCGATAGGCGAAGCCGCTGACGGCCGGCACGCGCAATAGCGTCTCGGGCGCCGCACCAGCGAGGCGCAGCGCCAGCGGCCGCACCAGATGCAGGAAGGTGACGACGGCCGCGACAGGATTGCCCGGCAGACCCACCATGGGCACGCCCTGCACCACGCCCATCGCCGCCGGCCGCCCCGGCTTCACCGCGAGGCGCCAGAAGACGAGCTTGCCCGCACCCTCGATCGCGGCACGGACGTGATCCTCCTCACCGGTCGAGACGCCGCCGGAAGTGACCAGCAGGTCCTGCGTGGCGGCGGCGGCATGCAGCGCGCGCGCCGTCTCGGCCGCGTCGTCGGGCAGGATGCCAAGGTCTGTCACCTGCACCGGCAGGCGCGCCAGCATGGCCATCAGCGTGAAGCGGTTGCTGTCGAAGGTCTGCGCCGGGCCGAGCGCGGCACCGGGCGAGGCCAGCTCATCGCCGGTGGAGAAGACGCCCACGCGCAGCAGCGGCCGCACCGGCAGCGTCGCGAAACCGAGCGCCGCGGCAAGGCCGAGCTCGGGCGCGCGCAGGCGGCGGCCCTCGGGCAGGGCCTCGCTGCCCTGGGACACATCCTCGCCGGCGGGGCGGGCATTGGCGCCGGGCTTGAGGCCGGGCGGCAGCAGCAGCGCATCACCCTCCAGCCGCGCATCCTCCTGCATCATCACCGTGTCCGCGCCCTCGGGCATGGGCGCGCCGGTGAAGATGCGGGCGGCGGTGCCGGGGGCGACCATGCCGCCGGAATGCCCGGCGGCGATGCGGCCGGCCAGCGTCAGGCGCGTCTCGCCATCGGGCGAGAGATCGGCATGGCGGAAGGCATAGCCATCCACCGCCGAGTTGAAGAAGGGCGGCAGCGGCGTTTGCGCCCGCAACGGGCCAGAGAGCACGCGACCCAGCGCCGCGCGCAGCGGAACCTCCTCGGCGCCCGGCAGCGGCGTCACGCGCTCCAGGATCAGCGCCTGCGCCTGCTCCACCGTGAGCAGCGGTCCCCCGAAGGCGAAGCAGTCATCGGAGAGCTGCGCCATGGCTCAGCGATAGTCCACCGCGAGGCGCAGCGCGGCATCGGCGATGGCGGGGATGTCGTCCAGCGACACCCAGGCGGGGGCGCCCGGGGGTGGGGCTACATCGCTCGCCACCAGGCCGATGCGCGGATCTTCCGGGTGCAGCCAGGGCTTGCCGTTGGCGGCGCGGTGCACCTCGATCTTCGGATGCGCCTCGCGCTTGAAGCCCTCGATGATGACGAGGTCCACCGGGGAGAGATGCGTGAGCAGTTCCGCGAGGGCCGGTTCCGGCGCGTCGCGATGTTCGGTCATCAGCGCCCAGCGCTTCGCAGAGGCGACCAGCACCTGTGAGGCGCCGGCCGCGCGATGCTCGAAGGAATCCTTGCCCGGCTGGTCCACGTCGAAAGCGTGGTGCGCGTGCTTGAGGGTGGAGACGCGAAGCCCGCGCCCCCGCAGTTCCGGAATGAGCCGGGTGAGGAGCGTGGTCTTGCCCGCGCCGCTCCATCCCGCGAGGCCGATGATGCGCATGGGGGCCTTTCAAACCCCCAGGCGCGGCGCGTCAAGCATGCGCGTCAGAACCGATAGGCCACGCCCGCCGTGATGGTCTGGAAGGTGGCGAAGTTGTAGGTGGTGTCATTGTCCACGCCGCCGGTCAGCATGCGCCAGCCGAGCGTTGCCTGCCATTGCGGCGTCAGGTCGAAGCCGGCGCGCAGGCCGAGATCCACCGCGCTGCCTTGGGAGGCGGCGAGCCCATCCACCTCGCCCATCAGGCTGAGGCGCGGCGCCACGCGCCAGTCGAAGCTCGCATGCAGCAGCGGCACGAAGCCGACATTGGAATCGCTGCGCGTGATCCCGTTCTGGCTGAGCCGGATTTCGGCGTCGCGGATCAGGCCGGTGAGGCCGACGCGCAGGCGGAAATCGGGCGTCTGCACCAGCGTGTAGCGATAGGTCGCCCGCCAGGTGTCGAAGCGGTAATCACCCGTGGTGCGAACGCCCGGCGCGAAGGTGGTGTTGGCGAAGTTGGTGGGGCCCAGCAGCGTACCCGAGCCCTCATTGCGCAGATACTGGTAGGCGACGAGGAAACCATGCCGCTCCCACGGGTCCCAGGCGAGGGTCGCGCGGAAGAAGGGCGAGACCGGGTCGCCCTGCAGCGCGTTCATGTTGAACTGCGTGCCGGTGTTGCCGGGGTTGCGGACCTGGTTCTTGGTCTGGAAGGTCGCGCCGGATTCGAGGTCGAGCCGCCAGGCCGAACGGTCCTGCGCGGCGGCGCCGAAGGAGAGGAAAACGGCCATCGCCGGGGCGATGGCCGCAAGTTGAATGTGACGCATGGGAACCCCCGATAAAGATGGCGGTCCTGTAACCCAGAACCGCCCTCCCGCGAAGGGGTCGCCGGCCTTACTCCGCCGGCTTCACGCCGGAGGGCGCCACGACCTGGCGAGCCTTGGCCATCTCCTGCTCGACCCAGAGGCCGTGGTGCTCCTTGGCCCAGTTCAGGTCCACCTCGCCCGAGCCCATGGCATCGAAGGCGCCTTCCATGCCGACCGAGCCGATGTAGATGTGTGCGATCATCGCCGCCACCATCAGCACCGAGAGGATGGAGTGGATGATGTGCGCCAGCTGCATGTCGGCCACGCCGAACTCGCCCCAGAAGGGGAAGATCAGGAAGTAGCCAGAGGCCGCGACGATGCCGCCGCCCAGCACGGTGATCCAGAACACCATCTTCTGGCCGCCGTTGAAGCGGCCGGCCTTCGGATGGCCCTTGCCGATCAGGCCACCGCCCATCTTGAACCACTCGATGTCACGGCCGTTCGGGATGTTGTCCTTCACCCAGAGCAGCAGCATGACGACGATGCCGAGCGTGAAGGGGAAGGCCACGAAGTTGTGCGCGATCTTCCCCCAGAGCGACACCTCGGCGAAGGTATAGGGGCCGAGGATCGGCAGCAGGATGTGCCGGCCGAAGGTCAGGTTCAGGCCGGTCAGGCCCAGCACGATGAAGGAGGAGGCGACCATCCAGTGGTTTGCGCGCTCCAGCATGTTGAAGCGGCTGATGGTGCGGCCGGCCGGCCCGCCCTCGATCCGGATGCGGCCGCGCGTGGCGTAGAACGCGATCAGGATCAGCGCCATGCCGCCCACCGCGATGCCGCCGACCCAGGCCAGCGTCACGTTGTGGAAGTCGCGCCAGGCCTTGCCCTGCGGCTGGATGAGGACTTCCGAGCGCGGGTCGGGGATCGAGGTGCGACCCTCGACGCGGCCGCCCTGCAGCAGGCGCTGCATCTCCATCTCGTCCGCGCTGACCGTGCCGCGGCCGGAGCCGGCCTGGGTCGGCGCGTTCTGTGCGAAGGCCGGCGCGAGGCTGGCGGTCGAGAAGGCCAGGAGCAGCACCAGGAAGGGTGCGAGAATGAGCCGTTTCATGTGCATTCCTCCGGGAGGTTTCGCCTCCCTCGAAAAAACTTGGCCCCGGCTCTCGCCGGGGCCGTATCCGATCAGGTGGTGATGTTCTCGCGATAGGCGGTGCGCCAGCCCCAGGCGCCCGAGCCATAGCCGCGGCGCTGCACGCGCTCACGGTAGATGGTCGCGATCATCTCGCCATCGCCGGCGAGCAGCGCCTTGGTGGAGCACATCTCGGCGCAGAGCGGCAGCTTGCCTTCGGCCAGGCGGTTGCTGCCGTACTGCGTGTACTCCACGCGCGTGTTGTCCTGCTGCGGACCGCCGGCGCAATAGGTGCACTTGTCCATCTTGCCGCGGCCGCCGAAGTTGCCCACGCGGGGGTACTGCGGCGCGCCGAAGGGGCAGGCGTAGAAGCAGTAGCCGCAGCCGATGCAGGTGTCCTTGTCGTGCAGCACCACGGCATCGGCCGTGGTGTAGAAGCACGAGGTCGGGCACACCGCCGCGCAGGGCGCGTCGGTGCAGTGCATGCAGGCCATGGAGATCGAGCGCTCGCCGGGCTTGCCGTCATTGATGGTGACGACGCGGCGGCGGTTGATGCCCCAGGGCACCTCATGCTCGTTCTTGCAGGCGGTGACGCAGGCGTTGCACTCGATGCAGCGATCCGCGTCGCAGAGGAATTTCATGCGGGCCATGTCGTTTCTCCCTTAAGCCGCACGGATCTGGCAGATGGTGACCTTGGTTTCCTGCATGAAGGTCACCGGGTCATAGCCGTAGCTGGTGAGCGTGTTCACCGACTCGCCGAGCACGATCGGGTCCGTGCCCTGCGGGTACTTGCTGCGCTGGTCCGTGCCCTGGAACCAGCCGGCGAAGTGGAAGGGCATGAAGGCCACGCCGGGGCCCACGCGCTCCGTCACCAGCGCCTTCACGCGGGTGCGGCTGCTGCTCTCGGGGCCCATGACCCAGACCCAGCCGCCGTCGCGGATGTTGCGGGCCGCGGCGTCGCGCGGGTTGATCTCCACGAACATGTCCTGCTGCAGCTCGGCCAGCCACTTGTTCGAGCGGGTTTCCTCGCCGCCGCCCTCATACTCCACCAGTCGGCCGGAGGTGAGGATGATCGGGAATTCCGCCGCCAGTTGCGGGCTGCGCGCCTGCACCGACTGGCCCAGATGCGGCAGGCGGAAGCCACGCCGGTCGGGGAGCGTCGGATACTGGGCGATCAGGTCGTTGCGCGGCGTGTAGATCGGCTCGCGATGGACCGGGATCGGGTCGGGCAGGTTCCACGCATTGGCGCGGGCCTTGCCATTGCCGAAGGGCGAGCAGCCATGCGCGATGGCCACGCGCTGGATGCCGCCCGAGAGGTCGGTCATCCAGGACACCGCGTCCTGGTTGGCGCCACCCACACGGGCGATGCTTTCCTTCTCGGCCGCCGTCAGTTCATCGAACCAGCCGAGGCGCTTGAGCACGGCCACCGTGAACTCGGGGTAGCCGTCCTGGATGTCGGAATCCTTGGACCAGCTGCCCTCGGCCAGCATGGTGACGCCGTTGCGCTCCAGGCCGAAGCGCGGGCGGAAGCTGCCGCCGCCATCCTTCACGGCGATGTTCGTGTTGTAGAGGATGTGGCTGCCGGGGTGGCGCATCTCGGGCGTGCCCCAGCAGGGCCAGGGCAGGCCGTAGTAGTCGCCGCGAATCTCGGCGGGCGCGTTCGCACCGGCGCGCAGCGTCACCAGGTCGAACTTGTCCTGGTGCTGCTGGTGCAGCTTGAGGCGCGCGGCGGAGATGCCCGAGTAACCCGTGCCCCAGGCGCCGCGGTTGATCTCGCCCAGGATGCTCTCGGCCGTCGGTTCGCCGTTCACGATCTCATAAGGCCGGAACATCTCCTCCGCGATGCGGTAGGTCATGTTGCGGCGCGTGGCGGCGGCATCGAGCGACTTCGCGAGGTCATAGATCACGCGATAGTCGGTGCGGCTCTCGAAGATCGGATCCACCACCTTGGAGCACCACTGCACCGAGCGGTTGGAGCTGGTGCGGCTGCCATTGCACTCGAACTGCGTGCAGATGGGCAGCAGATAGGTGTTCTCGCGGCGGCCGGAGAGCACGGCGAAGGTCGTCGGATGCGGGTCGGCGACGACCAGCAGATCCAGCGCCTCCAGGCCCTTCACCGCCTCGGGCATGCGGGTGACGGTGTTGCCGCCATGGCCGAAGACGATCATGCCCTTGGTGTTGTCGCGCTGCTGCACCTGGTCCTTGGGCAGCAGGATCGCGTCGAAGTAGCGCGTCGTCGGGATGCCCGGGGTGTGCATCATCTGCGGCGTGTCGAAGCGCGCGCGCATGCTCTCGAAGGAGACGCCCCAGACACGCGACCAGTGGCGCCAGGCGTTCTCATCAATGCCGTAGTACGCGGGAAGCGTCGCGACATCGAGGCCGAAGTCCGACGCGCCCTGCACGTTGCAGTGGCCGCGGAAGATGTTGGCGCCCGTGCCTTCCTTGCCGACATTGCCGGTGGCCAGCAGCAGGATGGAGTAGGCGCGCACATTGGCGGTGCCGACCGTCTTCTGCGTGGCGCCCATGCACCAGATCAGCGTCGAGGGCTTCTGCGTCGCGAACTTCTCGGCGACCGCGCGGAGCTGCGCGCCCGGCACGCCGGTCACGCGCTCGACTTCCTGCGGCGTCCACTTGGCGACTTCCGCACGCACGTCGTCCATGCCGTGCACGCGCTGGCGGATGAACTCCTTGTCCTCCCAGCCGTTCTGGAAGATGTGCCAGAGCATGCCCCAGATGATGGGGATGTCGGTGCCCGGGCGGATGCGGACGTAATCGGTCGCATGGGCGGCCGTGCGCGTGTAGCGCGGATCGATGACGATCAGGTTGGCGCGGTTCGTCTCCTTGCCGGACAGCACGTGCTGCAGCGAGACGGGGTGCGCCTCCGCCGGGTTCCCGCCCATGATGATCATGGTCTTGGAATTGCGGATGTCGTTGTAGGAGTTGGTCTGCGCGCCGTAGCCCCAGGTGTTGGCGACGCCCGCCACCGTGGTCGAGTGGCAGATGCGCGCCTGGTGGTCCACGCTGTTCGTGCCCCAGAAGGCGGCGAACTTGCGGTACAGGTAGGCGCCCTCATTGGAGAACTTGGCGCTGCCGAGCAGGAAGACGGAGTCGGGACCGGACTTCTGCCGGATCTCCATCATCTTCTCGCCGATCTCGGACATCGCGGCGTCCCAGCTCATGCGCTGCCACTGGCCGCCCACGAGCTTCATCGGGAACTTGATGCGGCGGTCGCCATGCACCAGCTCACGCACCGAGGCGCCCTTGGCGCAATGCGTGCCGCGGTTGATCGGCGATTCCCAGGCGGGCTCCTGACCGACCCAGACGCCGTTCTGCACCTCGGCGACGACCGTGCAGCCGACCGAGCAATGGGTGCAGATGTTCTTGACGCGGGTGACCGGCTGTTCGTGGTTGATCACGCCGGTGGCCGCACCTGCGGCCTCGGCCATGCGCGGCGCGATGCCGGCCAGCGCGGCCACGCCGGCGCCGGCAAGACCAGCCTGCTTGAGGAAGCCGCGGCGATCGAGACCGCCGGCGGAGAGGCCCTGATAGGCGGAGGCGAGGCGCTGCTTGGCGCGGACCCCGTCGGAGCGCTTGATGAGCATGGTGCGAGTCTCTCCCGGGCTCAGGTTTCGTAGCGGTTGGTGCGGTAGAAGGCCTGCACCGAGGGCGAGTTGGGCTGGTAGCGCGCCGCGACGCGGGTGGCCGCGTTCTCCTTGCGGGCGTCACGCGCCGGCACGGAATCGGCGCGCTGCGCCAGCGCCGGCGTCACGGCCGCCGCCGCGGCGGCGGTGCCGAAGCCCAAGGTCTTGAGGAACCCACGGCGCTTGCCGGCCGTCTCCTGTTCATTCGCCATGGCGATTCTCCTCTCCCTTCAAAAAAGTCAGGCCGGCAGCTCGGCCGCGGCCAATTCCACATCCATCAGCGCGCGGCCCAATTCGCCGACGGGCCGGTAGAACACCGCCGCCTGGGCCACGCACAAATCGCTGAAGCAGCGCATCGCCCAGGGGCGGATATGCCGCTGGAACATCGCATCGGCCTCCTCCGGGACGCCGCCGCGGAGCAGGCCCGCCATCACCTCACAGAGGAAGGCGATGTGGTCCTCGGGCTCATGCACCCCGGCGGAGCGGGCAATGCCCAGCCGCTTGAGGTCGGAGCGCAGCTCGGCGAGCGGGCGCTCATGCAGGAAGCCGGTCAGGTAGTAGGAGGCGTAGGGCAGCAACTCGCCGCGCCCCAGGCCGATGAAGAGCTCGTGATACTCGCGCTCCAGCGCCGCGGGCTCGGCCGCGCGGGCGGCGGCGGCGAGCGCGCCCAGCGCGCGGCCGATGGGCGAGTCATCCGCCGGGATGGCGGTGAGACGCGCGAGCAGGGCAGGGTCCGGCACGTCGCTCAGCAGATGGCCGAGCAGGGCGTAGAGGTTGGCGCGGCCCTCGCGCAGCGGATCGGCCGCCTGGGCCGAGGGGGCGGGCCAGAGGTCGGGGCGCAGGGCGTGGCGCGAGATGCCGGTCGCGGCCTCGATCTCGGGCACGCGTTCGGCGGGAACACCCTGTTGTTTCCAGAGGAAGACCGTGCGGCGCGCGACATTGAGCGCCGACTGGAAGGCTTCCATGCCCCCAGCCGCGGCGATGGCTGCGTCTAGCCCGCCTGTCTGTGTTCCCCGGTCCATTGAGATGACAGTGCAGAAATCTTGCACCGGCGTCAACCGGGACGAACAAAACAGGCCGCGTTTTCAAAGACTTATATGAGAATGCGAAGCATTCTCAAAAGACGGCAGGCGCAAACCGGCCTTCAGGCGGGCATGGCGCCGCCATGGCGGCGCCGGGGCGGCGGCGGCGGCTCCTCCAGCGTGGGCGGCGGCACCGGCAGCGGCGCCTCGCTCAGGCGGATCGGGTCCAGCGCCAAGATGTCCTGGCTGTCATCCGAAGCGGACGGTCCTTCCACCAGCAGGGGCTCTTCCGCCGGCGGCGGCTCGCCTTCCGGCTGTGGCTGGCCGGCCTCGGCCAGGGCCAGGGCGCCGGGCGGCGGTTCGGCCGGCTTCTCCTCCTCCGCCTCCATCTCGCCGATGGCCTGGTTGACCAGCTTCCGCAGCGCCTCGCCCGTCTCGGCCAGCACATTGCTGAAGCCATGCGGCAGGCCGCCCGGGGTGTTGAAGTCCCAGGCGTAGTCGAGCGGGCTCATGTAGTCGCGGATCAGCGGATCAGCGAGCCAGGCCTTGCGCAGCGCGGCATTCCGCAGCGCCTGGGGCACGCCGGGCTTGAGGAAGACGGTGAAGTCGCTGCTCGCATCCAGCGTCTCGATGGGCGGCAGGGTGGAGATGTCGAATTCCGGCTCGGGCGGCGGCGCCTCGGCCACCGGTTCGGGCTCGGGCTCCGGCTGCGCCTGGACCGGCGGGGCGGGTGGTTCGGGCTCTGGCACCTCCTCGCCGCGCTTGCGGCGCGACCAGCGGCTCAGGAAGCCGAGCTTTTCCGCCTCCTCCGGCATCACACGCGGCCCTTCCGGCCCAGCGAATCGATGTCCTGCCGGTCGCGCTTGCGCTTGTGGAATTCGCGCTCGACGTGATGGGTCGCGACGAAGCTCGCCAGCAGCACGGCGAGGCCGGGTGGCAGCGGCAGCGCCTCGATCAGGTCGGAGGGGCCTTCGGTGTAGATCTCGGCCTCGCCGGGATCCACCGTCACGGCCTGGATGCTCATGCCCTCCGGCGTGTCGCGCAGCACCACCCAGATGCGCGGCTCGGCGGCTTCCAGATTGTCCTTGTAGTTGGGCGTGTCGGTGCGATGGAGCTTCACCTCCGCCGTGCCGGCGAAGAAGACCTCTCGGCCATTCTCCTCGCGCAATCTGGTCCAGGCGGGAACGGGCGGCGCCTCCTCCAGCACGGCCAGGGCGCGCCAGACATGGGACTGCCAGATGGTCACGCCCGGCCGGCGCTCGGCCAGGATGGCCACGGGGATGGTGAGTTCGGAGGGGAGTGCCGCTTCGCTCATGCCGCCTTCTCCGCTTCCACCAGCGGCAGGCCGCTCACCAGGTTCTGCGGCTTCATCCGCACGCGCTGCGCCGCATCCATGGCCAGCGCCAGATAGACCGGCCGCCCCTGGGCGCGCTTCACGACCCGCGTCGGATCCTCGAATTCCAGCACGCCCAGCCAGAGGATGCGGGCGAGGTCCGCCTGCTTCACCTTCTTGCCGTCCCACAGCGCGTTCGCGATGCGCGTGGCCTCCGCATCCAGGCCGACATGCCAGGTCCAGTTGCGGTCCTCGATGACGGGCACCGGCTTGATCCGCACCGTCTCGCCGAACATGTGCCGCGTGAAGCGCTCCAAAGCGCGGGCCAGGCCGAACTGGCCCTGGCGCGATTCGGCGATGTCCAGCGCCATGTCATGTGCGTCGGAGCGCGCCTTGTAGCCGGGCGCATTCTCCTCGCTCAGCACGTCCAGCTCCACCTCGCGGGGCGGGGCGCCGGCCTCGGTCAGCAGGCGGCCAAGTGCGCCGAGATCGCCATCGGCGTGGCGGGCATCCACCACCTCCTCATCGGCCAGCAGGGTCGCACCCTGGGTGATGGCGGCGCGCTGGGTGCGGAAGAGGCATTCGGCGGCGCGGAGCGTGAAGGCGTCGCCCTCGCCCTCCATCGCGGCGCGGGCGACGAGGTGGGTCAGCATCTGCAGGAACAGCGGCGGGATGCCGCCGACATTGCCCCGGAAGAGCTTGAGCCAGGCGGCCTCCAGCGTCGGCTCGGCGGCGACCTTGTCGCGGAAATTCAGGAAGACCTGCCAGTTCTCGCCGGCGTCGGGGTCGGCCAGGCCGGCCGGATCCACCACGGCCAGCGGGCTTTCCATCAGCCGCGCATGCAGCGCGCGCTCGGCATCGCAGGCTTCCTCGGGCGGCACCAGTTCGGGCCGGGCGAGGAAGGCACGCCAGAGATCGGGCGTCGCGCGCAGCCGGCCTTCCGCATCGAGGTCGCAGAGGTGATGGCCGGAGGCGACCCAGAAATCACCGGGGGAAAGGAGCGTCATTTGCGGGCCTTGATGAGCGCGGTGAGGTCGGGGGAATCGGGTGGCGCCTCCTCCTCCACCTGGGAGATGGCGAAGACCGGCAGGGCACCGAAATCGTGATGCGGCGTCTCGCGCCGGTGCAGGGTGCGGAAGGCCTCGCGCACCTCACCGCCCTCGTCATGGCTGCGGTGCAGGGCGAAGACGGTGCCGGTCGGCTGGTCGCAGAGGGATTCGGCGAAGGCCAGCTCCTCGGCCGCCGCCGCACGGGCGGCGTCGCGGTCGGGCGCGCCATGCTCGGCCTGGATATGGGCGGCCAGCGATTCCAGCACCTCGGCGCGGGTTTCGGGCGCGATCTCGGCCACCTCGACCAGGGTGGACCAGCCGAAGCTGGACAGCCCCAGGAAGCCGCTGCGGAAGGCCTGCTGCCGCTTGCCGGAAAGCGCCTCGGGCGCGTCATCCCAGAATTGGAAGCCGCCGGGCACGGCCCATTCGCCAGGCTCCGCCGCGCGGGGGAAGATCAGCGTGTCGGAGGGGTCGAGGCGCAGGGTTCTCAGGAGATGGGCCATGTCTCGCGCCCCCCCTCGCGGTGGATCACCAGCGCGCCCGTGTTGGGGTCGATGCCGCGCTTCACGCCCTTCTCGCCCGCCGCTTCCTCCAGCCGGGCCAGGTATTTCTCGGCCACGCGGCGCGGGCCGCGGGCGTTCCACTCATCCATGTTGGCCATCAGATGCCGCGCCCAGGCCTCGGTCAGCCCGGCGGGAGTGAGGTCCTCGAAGCCTTCCTCCTGGAGGGAGGTTTCGCCCGGGCGCTCGCCCGGCGTCACCGATTCCGGCCAAGCGAGCCGCAGCTCGAAGCCCACCACCATCCAGTCGGGGATGGCGTCCTCGGTTGCGCCCTCGGGCAAGGCGAGGCGCATCTGCCCCACCACGCCGCCATTCACGGCCAGCGTGCCTGGCCAGCGCCAGGTGACCGGCAGCTCGGGCGGGGCGATGGCCGAGAGCGTATCGGCCAGGGCATTGGCGGCGGCGAGATAGGCAAGGCGCGCGGGGCCGAGCGGCCGGTCGGGCTCCAGCACCACCGCCGCCTCGGCACGGTTCAGGGCGCGGACCCAGACCAGCGTGCCGGCCCCGCTGGCGATGGGCGAAGCCCCCTCGGGCGCCAGTTCCACCGCGCGGGCCATGGCATCGCCCCCCTCGCGCAGCATCACGGGCGCGAAGAGGCTGGGCAGTGGCGGCAGGGTGTCGCCCCCTCCCTGGTGGCCGGTATGCACGGTTGGGGTCCCCCCATCTATCCTGACTTGCGTGTAAGGATATAAGCGCCCGCAACGCCGCCGGGAAGGAAGCCAGCCCTGATGACCGCATCGCGCATCGCCTTTGTGTGCTCCTGCGAGGACACGATGACGCTGGACGGCAAGGCCCTCGCCAAGGGCTGCGCCGCCCAGGGGGCCGAGCTGCGCACCGCCGAGCATCTCTGCCGCAGCCAGATGGACCGCTTCCTCAAGGCTCTGGGCGAGAACCGCCCGGTCACCGTCGCCTGCACGCAGGAGGCGCCGCTCTTCGCGCAGGAAGCCGAAGAAGTGGGATTCGACGCCCCGCTCGACTTCGTGAACGTCCGCGAGCATGGCGGCTGGAGCGCCGAGGGCGGCGAGGCGGGGCCGAAGATGGCGGGCCTGCTGGCCGCCGCCGCCGTGCCGCTGCCGGGCATCTCGCTGGTGTCGATGACCAGCCAGGGCATCGCGCTGATCCTGGGCCGCGATGCGGTGGCGCTGGAGGCGGCGCGCGCCCTCTCGGACAAGCTCGACATCACCGTGCTGCTGACCGGCGAGGAGCCGGTGACCCCCGCCCGCCGGGTGGAATTCCCGGTGTTGCGTGGCCGCGCGCGCTCGGCCACCGGGCATCTCGGCGATTTCACCGTGGTGGTGGACGACACCTCCGCCGCCTCGCCCGCCTCGCGCGGCACCTATCTCTGGGGCGAGGGCAAAAACGGCACGCAGAGCCGCTGCGACGTGATCCTGGACCTCTCCGGCCGCCCCGCCCTCTTCCACGAGACGCGCCAGGGCTACCTCCGCGCTGATCCGAATGACGCGGTGGCGGTGGCCAAGGCCATGGCGGCGGCGGGCGAGCTGGTCGGCACCTTCGACAAGCCGCGTTTCGTGAATTTCGAGCAGGGGCTCTGCGCGCATAACCGCAACAAGAAGACCGGCTGCACGCGGTGCCTGGACCTCTGCCCGACCGGCGCCATCACGCCCTCCGGCAAGGATTGGGTGAACGTCTCCAACGAGATCTGTGCCGGCTGCGGCGCCTGCGCCGCCGTCTGCCCGACCGGCGCCATCCAATACGCGCTGCCCACCGCCGATGCGCTGGCGCGGCGCATGCGCGCCATGCTGCTGGGCTTCGCCGAGGCCGGCGGGCGCGATCCCATCCTGCTCATTCATGACGACGCGCATGGCGAGGCGCTGATCGATGCCCTCGCCCGCCATGGCGAAGGCCTGCCCGCCCGCGTGCTGCCGCTGCGCGTGAATGAGGTGAGTCAGCTCGATCTCTCGCTGCTGGCCGGCGCCTTCGCCTGGGGTGCGGCTGGGCTGCGCCTGCTGATGCCGGCGCGGCGCGGCCACGGGACCGAGGGCGTGTTCCGCAACCTCGACTATCTCAACGCCGCGCTGGAGGGCATGGGCCTGGGCGCCCGCGCCGCCGCGATCGAGACGGATGACCCCTTCACCCTGGGCGAGGCGCTGTCCGCGCTGAAGCCGCTGCGCACCCGCTGGACGGCGGATAGCTTCCTGCCGCTCGGCGCCCCGCGCGAGGTGATGCGCCAGGCCTTCCGCGCCCTGCATGGCGCGAGCGGGGCCACCGCGACCCAGGTGGCGATGCCGGAGAAGGCGCCCTTCGGCCTCGCCAAGGTGGACACCGAGGGCTGCACCCTCTGCCTCTCCTGCACCATGGTCTGCCCGACCTCGGCCTTCACCGCCAATCCGGACACGCCGCAGCTGCGCTTCCTGGAGGATGCCTGCGTGCAATGCGGCCTCTGCGCCGTGACCTGCCCGGAGAAGGTGATCACGCTGGAACCGCGCCTGAACTTCGCGCCCGAGGCCGCGCGGCCGATGGTGGTGAAGGAGGAGCCGCCGGCGGAATGCCCCTCCTGCGGCAAGCTCTTCGGCATGAAGTCGAGCGTCGAGCGGGTGAAGGCGAAGCTCGTCGCCTCCGGCCACTGGATGTTCCAGGACCCGGCGCGCCTCGCGATGCTGGACCTCTGCGAGGATTGCCGCGTGACAGCGGCGACAAACGCCGCGCTCGACCCCTATGCCACCACCGAGCGCCCGAAGACCAAGACGACCGAGGATTATCTGCACGAGGCGGAGCGGGCAAAGAAGCTGAATTGAACCGCTGGACCAGCGCGGCGCGCGGTTTCATGCTCCCTCGCAACACGGGAGGAACCATGATGACCCTGCGCCGCCGCCCCCTGCTCGCCGCGCCCGCCCTGCTCGCGGCGGCCCCCGCCCTGGCCCAGGCGCCAGCGACCGCGCCGGTCGCACAGGCGCCGGGCTGGTTCCGCTTCCGGGTGGGCGGCTTCACCGTCACCACCATCTCGGACGGCTTCGCCCGCCGCAACATCGAGGGGTTGGTGCTGAACGCGCCCGCTGACACGGTGCGCGCCGTTCTGGCGGAATCCTTCCTGCCGACGGATCATTACATCGGGCCCTACAACGTCACCTTCGTGGACACGGGCCGGCTGCTCATCGCCTTCGATGCCGGCACGGGCGGGCAGCTCACGCCCACCGCCGGGCGGCTTGGTGCCAACATGGCGGCGGCGGGGCTGGATCCCGCGCGCGTCGGGCTCGTCATCGTCACCCATTGCCACCAGGACCATATCCACGGCCTGACCACCGCCGAGGGCGCGGCCGCCTTCCCGAACGCCGAGATCGCCATCGCCGCCGAGGAATTCGCCTGGTGGAGCGATGCGGCGAATGAAAGCCGCAGCCCGCAGGGGCAGCGGGTGAACTTCGCCAATGTCGCGCGCCGCTTCGCGCCCTATCAGGGCCGCATCCGCCGCTTCGCCCCGGGCGCCGAGGTCTCGCCCGGCATCACCAGCGTGCCGGCCTTCGGCCATTCGCCCGGCCATACCGTGTTCCGCGTGAGCGATGGCGGTGAGCAGTTCCTGGTGCTGGCCGACATCACCCACCGGCCCGAGCTCTTCGCCCGCCGCCCCGACTATGCCTCGCTGTTCGACTTCGACGGCGCGGCGGCAGGGGCCAGCCGGCGGCGCATCCTCGACATGGCGGCGACGGACCGCATCCGCGTCACCGGCTATCATTTCCCCTTCCCGGCCACCGGGCATCTCGCGCGCGAGGGCGAGGGGTATCGCTTCCATCGCGACGCCTGGGGCTGACTTCGGCTCAGCCGAAATGCAGCACGAGCCGGTTGCGCCCCGCCTCCGCCCGGTATTCGCGCGCGGTGGTATAGGCCGTGACCAGCCCGAGGCCGAGGCCGCCGGGCGTCGCCGCTTCCAGGGAAGGGGGCGGGCCCGCCGGCGCGGCCACCGTCAGGTCGAAGGGCAGGGCGTCATCCTCCACCGTCACGCGCAGCGGCGCCGGCTCGATCCGCACCGTGACCGAGATGCCGCGCGCCGTGGCGGGGCGGGCATGCATGACGAGGTTCGCCACCACCTCCTCCAGGCAGAGCTGGATGGCGTAAAGCTGCCGCTCCGTCAGCCCGAGGCCGGGCGCCTGCGCCGCGACCCAATCCGCGAGGCGCGGCATCTCCGCCAATTCGGCGCGGAGATGCAGCGCGCGGATGGTCACGCCTGGGCCTGGGCCTGGGCCTCCGCTTCGGCCAGGTCATGCGCGATGGGGATGAGGGTCGTGGTGCCGCTGGTCACCAGGACCTCCTCGACGAGGGGAATCGGGCGGTAGAGCACCATGCGGCCGGATTTGCTGCGCATGGACTTGGCCCCCATGATCAGCGTGCGCAGGCCCATCGAGGCGAGGAACTCGACTCCGCCCAGATCCACCACCACGGCCCGGTTGGCGGCGGTGACGGCGGAAAACTGCACGTCGATCTTCATCGCGCCCATGATGTCCAGCCGGCCCTTGAGCCGGATGACGGCGACGCCCGAGGGCAACTGCTCGAAGCTGATATCCACGCGAAATCCCCATGCTGGTCGTCACAGCGCATAGAAGCAGCCCGGCCGCTTGGGGAGTGACAGTTTTGTGGCAGGCGGTCCATGCCCCGTCAGGGGGCCTGGATCGCCAGCTCGATCAGCCCGTCGGCCCCGCGACGATCCCGCCGGAACAGCGCCTGGCGGGCGTCGGAGATATAGCCGAGGCGCGGGTCGCGCATCGGCTCGCCGGCGCGGGCGGGGTCGGTGCTGCGGGTCAACAGGCGCGTGGCCGTGCGCTCGAGCAACTCGTTCGCCAGGCCGATCTGGCCCGCGCGGATCGCCACCTGTGCTTCCTTCAGCCATTCACGCGGGCCGGCCAGCTCGCCCAGCGCGTCAATCTGGCGGCTGTCGCGGTTCTGCAGGGGAACGGAGGGCTCGCCCAGGCGCCGCATCTCGCGCTGCTGCTCGGCGATGCTGTCCGGCGGCGCCGCGGCGCCGGGGCCGGGCCAGGGTTGCGCCCCGGCGGGCAGGGCCAGAAGGCCCGCCGCCAGGATGAAGGAGGCTCGCATCGCGCGCCCCACCCGCTCAGTAGCGCTGCAGGACGACGGGCGGCGGCATCACCACCTGGGGCTGCACCGGCCGCTCCTGCACGACGATGGGCGTGGCGGCAGGCGGGTTGTTGACGGTGCAGGCCGCGAGCAGCGGCAGGGCAAGCAGGGCGGCAAGGGAGAGACGCATGGTCGGAACCTCCGGCGGGGCAGCCACCCTTGGCTGCCATCCCACGGAGAACGCCGCATGGCCCGCCACGGTTGCGCGGGCGCGCTCAGCCCAGGCTGAGCGCGACCAACATCACCGTGCCGATGACGATGCGGTACCAGCCGAAGGGCGTGAAGCCGATGCGGCTGATCACCGCCAGCACCGCGCGCACCGTCACCAGCGCGACGACGAAGGCGGTGACGAAGCCGATGCCGATCTGGCCGATTCCCTCCAGGGAGAGCTCGTTGCGCGCCTTCAGCAGCGAATAGGCCGCCGCCGCCAGCATGGTCGGGATCGCGAGGATGAAGCTGAACTCCGCCGCCGTCTTGCGGTCCACGCCGCAGAGCAGCGCGGTGATGATGGTCGCCCCCGAGCGCGAGGTGCCCGGGATCATCGCCAGCGCCTGGCCGAAGCCGATGAGGATGGCGGCGAGCGGCCCGATCTCCGGCACGGAGCGAATGGTGGGCACGCGAATGGTGCGCTCGATCACGATGATCGCGATGCCGCCGACGATCAGCGCGATGCTGACCACCCAGGGGTTGAACAGCAGCGCCGTGATGGTGCCGTGCAGCGTGGCGCCGATCACCATTGCCGGCAGGAAGGCGAGCGCGATGTTCACCGCGAAATAGCGCTCGGGCGTGCGCGGCTTCCACATGCCGCGGGCCACGTCCCACAGCTTGCGCCAGAAGACGAGGATGACGGCGAGGATGGCGCCGAGCTGGATCGAGATCTCGAAGACCTTGCCAGGCGGGCCCTGGAAATCCAGCAACTCCCCCAGCAGGATCAGGTGGCCGGTGGAGGAGATGGGAAGGAACTCGGTCAGCCCCTCCACCACGCCCATCAGGAAGGCGTTGAACATCAGCGAGTCTCCTGCTCGGCCAGCACCATGTCGTCGCGGTGGATCAGCTCGTCCCGGCCGCGCCAGCCGAGGATGGCCTCGATCTCGGCGCTGCGGTGCCCGGCGATGCGCACGGCATCCGCCGCGTCATAGGCGGAAAGCCCGCGCGCCAGCTCGCGCCCCGCCTCGTCCTGCACGCTGAGCGGATCGCCGCGGGAGAAATCGCCGCTCACGGCGCGCACGCCGGCCGGCAGCAGGGAGCCGCCGCGCTGCAGCGCGCGCGCGGCACCCGCATCCACCACCAGCACGCCAAGCGGCTGCAGGCTGCCGCCGATCCAGCGCTTGCGCGCCGTACGCCCCTCGGGCGAGGCGAGGAACCAGGTGCAGCGCTCGCCCTCGGAGAGGCGCTTCAGCGGGTGCGGCGCATGGCCCATCGCGATCGCCATGGCGCAGCCCGCCCCCGTCGCGATGCGCGCCGCGATGAGCTTGGTGCGCATGCCGCCGGAGGAATAGCCAGGAGGCGGTTCGCCCCCCATGGCCATGATCTCATCCGTCAGCCGTTCCACCACGGGCAGGTGCTGGGCCGCGGGGTCCTTGCGGGGGTCGGCGGTGTAGAGGCCGTCAATGTCGGAGAAAAGAATCAGCGCATCGGCCGAGATCATCTCGGCCACGCGGGCGGCCAGCCGGTCATTGTCGCCAAAGCGGATCTCCGCCGTCGCCACCGTGTCATTCTCGTTGATGACGGGCACGCAGCCGAGCTCGGCGAGCGTGGCCAGCGTGGCGCGGGCATTGAGGTAGCGGCGGCGATCCTCGCTGTCCTCCAGCGTCAGCAGCAATTGCGCGGCGCGCAGCCCCTGGCCGGCCAGCGCCTGCTCCCACGCGCCGGCGAGGCGGATCTGGCCGACCGCGGCGGCAGCCTGCTTCTCCTCCAGGCGCAGCGTCTTGCGGGTGAGGCCGAGCGTGCCGCGCGCCAAGGCGACGGCGCCGGAGGAGACCACCACCACCTCCGTCCCGCGCGCGCGGAAGGCGGCGATGTCGGCGGCGACCGATTCGAGCCAGGCGCGGCGCGGCTCCGCCTGCTCCACCAACAGGGCGGATCCGATCTTCACGACGATGCGACGGGCGGTGTTCAGGGGCGACATGGCGCGTTTCTCTGCGGCTTTTGCGGCGGTGCGTCCAGCCTCCCCGCGGCAGGGCGAAATCCCCTCGACACAACCGGGGCGTGTTCGCATCATCCGGCATGCGCGCTTTCCTGCCCATCGCCCTCCTCGCCCTGGCCGGCTGCACCAGCGATTCGACCTTCGGCGGGTTCCTGCCGGGCGGCGAGCCAGACCGCCTGGCCATCGCCGAGATCGAGAGCGCCGAGGCGGAGGAGAGCGGCGAGGTGCTGCGCCTCGCGCTCGGCCGGCGGCGCGCCAGCGCGGTGCTGATCCAGCAGCAAGGCACGCGGCGCATGTGGCGCGCGCCCGGCGGCGTGGTGGTGGCAACGGATGGCGCGCGCGTGGTCGGGACCGCCGGCCTGCCGCAGATGGTGATGGCCACCCGCTTCGACGGCCCCGACCCGCTGACCGACCCGCGCGCGCTGCTGACGCGCACGGCGGAAACCCGGCGCCTCGTGGATGTCTCCGGCGCCTCGCGCGACCCCGCCAGCATGCGCTTCGGCCTCTCCTTCGATTGCCGGCTGCGCGCGGCCGAGACGGAGGATGGCTACATCCTGGTGGAGGAGCGCTGCCGCGTCCCCGGTCTCTCGCCCGTGGTGAACCGCTTCTGGGCCGAGCGCGAGAGCGGCGCCGTGGGCTATGCCGAGCAGTGGATCGGCCCCGGGATCGGCCCCCTCGCGCTCGACTTCCAGCCAGCCGAATGATCGCGCTTTTTTCGCACGCCGGTTTCCGGTAAAATCATCCGGCTGCCTCGGGGGAGGCGGCTTTGGGGGTTTCTACAGGTGACGAGCGTCTTCCACGCCAGCCGTCGGCGCTGGTTGGGGCTGATCGCGCTATCCGCGCTGGCGGGTTGCGGCACTTCGCGCGCGCCCACGCCCTCGGGCGTGCCGGGGATGGGCCCGGACATGCAGCTCTCCTGCGTGCCCTATGCGCGCGCGCGCTCAGGCATCGAGCTGCGTGGCGATGCCTGGCAATGGTGGGATGCGGCGGCCGGGCGCTACACCCGCGCGCGGCGCCCCTCGCCGGGCAGCGTCATCGTGCTGGCGCGCACCCGCCGCCTGCCGACGGGCCATGTGGCCGTCGTCTCGCGCGTCGTCTCCGCGCGGGAGATCCGGGTGGACCATGCGAACTGGGCGAGCGGTGCCGCGCGCGGGCGCATCGCGCAGGACCAGCCGGTGATCGACGTCTCGCCCGGCAATGACTGGACGCAGATCCGCGTCTGGTATCCGCGCATCAACGACTACGGGAACACCGTCTTCGCGGCGCACGGCTTCATCCTGCCGCGGATGCAGATGGCCGCGCGGTAAGGCCGCGCGGCCACCGGCCAGGGCGCGATCAGGCGGCCTTGGCCATCTCGCGCAGCACGTAGTTCAGGATGCCGCCATTGCGGTAGTATTCCACCTCGTCGGCGGTATCCACGCGGCACAGCACCTGCGTCTTCACCACGCTGCCATCGGCGCGGGTGATCACCACGTCCAGCATCATCCGCGGCTTCAGGTTCTCGATGCCGAGGATGTCCACCTTCTCATCGCCCTTGAGGCCGAGCGTCTGGCGGTTCTCGCCCTCCTTGAAGACGAGCGGCAGCACGCCCATGCCCACCAGGTTCGAGCGGTGGATGCGCTCGAAGCTCTCGGCGATCACGGCCTTCACGCCCAGCAGGAAGGTGCCCTTGGCCGCCCAGTCGCGGGAGGAGCCGGTGCCGTATTCCTTGCCGCCGAAGACCACGAGCGGAACGCCCTCCTCCTTGTAGCGCATCGCCACGTCATAGATCGGCGCGACATCGCCCGAGGGGTAGTGCTTGCTGATGCCGCCCTCGATGCCGGGCACCATCTCGTTCTTGATGCGGATATTGGCGAAGGTTCCGCGCATCATGACCTGGTGGTTGCCGCGGCGGGCGCCGTAGCTGTTGAAGTCGGCCGGGCGGACCTGGTGCTCCAGCAGATATTCGCCGGCCGGGCTGGTCTTGCGGATGTTGCCCGCGGGCGAGATGTGGTCCGTCGTGATGCTGTCACCCAGCAGGCCCAGCACCCGCGCGCCCTGCACGGAGGCGAGCGGCTTCACATCCATGGTCATGCCCTCGAAATAGGGCGGGTTCTGCACGTAGGTGGAGCCGGCATTCCAGCGATAGGTGTCGCTGCCCGCATCCACCTTGATGGCCTGCCACTGCTTCGGACCCTTGAACACGTCCGAGTAGCGGGACATGAACATCTTGCGCGTCAGCACCTCATGGACGGTGGCGTTCACCTCTTCCTGGGTGGGCCAGATGTCGGCCAGCATGACGGGCTTGCCGTCGCTGCCGATGCCGATCGGATCCTTGCCCATGTCGAGCTTCACCGTGCCGGCCAGCGCATAGGCGACGACCAGCGGCGGCGAGGCGAGGTAGTTCGCGCGCACATTGGCGTGCACGCGGCCCTCGAAGTTGCGGTTGCCCGAGAGCACGCCGGCGACCACCAGCTTGTTCTCCTCGATGGCGTCCACCATCGCATCCGGCAGCGGGCCGGAATTGCCGATGCAGGTGGTGCAGCCATAGCCCACCGTCTGGAAGCCGATGGCGTCCAGGTCGGCCGAGAGGCCGGCGGCGTCCAGGTAATCCGTCACCACCTGGCTGCCGGGGGCGAGCGAGGTCTTCACCCAGGGCTTCGGCTTCAGGCCCTTGGCGCGCGCCTTACGTGCCACGAGCCCGGCGGCGACCAGCACATAGGGGTTCGAGGTGTTGGTGCAGGAGGTGATGGCGGCGATCACCACATCGCCATGGCCGAGGTCGAAATTCGCGTCGGCCACCTTCACGCGCTTGTTCGCCTCGTCGCCCGGCACGCCCATGGCGCCGGCGGCGAGGTCCTTGGCGAAGGAGGCGCCGACATTGACCAGCGCCACGCGGTCCTGCGGGCGCTTCGGGCCGGCCATCGAAGGCTCGACGGTGGAGAGGTCGAGCTCGAGCGTGTCGGTGAAGACGGGGTCGGGCGTGTTCTCGTCGCGGAACATGCCCTGCGCCTTGCAGTATTCGCGCACCAGCTTGATGCGGTGCTCGTCACGGCCCGAGAGCGTGAGGTAGCTCAGCGTCATCTCGTCCACGGGGAAGAAGCCGCAGGTGGCGCCGTATTCGGGGGCCATGTTCGCGATGGTCGCGCGGTCGGCCAGCGGCATATGCGCGAGGCCGGGGCCGAAGAATTCGACGAACTTGCCGACCACGCCCTTCTTGCGGAGCATCTGGGTCACGGTCAGCACCATGTCGGTGGCGGTCACGCCTTCCTTGAGCTTGCCGGAGAGCTTGAAGCCGATCACGTCGGGGATGAGCATGGCGATGGGCTGGCCGAGCATCGCGGCCTCGGCTTCGATGCCGCCGACACCCCAGCCCAGCACGCCCAGACCGTTGATCATCGTCGTGTGGCTGTCCGTGCCGTAGCAGCTGTCGGGATAGACATAGGTCTCGCCCGCCACGCTGTTGGTCCAGACGACCTGGCCCAGATATTCCAGGTTCACCTGGTGGCAGATGCCGGTGCCGGGCGGGACCACGCGGAAATTGTTGAAGGCCTCCTGGCCCCAGCGCAGGAACTCGTACCGCTCGCCATTGCGCTCGAACTCGATGTCCACGTTCTTCTGCAGCGCGCTGGCGCTGCCCGAGACGTCCACCATGACCGAGTGGTCGATCACGAGGTCCACGGGGACCAGCGGGTTCACCTTGCGCGGGTCACCGCCCAGGTTCAGCAGCGCGTCGCGCATGGCGGCGAGGTCCACCACGGCGGGGACGCCGGTGAAGTCCTGCAGCAGGATGCGGGCCGGCTTGAACGGGACTTCCTTTTCGGAATGGCCGGCCTGCACCCATTCGGCGATCGCCTTCGCGTCATCCACCGTGTAGCTGCGGCCATTCTCGAAGCGCAGCACGTTCTCGAGCAGCACCTTCAGCGAGAAGGGCAGGCGCGAGATGTCGCCGATCTGCTTGGCCGCTTCAGGCAGGCTGAAGTAGTGGTAGGTCTTGCCATCCACGGAGAGCTGGCGCGCCGTCTTCAGGGTGTCGGTCCCGTTCATGATTTTCTTCCTCACTCTTGCGCCGCGCTTTTAAGCATGGCCTTGTGGAGAGGTCCATGGAGGCCGCCCTGCTCGAAGCGCGAGAATTGGCCTGTTGGCGGTCGGAACGCCTTGTCTTCGCCGGCCTGTCCTTCGCGGTTTCCCCAGGCGAGGCCCTGCTGCTGACCGGCGCCAATGGCGCGGGCAAATCCTCCCTGCTGCGGCTGCTCGCGGGGTTGATTCCGGCGGCGGAAGGAAGCCTGGCCTGGGATGGCGCCGATTGTCTGGCGGACCTGCCGGCGCATGGCGCGCGCACGCGCTACATCGGCCACCAGGATGCGCTGAAGCCCGCGCTGACGGCGCGCGAGAACCTCTCCTTCTTCGCGCGCCTCTGGGGCGGCGAGGTGGCGGCGGCGCTGGAGGCGCTGGACCTCACGCCGCTGGCCGAGCTGCCGGCGCGGGTGCTCTCCTCCGGCCAGAAGCGGCGGCTGGCGCTGGCGCGGCTGGCCCTGGCGCCCGCCCGGCTCTGGCTGCTGGACGAGCCCTCGGTCGGGCTGGACGCGGCCTCGGTCGCGCGCCTCGGGCCGCTCTTCGCCGCGCATCGCGCCGCGGGCGGCATGATCCTGGCGGCGACTCACCTGCCCCTGCCGCTGCCCGACGCACGGGAGCTCCGGCTGTGATCGCGCTGTTGCTCCGCGAGCTGCGCCTCGCCATCCGCCACCCGGCCGATACGCTCTCGGCCGTGATGTTCTTCGTACTGGTGGCGGCGATGTTCCCCTTCGGCGTCGGCCCCTCGCCCGAGCTGCTGGCCCGCCTCGCTCCCGGCGTGCTGCTGGCGGCCGCCCTGCTCGCGGCGCTGCTGCCGCTCGACCGGCTGTTCGGCGCGGAGGCGGAGGATGGCTCGCTCGACCAGCTCCTGCTCTCGGGCCTGCATCCGGCGGGCATCGCGGCGGTGAAGGCGCTGGGGCACTGGATCACCACGGGCATCCCCCTGGTGCTGGCCACGCCGCTGGCGGCCGCGCTGCTCAACCTGCCGACCGAGGCCTGGCCCGCCGCGATGCTGGCGCTCGGCCTCGCCTCGGCCATCCTCTCGGTCTTCGGCGCGGCGGGCGCGGCGCTGACGCTGGGTGCCAGGCGCGGCGGCGTACTGCTGCCGCTGCTGGTCCTGCCGCTTTCCATCCCCGCGGTGATCTTCGGCGCGGCGGCCATCGAGGCGGCGGCGAGCGGCCTGCCGCCCCGCCCCTACCTGCTGCTGGAAGCCGCGATCCTGGCGCTGGCGGCCCCGCTCGCGCCGCTCGCCGCCGGGGCGGCGCTGCGCGGCGATTGAGGCCAGGCCGCGCTTAGGCGGCGGTTAACCTTCATCCCATAGGACGGGAACGTTCTCAGTTGGATGGAGCGATCCCATGCGCCGCATTCTGGCCCTCTCGGCCTTCGCCTGCCTTCTCGCCGGCCCCGCCCTGGGCGCGAGCACCCTGTGCGGGGGCCGCGTGGAGGTGCTGGCCGTCAGCCCGAAATGGCATGAGCACGCGCCGGGCCGCGCCGCGACGGGCATCAGCGTGGCCGTCGCCAATCGCACCGGCGAGGCGATCCTGCTGCAGCCCGTGCTGATGACGGGCGGCGGGCGGCCGCAGATGGGCCTGCCGCTGATGCTGGTGCGCCAGGGCCAGACGGTCTTCGCGCTCCGCCTGCCGGAGGAGCAATCCGCCGGCCTGCCGCCCGAGACGCTGCTGCGCGGCCTCGGCGCCTCGTGCCGCATGGGTTGAGGCCGCCCGGAAACAGGGCCCCCGGCGGGGCCAATGGGGGGGATCACCCCGCCGGGGTTGCCGCCGCGCCTGGGATGGGGAAGTGGCGCGACGACCTGCTCGGACGAGCCGCCTTGCGGCTACTCATCCCGAGGAGGGGTGGCCGGCCGGACTCAGGCGCCCGAGCGGTGCAGGACCCGGCAGGTGACCGTGGTGCCGGCGGCCAGGTCATGCGGCACGTTCAGCCCGCCGGTGCCCGAGGGATTGGCCAGCGTCGCCACGCCGATCTGGATCGGCTGCGAGGTGCCCCAGGGGCCGAGGCGGCGGCCATGCGGGCCACCACCGCCGGGGATCACGATGTTCCGCGTGTCGCGGAAGGTCACCTCGATCTGCAGCGACTGCTCGACCATGCTCTGGATGATCACGAAGTAGGAGACGGTGCTGCGCGTCGGGGTGGCGTGGGTCGTGCTGTAGAAGCTCGCCGCCTGGACCATGCCGTTGCAGTAGGAGTTGCCCTGGGCCGAAGCCTCGCCGAGGGGCAGGATGCCGATCGCGGCGGCGGCCAGGCCGGTGAACAGGTGCTTTCTCATCTCAGTCGCTCCTTCGGGTCCGTCTCGGTGGGCGGGACCGCCGCTCCGATGAACGCAAGCTAGGCCGCATTCGGGGGCGCGGCCAATCTGTTCCGGCGACGCCACCCATCGGCGCCGCCTATCGGCCCGGCGCCCTTGCGGGGCGGTTGCGTTCTATTTATGTTCCATCGCATGGCCAAGGACCGCACCCGCTTCACCTGCCAATCCTGCGGCGCAACGCACCCAAAGTGGCAGGGCCGTTGCGATGGCTGCGGCGAATGGAACACCCTGGTCGAGGAGAGCACGGCCCCCCGCGCGCCGGGGCCCGCCGGCAAGGCCCCGCCCGGGCGGGGCATCAGCTTCGTCGGCCTCGCGGGGGAGAGCGCCCCGCCGCCCCGACACCTGACGGGCATCGCCGAGCTGGACCGCGTGCTGGGCGGCGGCTTCGTCCCGGCCTCCGCGGTGCTGGTGGGCGGCGATCCGGGCATCGGCAAATCCACCATCCTGCTCCAGGCCGCCGCACGCATGGCGATGGCGGGCAAGCGCGTGCTCTATATCTCGGGCGAGGAGGCGGTGGCCCAGGTGCGGATGCGCGCGCGCCGCCTGGGCCTGGCCGAGGCCCCCATGGCGCTCGCCGCCGCCTCCGCCCTGCGCGACATCCTGGCAAGCCTGGAGGCCGAGACGGAGGCGACCCTCGTCGTCATCGATTCGATCCAGACCATGTGGCTGGACGCGCTGGATTCGGCGCCCGGCACCGTGGCGCAGGTGCGGACCTGCGCGGCGGAGCTGATCCGCTGCGCCAAGGCGCGCGGCTTCGCGCTGGTGCTGGTGGGGCACGTCACGAAGGAGGGGACGCTGGCCGGCCCCCGCGTGCTGGAGCACATGGTGGACGCCACGCTCTATTTCGAAGGCGACCGTGGCCACCAGTTCCGCATCCTGCGGGCCACCAAGAACCGCTTCGGCGCGACCGACGAGATCGGCGTTTTTGAAATGACCGAGGGCGGCCTGGTCGAGGTCACCAACCCCTCGGCGCTCTTCCTGGCCGAGCGGCGGGGCAACATCTCGGGCTCGGCCGTCTTCGCCGGGCTGGAGGGCACGCGGCCGGTGCTGGTGGAGGTGCAGGCGCTGCTCTCGCCCAGCAATGGCGGCTCCCCCCGCCGGCAGGTGGTGGGCTGGGAGGGCGGGCGGCTCTCCATGCTGCTGGCCGTGCTGGAGGCCCGCGCCGGGCTCAGCTTCGGGCAATCCGACGTCTATCTGAACATCGCGGGCGGCCTGCGGATCAATGAGCCGGCGGCGGACCTGGCCGTGGCGGCGGCACTCACCTCCGCCATCACCGACCGGCCGACCGACCCCGACGCCGTGTATTTCGGCGAGGTCGGCCTTTCGGGCGAGATCCGGCAGGTCTCCCAGGCGGAGCAGCGCCTGCGCGAGGCGCAGAAGCTCGGCTTCTCCGCCGCGGTGCTGCCGCGGAGGGTCGCGCGCGGCAACAAGCCGCCCGCCGCCATCGAGGGCCTGCGCCTGACCGAGGTGGGCCACCTGGCCGATCTGGTGGCCCCCTTCGCCGCCGGGACGCTGAAGCGGACGCGCGAATGACCCCAAGGTGACAGGAATCGCTGCCCCCGCTACATGGCAGCGCAGCATGACCTGGGCGGATGGCATCCTTCTCCTCGTGATGGTGGCCTCCGCCATCCTGTCCTTCCTGCGCGGCTTCGTGCGGGAGTTCCTGGGCATCGCCGCCTGGATCGGCGCGGCTTTGGCCGGCTTCGCACTGCTCGACCACATCAAGCCCCTCATGGAAGGGACGATCGAGCCCGACTGGCTGGCCGATGGCGTGGCGGTAGGCGGCGTCTTCCTGGTGGTGCTGGTGGTGCTGAAGCTGCTCATCCACGCATTGGCGGGCAGCGTGCAGCGCAGCCCTCTGGGGGGTGTGGATCGTTCCCTGGGCGCCATATTCGGTCTGGCGCGTGGCGCCTTCATCGCGGTCCTGGCCTATGTGCTCGCGGGGCTCTTCGTCCCCGCCATCGAGCGCTGGCCCGAACCCGTGCAGGAGGCCCGGGCGCTGCCCTATGTGGTGGATGGGGCCCGGTGGGTTGTCGGCCTGATGCCGGAGGAGTATCGCCCCCGCATCGCTGCACCGCCGGAACGCCGCGTGCCCACGCAGGAGGACCTGATGCGTCCGCCTGCCCGAAACCGAAGCTGAAGGTCACTCCCATGCCCCTTCCCGCCGCAGCCGCCCCTGGGTTTGGCCTCCCGGGTGATGACGACAAGTTCCATGAGGAATGCGGGGTCTTCGGGATCTGGCGGCACAAGGACGCGGCGGCGCTCACCGCCCTCGGCCTGCACGCCTTGCAGCATCGCGGGCAGGAGGCCTCGGGCATCGTCACGCTGGATGACGCGGGCATGTTCCATTCCCACAAGGGCCTCGGCCTGGTGGGCGACATCTTCGGCGATGCCAAGGTGATGGCCGGCCTGCCCGGCCGCGCCGCCATCGGCCACAATCGCTACGCGACGACGGGCGAGACGGCACTGCGCAACGTGCAGCCGCTCTTCGCCGATTTCGAGTTCGGCGGCTTTGCCGTCGGTCACAACGGCAACCTGACCAACGCCGCCGTGCTGAAGCGCGCACTGGTGCGCCGCGGCTGCCTGTTCCAGTCCACGACGGACAGCGAGGTCTTCGTCCATCTCATCGCCATCAGCCTCTATTCCACCGTGCTGGACCGGCTGATCGACGCGCTGAAGCAGGTGCAGGGCGCCTATTCGCTGGTGGCGCTGCACAATGGCGCGCTGATCGGCGCGCGTGACCCCTTGGGCGTGCGGCCGCTGGTGCTGGGGCGCCTGGGCGATGGCTGGGTGCTGGCCAGCGAGACCTGCGCGCTCGACATCGTCGGCGCCGAATTCGTGCGCGACATCGAGCCGGGCGAGATCGTCATCATCGACGATGCCGGCATCCGCTCGGTGAAGCCCTTCCCCAAGGCCGAGAACCGTTTCTGCATCTTCGAGTACATCTATTTCGCGCGCCCCGATTCCGTGGTCGAGGGCACGCCGGTCTATGAGACGCGCAAGCGCATCGGCGCCGAACTCGCGCGCGAGAGCCATGTGGCGGCGGATGTGGTGGTGCCGGTGCCCGACAGCGGCGTGCCCGCCGCCATGGGCTATGCCGTGCAGGCCGGCATTCCCTTCGAGCTCGGCATCATCCGCAACCACTATGTCGGCCGCACCTTCATCGAGCCGACGGACCAGATCCGCCACCTCGGCGTGAAGCTGAAGCACAGCGCGAACCGCGCCATGCTGGAGGGCAAGCGCGTGGTGCTGGTGGATGACAGCATCGTGCGCGGCACCACCTCGAAGAAGATCGTGGAGATGGTGCGCCAGGCCGGCGCGGCCGAAGTGCATATGCGCATCTCCTCGCCGCCCACCATCAACTCCTGCTTCTACGGCATCGACACGCCGGAGCGCAGCGAGCTGCTCGCCGCGCAGCATGACCTCGCCGCCATGGCGAAGCTGATCGGCGTGGACAGCCTGGCCTTCATCTCGATCGACGGCCTCTACCGCGCGCTTGGCCGCGAGGGGCGGGACCCGGCGGCGCCGGCCTATTGCGACGCCTGCTTCACCGGCGACTACGCCATCCCGCTCACCGACCGCACCGACAACACCGAGGCGCGCGGCAGCCTGCTCAAGGCCGGCGCGTGACCATGCGGGGACAGGTCGCGCTCATCACCGGCGCCTCGCGCGGCATCGGCCGCGCCACCGCCCTGGCGCTGGCCGCGGCCGGCGCGCATGTCGTGCTCATGGCGCGCAGCCAGGGCGGGCTGGAGGAGACGGATGACCTCGTCCGCGCGGCAGGCGGGGCGGCGACGCTCCTGCCGCTCGACTTCATCAAGGAGGCCGACCAGCTCGACATGCTGGGCCCCTCCATCGTGCAGCGCTTCGGCCGGCTGGACATCCTGGTGCATGCGGCGGGCCTGCTGGCGAAGCTGACGCCGGCCGGGCACATCCCGCCGCGCGACTGGGGCGAGAGCCTGGCGGTGAACGCCACCGCTGCCTATCGCCTGATCCGCGCCTGCGACCCGCCGCTGCGCGCGGCGCCCGCCGGCCGCGCGCTTTTCCTGCATGATTCGCATGTGGAGGAGCCCACGGCCTATTGGAGCCTTTACAGCAGCGCCAAGGCCGCCCAGGCCAATCTCGTGCGCTGCTGGGCGGCGGAGGTCGCGATGTCCCCGCTGAAGGTCGCGCTGGTGGACCCGGGCCCGGTCGCCACCAAGCTGCGCGCGGCGGGCTTCCCGGGCGAGGACCCGACGAAGCTGCGCCAGCCGGAGGAGGTGGGCGCCGCCATCCTCGCGCTGCTCGGCCAGGATTTCCCGCATGGCGCGACCCTGCCGATCTGACGGCCGCCGCGCGAGGGCCTGAACATCAACTATCGCCACGCCTTCCATGCCGGGAATTTCGCCGATTGCATGAAGCACGCGCTGCTGGTCTGGCTGCTGCGCGCCCTGGCGCGCAAGCCGGCCGCCTTCCGCGTGCTGGACACCCATGCCGGCATCGGGCGCTACGACCTGGCGAGCGACGAGGCGCAGCGCACGGGCGAATGGCAGGCGGGAATCGGCCAGCTCTCCGGCATCACGGACGGACCGCTGGCCGAGTATCTGGAGCTGGTGCGCGCCGATGGCGGCTATCCCGGCTCGCCCGCGCTGGCCGCCGCCCTGCTGCGCCCGCAGGACCGGCTCGCGCTGGTCGAGCTGCATGAGGAGGACCACGCCACGCTGCGCGCGCTGTTCCGCCGCGATCCCCGCGTGGCCGTCCACCGGCGCGACGCCTTCGAGGCGGTGCGCGCCCTCACCCCCTTCCCGGAGAAGCGCGGCCTCGTCCTGATGGACCCGCCCTTCGAGCAGCCGGGCGAGTATGAACGGCTGACAGCGGCCATCACCGAGGTCTCGCGCCGCGCGCGCGGGCTGGTGCAGGCCGCCTGGTATCCGATCAAGGGCCGCGCGCCGGGCCGCGCCTTCCACACCGCGCTGGCCGAATCCGGCGTGCGGGACGTGCTGGCGGCCGAGCTGCACCTGCGTGAGCCGCTGGACGCGGCGCGGCTCAATGGCTGCGGCCTCATCGTCGTGAATCCGCCCTATGGCTTCGAGGAAGCGGCGCGCGCCATACTGGCGGCGCTGCGCGCAGCATTGTCAGCGGAGGAGGGCGCCGGATGGGCGCTGACGCGGATCGCCGATGAGTGAGGTCATCGTCTATGGCGCGGGCGCCTGGGGCACCGCGCTGGCCATCCATGCCGCGCGGCTCGGCCATGGCGTGACGCTCTGGGCGCGCGATGCGGCGCGGGCGGAGGAGATGCAGCGCGCGCGGGTCAATGCCCGGCTGCTGCCGGGCGCGCCCTTCCCGGACGCGCTGCGCGTGACGCATGACCTGACGCCACAGGGCGCAGCACTCGGCGTCCTCGCCGTGCCCATGCAGCCGCTGCGCGCCGTGCTGGCGCGCCTGCCGCGCGGCCTGCCGCCGCTGCTGCTGGTCTGCAAGGGGCTGGAGGCCGACACGCTGCGCCTGCCGCTGGAGGTGCTGGCCGAGGCGCGACCCGATCTGGCGGGCGGCATCCTCTCCGGCCCGAATTTCGCGCATGAGGTGGCGGCGGGCCTGCCGGCGGCGAGCGTGGTCGCGGCGCGCGACCCGGCGCTGGTCACCACGGCGCAGGGGCTGCTCTCCGGCCAGGCGCTGCGGCTCTATGGCAGCGAGGATGTGCTCGGCGTGCAGCTGGGCGGCGCGACGAAGAACGTGCTGGCGATCGCCGCCGGGATCTCAACCGGCGCGGGGCTCGGCGAGAATGCGCGGGCGGCACTGATCACACGCGGGCTGGCGGAACTCTCGCGCCTGGTCATCGGCCTGGGCGGGCGGGCGGAGACCGCGGCGGGGCTTTCCGGCCTCGGCGACCTCATCCTCACGGCCATGGGCCATTCCAGCCGCAACGCCTCGCTCGGCTTCGCCCTGGGGCGGGGGATGACGTTGCCGCAGGCGCTGGCCGGCCGCGCGGGCGTGACCGAGGGCATCGCCACCGCACCCGCCCTGCTCGAGCGCGCCCGCGCCGCCGGGGTGGAACTGCCGATCTGCGCGGCGGTGGTGGCGGTGCTGGAAGGGCGGCTCGACGTGCAGGGCGCGCTGGCGGCGCTGATGGCCCGCCCCCTGCGCGGGGAGTGATTGACGCCCTCAAGCGCCGGGCGCCGCCGGCCGCGGTGGGCCCATGCTTGGTCTGACGGTCCGGGCTGGACCCCGCATCACAGGAACTTTCCGCGCTCCAGGATCTCCAGCGTGTATTCCTTGTAGCTCATCCCCAGCTCCTCCGCGCGCGCCAGGCGGCGCAGCGCGATCTCGCGTGGCGGGGTCTTCCAGGCCTTCTTGTGGGCACGGCGCCAGACCCAGCCGCGCCAGGCGGTCCCTTCATCTTCGAGCGGCGGACCGCCATTGTGGCCGATGCTGGTCATGTCCCGCATCATCCACTAAAATGGTCACATGTCCACCATCATGACAGACCTGGATGACCTCCTCGCCCGCCGCATCCGGCGCGAGCGGGAGGCGCGCGGTTGGTCCATCGCCACGCTGGCGGCCGAATCCGGCGTCTCGCGCGCCATGATCAGCAAGATCGAGCGGGCCGAAGCGAGCCCCACCGCGGCCCTGCTCGGCCGCCTTTCAGGCGCGCTGGGGCTGACCATCTCCGCCCTGCTGGCACGCGCCGAGGGCGATGCGGGGGGTGGGCGCGTCTCCCGCGCCGCCAGCCAGCAGCTCTGGACCGACCCGGGCACCGGCTATCGCCGCCGCGCCCTCTCGCCGCCCGGCGCGGAGCCCGAATTGGTGCAGGTGGAACTGCCGCCCGGCGCGCGCATCGCCTATCCGGCGGCGTCCTACCGCTTCCTGCGCGGCCAGGTGGTCTGGCTGGAATCCGGCACGCTCATCATCCGCGAGGGCGAGGAGGAAACCACCCTCGGCCCCGGCGATGCGCTGGCCTATGACCTGACGACGCCGCGCGATTGCGAATTCCACAACCCCTCCGGCATGGAGGATTGCCGCTACATCGTCACCCTTAGCCGAAGGTGAGGGTCGCCATGCGGCGGAGCCCGTTCACACCTTGAGCGTTCCGCCGAGGAGGATCGGACCCGTCAGGGCAGCTTGGTCGTCTGCGCGATCGCCAGCAGCGCCTTGGGGCGGGGGCGGGAGGCCTTTTCGGCAATGCCGGAAATCCCCTCGCGCCGGCGCAGCTCGGCCCAGACCTCGGCCGGTGTGATGCCGGCATCCACCAGCAGCAGCATCAGGTGGTAGAGCACGTCGGCCGATTCGCTGATGATGGCGGGCCGGTTGCGGGCCACCGCCTCGATCACCAGCTCCACCGCCTCTTCGCCCAGCTTCTGCGCCACCTTGGGCGTGCCGCGCGCGATCAGTCGCGCGGAATGCGAGGTCGCGGCATCGCCGGCCAGGCGGCGCGATTCGATGGTGGCCCAGAGCCGGTCCAGCACCGCGGCGTCACCATCCTCGGGCAAGGTGAGCGGCTTGAGATGCGCCGCCTCGGCCTTCAGCACCGCCTTGGGGATGCGCGCCTTCTTCGCCGGGATGTTCTTCGGCACGGGCAGCTTGCCAGCCTTCGCGGGCTTGGCCGACTTGCTCGCCGCCTTCTTCTTCGTGGCCTTCGCCATCACGCCATCTCCCGGACGCGGCGCACGGGCAGGCCCGCCGCCGCCAAGGCATCCTTGGCCTGTTCGATGCGGAACACGCCATCATGAAACACGCTGGCCGCCAGCAGCCCGGTGGCCCCGGCCCGCGCGCCCTCGACGAAATGATCCAGCGCGCCGACGCCGCCCGAGGCCACCACCGGCACGCGCACCGCGCCCACCACGCGGCGCAGCAGGTCGAGGTCGAAGCCCTGCTTCGTGCCGTCGCGATCCATCGAGGTCAGCAGGATCTCGCCGGCGCCCAGGCTCGCCATCCGGCGCGCCCAATCCACCGCATCCAGCCCGGTCTCGCGCCGGCCGCCATGGGTGAAGATCTCCCAGCGGCCCTCCGCCACCTTCTTCGCATCCACGGCGACGACGATGCATTGGCTGCCGAAGGCCTCGGCCGCGCGGCGCACCAGGTCAGGGTCGCTCACCGCCGCGGAGTTGATGCTGGCCTTGTCGGCGCCAGCCAGCAGCAGCTTGCGGATATCCTCCACGCTGCGCACGCCGCCACCCACGGTGAGCGGGATGAAGACCTGCGCCGCCGTGCGGGAGACGACGTCATACATCGTATCCCGGTTCTCATGCGTGGCGCCGATGTCGAGGAAGGTCAGCTCGTCCGCGCCCTGCGCGTCATAGGCGCGGGCCTGCTCGACCGGGTCGCCCGCGTCGCGCAGCGCGACGAAGTTCACGCCCTTCACGACGCGGCCTTCCTTCACATCGAGGCAGGGAATGATGCGGAGCGCGAGCACGGATGAATTCCCGGTTTGTCCAGGTATCCGGATGATCCTGGGGCAAGGCGATTGCGGCGTTTTTCGCGGTGCGTCAAGCGATGGCTTGGTGACAAGCGCGACGGCGCCGCTCAGCCCGCCGCCAGCGCCAGTGCCTCGGCCGGGACGATCCGGCCGTCATACAGCGCGCGGCCCAGGATGCAGCCGGCGATGCCATCCGCCGCCACCGCTTTCAGCGCCTCGAGGTCCGCCAGCGAGGCGACGCCGCCCGAGGCGATGACCGGCGTCTCCAGCGCCGCGGCCAGCGCGCGCGTCTGCTCGACATTCACGCCGCTCAGCATGCCGTCGCGGTCGATGTCGGTGTAGATGATCGCGGCGGCGCCCGCATCTTCCAGGCGCAGCGCCAGGTCGCGCGCGGGGAGCGTGCTGGTCTCGGCCCAGCCTTCCGTCGCCACCATCCCGCCGCGCGCATCGATGCCGACGACGACGCGGCCCGGGAAATGCCGGCAGGCCTCGCGCACGAAATGCGGATCCTTCACGGCGGCGGAACCGAGGATCACGCGGGTCACGCCGCCCTCCAGCCAGGCCTCGACCGTCGGCATGTTGCGGATGCCGCCACCCAGCTGCACCGGCATGGGGGCCGCGGCCAGGATGCGCGCCACCGCCTCGGCATTGGCGGGCTTGCCGGCGAAGGCGCCGTCGAGGTCCACCACATGCAGCCACTGAAAGCCATCGGCCGCGAAGACGCAGGCCTGCTCGGCCGGATCCTCGGCGTAGATGGTGGCTTGCGCCATGTCGCCGCGCTGCAGCCGGACGACGCGGCCCTGCTTGAGGTCGATGGCGGGGTAGAGGGTGAAGCCGCTCACGTCTTGATCCGTCCCAGGGCATCGGCCGTGCTGCGGCCGTGCTGCGGCTCCAGCAGGCGGTAGTAGAAGAAGCCGGCCACCGTCTCGCCGCCCACGCGCGCATAGGCGGGGTGGCTGCCCCAGCGCACATAGCCCAGCCGCTCGAACAGCGTGATGGCGCTCTCCTGCGTAGCGCGCACATCGAGGTTGAGCACGCGGATGCCCATGGCCGCCGCGCGCTCCTCGACGCGGCGCACCAGCAGCCGCGCGAGGCCGAAGCCGCGCGCATAGGGCGCGATGAAGGCGTGGGTGAGCTGGGCGGCGAAGCCCTGCGCTTCGTTGTTGCGGGGCGGGCGGACGAGCTGCGCGCTGCCCACCACCTGGCCATCCAGCCGCGCGATGAAGAATTCGCGCTCGGGCACCAGCATCACGCCGCGGAAATGGCGTTCGAGAGCGGAGCGGCTCTGCGCCTCCACCCAGCCGAAGCCGCCGCCCTCCACGATGGCGGCATTGGTCGCCTCGCAGAGGTCGGCCAGGTCATGCGGGTCGAGCATGTCCACGCGCTCGACCTCGAGCCGGTGCACCTCGGTGGCGGCGGGGTCGGCGCTCACGTCGGCTCCATCCGGGGCGTCCATCGCAGGAAATTGGCCAGGATCCGCAGGCCGACCCCGGCGCTCTTCTCGACATGGAACTGCGTGCCGACGATGTTGCCGCGGCCCAGGATGGCCGGCACAGGGCCGCCATAATCGGTGGTGGCCAGGACATCCGCCGGCTCGCCGCCGCGCCAGGCGTAGGAATGCACGAAATAGGCGTGATCGCCGGGGACCAGACCCTCCAGCAGCGGATGCGCGCCGGGTGTGAAGTCGAGCGCGTTCCAGCCCATCTGCGGCAGGGGCAGGGGGGTGCCGTCGGGCGCGCGGGGGTCCATCTCGGCCACCTCGCCGGGCAGCCAGGCGAGGCCGGGGGTGGAGCCGTGCTCCAGGCCACGCTCGGCCAGCAACTGCATCCCGACGCAAATCCCGAGGAAGGGCTTCCGGTGGACCTGCACCTGCTCATAGAGCGCGCCGACCATGCCTTCCAGCGCGTCCAGCCCGGCGCGGCAGGCGGCGAAGGCGCCCTGGCCGGGCAGGATGATGCGGTCGGCGTGGATCAGCGTTTCCGGCTCGCGCGTGATCTCGACGGTGATGGGCCCGGCGGCGGCGCGTTCCAGCGCACGGCAGACCGAGGCGAGGTTGCCCGAGCCGGGATCAATGACGGAGACCCTCATCGCGCCACCTCACCCGCGTAGAGCGGCAGGAGGCGCGGCTCGGCCTGGAGCAGGCGGGCCAGCGCGCCATCGGCATCCTGCCCCTGGACGACATGCGCGAGCGTCCAGCCGCGGCGGCCCAGCGCCCAGCGGCGCAGGTCCTGGCCCTGGAAGCCGAGCAGCAGATGCGCGGCGAGCGCGGCCGCGATGCCATAGGGGTCGGGCAGCAGGTTCAGCACGACGAGGCCGACCAGCACCCCGAACCCGGCCAGCCAGGCGCGATGCCGGAACAGCCAGAAGGGGCCGAAGAGGAAGGCCCAGAAGGAGAACCCCTCCGGAATCAGCACCGGCGGCTGCTTGAGCCCGGTGGCAGGCACCGAGCCGCGGGCGGCGCCGGGCGGGAGATGGACGGTCCAGCTCCGCATCAGGCCTCCAGCACGCCCTTGGTGGAGGGGATGGCGCCCAGCTGGCGCGGATCGGGCTCGATGGCCATGCGCAGGGCGCGGGCGAAGGATTTGAAGCAGGCCTCGGCGATGTGGTGCGCGTTGGTGCCGGCCTTCTGGGTGATGTGGCAGGTCAGGCCCGCATTCATCACCAGGGCGCGGAAGAACTCCTCGAAGAGTTCCGTGTCCATCTCGCCCACCTTGTCACGCGTGAAGGTCACGCTCCAGGCGAGGAAGGGGCGGCCCGAGATGTCGATGGCGCATTCGGCCAGCGCCTCGTCCATCGGCATCAGGCATTGGCCGAAACGGGTGATGCCGCGCTTCTCACCCAGCGCGGCCTTGATGGCCTGGCCCAGCACGATGCCGCAATCCTCGGCCGTGTGGTGGAAATCAATGTGCAGGTCGCCCTTGGCGCTCAGCGCCAGGTCGAGCAGGGCGTGGCGCGTCAGCGCGTGCAGCATGTGGTCGAGGAAGCCGATGCCGGTCGCGATCTCGGCGCGGCCGGTACCGTCGAGGTCGAGCCGGGCGGTGATGTCCGTCTCGGCGGTCTTGCGGGCGATCTCGGCGCGTCGGGTCACGGGCTGCATGGGCGCACCTCTAATCCTCCCGGCGCGAGAAGGCCAGCGCTGCCCGCCGCCGGGGCGCCATGCTATCGGCGTGGCATGGAGATGACGGACCAGCGGCGCCCGGGCGCCTTCCTCGACCGCGACGGCGTGCTGATCGAGGATACCGGCTACCCGCACCGGATCGAGGAGGTGCGCTGGATACCCGGCGTGATGGCGGCCCTGCGGCGGCTGAACGCGGCGGGCTTCGCCGTCTGCATCGTCACCAACCAGGCGGGCGTGGCGCGCGGCTATTATGACGAGGCGGCGGTTGGCCGCCTGCACCACTGGATGGCGAACGAGGCGCGGGCGGCCGGGGCCCGGCTCGACGGCTTCGCCTATTGCCCCTTCCACGCGGCGGCCGAGGCGCCGCGCTATCGCCGCGAGAGCCCCCGCCGCAAGCCGGGCCCAGGGATGATCGAGGATTGGCTCGCGCATTTCCCGCTGCGCCGGGACGGGAGCTTCCTGATCGGTGACCGCGCGACGGATCTCGAGGCCGCCGCCGCCGCGGGCATTCCCGGCCATCTCTTTCCGGGCGATGATCTGGATGCCTTCGTCGCCGCCATCCTCAAGGGGAACTGACCTTGGACTTCCTTGCCCCCGCCTATCTCTGGGTCAAATCCTTCCATCTGATGGCCGTGATGGCCTGGATGGCAGGGCTGTTCTACCTGCCGCGCCTCTATGTCTATCACTGCGAGATCCCGCAGGGCGGCGGGGTGGAGCATGAGCGCTTCAAGAAGATGGAGCGCCTGCTGCTGCGCGCCATCATGAACCCCAGCATGATCGTCACCTGGCTCCTCGGCCTCATGCTGGTGGCGACGCCGGGCGTCGTCTCCTGGACCTCGGGCTGGTGGCACGTGAAGCTGCTCTGCGTGCTGGCGATGACCTGGTTCCACATGTACCTGGCGAAGCACCGCAAGGCCTTCGAGCGCGACGAGCGGATCTTCCCGCAGCGGCACTGGCGCTACATGAACGAGGTGCCGACGCTGCTGATGATCGTCATCGTCATCATGGTCATCGTGAAGCCCTTCTGAGCGGCCCCCGCTGAGGCCCCCCCAATGGGGGGGGGCAGCAGGGAGACGTTGACGCGGCGGCCAGGGGTGCCTACCTTGGTCCGGTCGGTCCTTCGCGGGCCGATCCCTCCCTCCCGACCGCCGAATTCGCCGAAGCCCCTGCGCGCGGCACGAATTGCGGGGCCCATGACATCGCCCCCGGCGTCTTCCCCACGATCCACACTCCGGATGCTGCATGCACCTCTCTGAACTCAAGGCGAAGACGCCGCCCGAACTCCTCGCATTCGCGGAGGAGCTGGGCGTCGAGAACGCCTCCATCCTGCGCAAGCAGGACATCATGTTCGCCATCCTCAAGACCTTCGCCGATAACGACCAGGCGATCTATGGCGAAGGCACGCTGGAAATCCTCAGCGACGGCTTCGGCTATCTCCGCAGCCCGCAGGCGAACTTCCTGCCCGGCCCCGACGACATCTATGTCAGCCCCGCCCAGGTGCGCCGCTTCGGCCTGCGCACCGGCGACACGGTGGAAGGCCAGATCCGCGCGCCCAAGGATGGTGAGCGCTACTTCGCCATGCTCAAGGTGAACGCGGTCAATTTCGAGCCGCCCGAGGCGCTGCGCCACCGCATCAACTTCGACAACCTGACGCCGCTCTACCCGACGCGCCGCCTCAAGATGGAAATCGAGGGGCAGGAGACGCCGAAGGGCGTGCAGAAGGACAACACGCACCGCGTGATCGACCTGATCGCGCCGATCGGCATGGGCCAGCGCGCGCTGATCGTGGCGCCGCCGCGCACCGGCAAGACGGTGATGCTGCAATCCATCGCGAAGTCCATCACCGCGAACCACCCCGACGTCTTCCTCATGGTCCTGCTGATCGACGAGCGGCCCGAGGAAGTGACCGACATGGCGCGCACCGTGCGCGGCGAGGTCGTGGCCTCCACCTTCGACGAGCCGGCGACGCGCCACGTGCAGGTGACGGAGATGGTGCTGGAGAAGGCCAAGCGCCTTGTCGAGCACAAGCGGGATGTCGTGATCCTGCTCGACTCCATCACCCGCCTCGGCCGCGCCTACAACTCCGTCGTGCCCTCCTCGGGCAAGGTGCTGACGGGTGGTGTGGACGCCAATGCGCTGCAGCGGCCCAAGCGCTTCTTCGGCGCGGCGCGCAACATCGAGGAGGGCGGTTCGCTCACCATCATCGCCACCGCGCTGATCGACACCGGCAGCCGCATGGACGAGGTGATCTTCGAAGAGTTCAAGGGCACCGGCAATTCCGAGCTGATCCTGGACCGCAAGCTCTCCGACAAGCGCGTCTTCCCGGCGATCGACATCACCAAGTCCGGCACCCGCAAGGAGGAGCTGCTGGTGGATCGCGGCACGCTCAGCAAGATGTGGGTGCTGCGCCGCATCCTGAACCCGATGGGCACGCAGGACGCGATGGAATTCCTGACCGACAAGCTGAAATACAGCAAGACGAACCAGGACTTCTTCGACGCGATGAACACCTGAGGGCCGGACCGGCAGGGCATCGCCCTGCCAGGAACGGGGCCAAGAATGGGGCCATGAATGGGGCAGGGGCGGGCATGATCCCGCCCCATTTTGCCGTCACGCTCACGCCATGCCGAAGATCGTGCTCCCTTTGCTGCTGCTTGGGCTGCTGGCGGGCTGTGCCCCGCCTCGGGGAGTGCCGGCCGATGGCTACCGGGGCGCCTGGCCGCCCCTGGGCCCGCTGTTCCGGCAGCGGGAGATTGCCAATCATCCGGGAAATTGATCCGATGACCGGGAAGCATCGGCGCCGCTTCAACCCGCCGCCCGGCGGGTCGGTTTCCGCCAAACAAGGAGAAGACCATCATGCGACACGCTTTCACGGCGCTCGGCCTTTGCGCCCTGCTGTCCCTGGGCGCCTGCACCAATCCCAATGACCCCGCCCAGCGGGCCGCCGGCGGCGGCTTGATCGGTGCCGGCGCGGGCGCGGCGATCGGCGCCATCGCCGGCGGCGGCCAGGGTGCCGCCATCGGCGCGCTGACGGGCGGCGCGGTGGGTGCCGCGACCGGCGTCATCACGACGCCGCAGCGGGGCAACAGGTAGGCGCTTGAGCGCGAAGCTATTGGCGGCCGCGAGCTTCGCGGCCGCCGTCCATGCCACGCATCGCCGCAAGGGTGCCGCGGCCGAGCCCTACATCAACCACCCGCTGGAAGTGGCGCAGATCCTCGCCGAGCACGATGCGCCGGAGGCCGCCATCCTCGCCGCCCTGCTGCACGACACGGTGGAGGACAGCACAGATGACCCCGAGCCGGTGACGCTGGAAGCGCTGGCCGCGCGCTTCGGCGCGGAGGTCGCGGGCATCGTGGCCGAGGTCTCCGACGACAAGAGCCTGCCGAAGGAGATGCGCAAGGCGCTGCAGGTCTCGCAGGCGCCGAAGAAATCCGCCGCCGCCAAGATGGTGAAGCTGGCCGACAAGATCTCCAACCTGCGCGCCATCGTCTCCGCGCCGCCGGCCTCCTGGAACCATGCGCGCCGCGTCGAGTATGTCGGCTGGGCGGGGCGCGTGGCGGCCGGGCTGCGCGGCGTGAATCCTGGCCTCGAGGCGCTGTTCGACCGGACCTACCAGACCGCCATGGCGGAGCTGGCGCGGGAGGCCGTATGAACCTCTCCCTCGTGCATGCGCTGGAGCGCGCCACGCTCAACGCGTTGCCTTCGCCGCGCGTCGTCTTCGACGGCCCCTTCGTCGTGCGCAGCTTCCTGGGCGGGACGGGGCGGGCGAATGCCGCCTGCTCCCTCGATCCCGCGCCCGATCCCGAACTGGCGCAGCGCGTCACCCGCGTAGCGGCGCATTACCGGCGCCTCGGCATGACGCCGCGCTTCCGCTCCGCGCCGCTCGATCCGCCGGGGCTGGAGGCGCTGCTGCGCGCGGGCGGCTGGGCCGAGGCGGATGAGAGCCATGTCACCCATGGCCGGGTGGCGGCACAGGCCGATCCGGCTGTCCGGATCCTCACCGCGCCGGATGCCACCTGGTTCGATGTGCTGGGCACGGTGGAATACCAATCCGCCGCGCGAAAGGCGGAGAAGCAGGAGGCGGTACCGCTCTTCGCCATTCCCGCCACCTGGCTCGTGCTGGAGGAGGAGGGGCGGGCGGCCGCCGCCATGTCGGCCACCTGCGATGGCCGCTTCACCGGGATCTTCGACCTCGCGGTGCGGCCGGAATTCCGGCGGCGCGGCCTGGCGCAGCGGATGATCCGCGCGGCTGCGGCCTGGGGAGAGGGGCTGGGCGCGAAGACCTGCTTTGCGCAGGTGGCCATTACGAACACGGCCTCCGTGGCGCTCCAGGCGGGGCTGGGACTCACGGAGGCCTATCGCTACCGCTACTTCGTGCTGCGCTGAGGGCGCAGCACCACCCGCCTCAGGGCAGCAGGACGGTGCTGCCGGTGGTCTTGCGGGCTTCCAGGTCGCGATGGGCCTGGGCCGCGTCCTTCAGCGCGTAGCGCTGGTTGATCTGCAGCTTCACCGCGCCGGACTTCACCACGTCGAAGAGCTCGGCCGCGACATGCTCGAGGTCGCTGCGCTTCATCGTGTAGGAGCCGAGCGTCGGCCGCGTCAGGTAGAGCGAGCCCTTGGCCGCGAGGATGCCGATGTCGATCGGCGGCACGGCGCCCGAGGCATTGCCGTAGCTGACCATCATGCCGAGCGGCGCCAGGCAGTCGAGCGAGGCGGTGAAGGTGTCGCGGCCCACGCTGTCATAGACGACGGGCAGCATGGCGCCGCCGGTGATGCGCTTGACCGCGGCGGGCAGGTCCTCGCCGGCCAGGACCACATGATCGCAGCCATTGGCGCGGGCCAGCTCGGCCTTGGCCTCGGTGCTGACGGTGCCGATGACGGTGCAGCCGAGCGCCTTGGCCCATTGCACCATGATGAGACCGACGCCGCCGGCCGCCGCATGGATCAGGATCGTCTCGCCCGACTTCACGCGGTAGGTGCTGCGCAGCAGGTACTGGGCCGTCATGCCTTGCAGCATCATCGAGGCGGCCTGCTCGAAGCTGATGCCCTCGGGGATCTTCACCAGGCGGTCGGCTTTGTTGGTGCGGGCCTCGGCATAGGCGCCCATGGGGCCGGAGGCATAGGCGACGCGATCCCCGACCGCGACCTCGGTCACGCCCTCGCCGATCGCCTCGACGATGCCCGCGCCCTCCATGCCCATGGTGAAGGGCAGCGAGGGGGCCTTGTAGAGGCCGGTGCGGAAATAGACGTCGATGTAGTTGAGCCCCACCGCCTTCTGGCGGATCAGCACCTCGCCCGCCTTGGGGTGCGGCAGGGGCACCTCCTCCCACAGCAATTTCTCGGGGCCGCCGTATTCATGGACGCGGATGGCGTGGTTCATGGAGGAGTTCCTGGTTCAGAAAGATGAGGGGAAGGGCAGGTTCAGGCTTCGCGCCTCAAGCGCGAGGAGATAGCGCTTCGTCTCAGGCCCATCCAGGCCCGAATACCCGCCCAGCGCACCATTGGCCGCGACCACCCGGTGGCAGGGGATGAGGATGGGAATGGGGTTGCGCCCATTGGCCTGCCCCACGGCGCGCGGGTGCGAGGCGACCTCGCGCGCGATCTCGGCATAGCTGCGGGTTTCCCCGGCCGGGATGGCGCGCAGGGCGGACCAGACGCGGCGCTGGTAGGGCGTTCCGTGGGGCGCCAGCGGCAGCTGGAACTGCACGCGCCTGCCGTCGAAATAGTCGTGCAGCTGGTCCCGCGCCTCGCGCAGCAGGGGTGTCGCCTCCTGCTCGCTGCCGCGGCCCCAGTCGAGCGCGACGATGGCCCCGTCCTCTTCCGAGAGGGTGACCTCGCCAAGCGGGGTGTGGAGCGAGAGTTGCGGCATGTTTCCCTATGTTGCGCGCGTGACGGGATGCAGCACCCGGAGGGGGGCGGCGTCAAGCATCCCCTCCCTTCCCCCCTGGGCCGGGCTTGCTACATGGGAGCCGAACATCACCCGAAGGAGGCCGCATGGCCGAGGCAGACCCCCCGCCCTATTTCGAGGCGCATGTCTTCGTCTGCTGCAACCGCCGGCCGGACGGCCACAAGCGCGGCAGCTGCGCGGCCAGCGGCAGCGAGGCGCTGCGCGACTACATGAAGGCTCGCGCCAAGGAGCTCGGCCTCAAGGGCGTGCGCGTCAACCAGGCGGGCTGCCTGGACCGCTGCGAGTTCGGGCCGACGCTGGTGATCTACCCGGAGGGCATCTGGTACCAGGTCCGCACCCGCGAGGATGTGGATGAGGTGCTTGCGGCGCATCTCGTGGCCGGGGGCCGCGCGCGACGGCTGATGCTGACCGAGAAAGACGTGCTCCCGGCCAAGCCGTGAGCGTGATCTTCGCACTCGCCACCGGGGCCGGGCGCTCCGCGGTCGCGGTGATGCGTCTTTCGGGGGCGGGCACGGGCGAGGTGCTGGCGACACTGGCCGGCCCGCTGCCGGCGCCGCGCCGGGCCAGCCTGCGATTGCTGCGCCATGCGGGGGTGGCGCTGGACAGGGCCCTGGTGCTCTGGCTCCCCGCACCTGGCAGCTATACCGGCGAGGACAGCGCGGAGCTGCACCTGCATGGCGGCCCGGCCGTGATCGCGGCGGTGGCCGAGGCGCTGGCGGCGCTGGGCGCCCGCCCGGCGGAGCCCGGCGAATTCACCCGCCGCGCCTTCCTGCATGGCCGCATGGACCTGACGGCGGCCGAGGGCATCGCCGACCTGATCTCGGCCGAGACGGAGGCGCAGCGGCGCCAGGCGCTGCGCCAGGCGGAAGGCGGGCTGGCGGCGCGCCATGCCGCCTGGGCCACCCGCCTGACGCAGCTGCTGGCGCGGCAGGAGGCCTTCATCGAATTCGAGGAGGAAGACTTGCCGGGCGACCTCGACGCGCGGGTGGAGGCGGATGCGGCCACACTGCGCGCCGAGATGGCGACGCTGCTGGCCGAGGGCGATCGTGGCGAGAAGCTGCGCGAGGGCCTGACCATCGCCATCCTGGGCGCGCCCAATGCGGGCAAGTCCTCGCTGCTCAATGCACTGGCCGGGCGTGAGGCGGCCATCGTCTCGGCACGCGCGGGCACCACGCGGGATGTGGTGGAGGTGCGGATGATCCTGGCGGGCGTGCCGGTGACACTGGCCGATACGGCGGGCCTGCGCGAGGCGTCCGACGAGATCGAGGCCGAGGGCATCCGCCGCGCCCTGGCGCGAGCGGAGACGGCCGATCTGCGCCTGCTGGTTTTCGCGGCCGATGCGCCGCCGGACGAGGCCACCCGGGCGCTGCGCGGCCCGGATGCGCTGGTGGTGCTGAACAAGGCCGACCTGCCGCATGCGGGGCTGGAAGGCGCCCTGCCCGTCTCGGCGCGGTCCGGCGAGGGCTTGGCAACGCTGCGGCAACGCCTGGAGGAAGCGGCGGCGGCCCGGGCGGGGCTGGCCGATGGCGCCGTGCTGACCCGCCCACGCCACCGGGCCGCGCTGGGCGAGGCGGTGGAGGAGCTTTCCCGCCTGCCCGATGCTGCGCTGCCCGAGCTCCGCGCGGAGGCGCTGCGGCGCGCGCTGCGCGCCTTGGGGCGCCTCACCGGCCGCGTGGATGTCGAGCAGGTGCTGGACGTGGTGTTCGGCGAATTCTGCATCGGCAAGTGAGCACGCGGTGAATCGCGCTGTCGCGCTGGCGCTGCTATAGGCCGCGCCATGTGGGACATGCGCTTCGATGTGATCGTGGTGGGCGGTGGCCATGCCGGCTGCGAGGCGGCGGCGGCATCGGCCCGGTGTGGCGCGCGCACCCTGCTGCTGACGCATGATCCGGCGAAGCTCGGCGAGATGTCGTGCAACCCGGCCATCGGCGGCGTCGGCAAGGGGCATCTCGTGCGCGAGGTGGATGCGCTGGATGGGCTGATGGGCCGCGCGGCCGATGCGGCCGGCATCCATTTCAAGCTGCTGAACCGCAGCAAGGGCCCCGCCGTGCGCGGCCCGCGCGCCCAGGCCGACCGGCGGCTCTACCGTGAGGCGGTGCAGGCGCTGCTGGCGGAGACGGACGGCCTGACCATCCTCGGCGATCCGGCCGAAGATCTGGTGATCGAGGGCGGCCGCCTGCAGGGTCTCGTGACCGGCACGGGACGGCGCATCGCCTGCGGCGCGCTGGTCATCACTACCGGCACCTTCCTGCGCGGCGTGATCCATATCGGGGAGCAGCGCATTCCGGCCGGCCGCGTGGGCGAGGCGCCGGCAGTGGGCTTGGCCCTGGCGCTGGAGCGCCTTGGCCTGCCGCTGGCCCGGCTGAAGACCGGCACGCCGCCACGCCTCGATGGCCGGACGATCGACTGGGCCAGCCTGGAGATGCAGCCGGGCGACGCGGAGCCCGAACCGCTCTCCTGGATGACCGAGCGCATCGCCAACCGCCAGGTGGAATGCGGCATCACCCACACCACTGCCCGCACGCATGAGATTATTCGCGGCAGCCTGCACCTCTCCGCCGTCTATGGCGGGCGCATCGAGGGTGTGGGCCCGCGCTACTGCCCCTCGGTCGAGGACAAGGTGGTGCGCTTCGCATCGCGGGAGCGGCACCAGATCTTCCTGGAACCAGAGGGGCTGGATGACCCGACGGTCTATCCCAATGGCATCTCGACCAGCCTGCCCGAGGATGTGCAGCGCGCGATGATCGCGAGCATCCCGGGGCTGGAGCAGGCCGTGATCCTGCGGCCCGGCTACGCGATCGAATACGACCACGTGGACCCGCGCGCGCTCGGCCCGACGCTGGAGTGCAAGGCGCTGGCCGGCCTGTTCCTGGCCGGGCAGATCAACGGCACGACCGGCTATGAAGAGGCAGCCGCGCAGGGACTGCTCGCTGGGGTCAACGCCGCGCATGTCGCGGGCGGTGGCGCCGCGCCCGCCACGCTCAGCCGTGCGGAGGCCTATCTGGGCGTACTGCTGGATGACCTGACCTTGCAGGGCGTGAGCGAGCCCTACCGCATGCTCACCGCGCGGTCCGAGTACCGCCTCAGCCTGCGCGCCGACAATGCCGGGATGCGCCTGACGGAGAAGGGCATCGGCTGGGGCTGTGTCGGTCCGGCACGCTCCACCCTGCACCGCGCCTTCGCGACCGATGTGGCGGAGGCGCTGCACCGGGCCCGGACCGAGGGCGCGACGCCTGCCGCCTATGCCGCCGCGGGTGTCGCGGTGAACCAGGATGGCCGCTGGCGCAGCGCCCTGGATACGCTGGCCCTGCCCGCCATGTCCGGCGAGGCGGCGGAGCGTCTTTTCCCGTGGCTGCGCGACCTGCCGCGCCGGGTTCGCGCCTATGTCGAGGCCGAAGCGCTCTACGGCCCCTACCTCGCCCGCCAGGAGGGAGAGCGTGCCCTGCTGGAGCGCGAGGAAGCGCTCGCCATCCCGCCCGATGTGGACTTCGCCGAGATCGCCGGCCTCTCCAACGAGATGAAGGACCGCCTGCAGCGCGCCCGCCCCGCCACCCTGGGCGGCGCCGGGCGGATCCCTGGCGTCACCCCGGCGGCCATCGCCGCACTCGCGGTGCATCTGCGGCGAGGTGTTTCACGTGAAACAGCCTGACCTGCCCAGCCTCGATGTTCCACGTGAAACAGAGGCGCAGCTCCGGGCGTATCTGCGCCTGCTGCTCGCCTGGAACGCGCGGATCAACCTGATCGCCGCCGTGCCGGAGGAAGAGGCCTGGCACCGCCACATCCTGGATTCGTGGCAGATGCTCCCCCTCCTGCCGCCCGGCCCGCTGGCGGATATCGGCTCTGGCGGCGGCCTGCCCGGCTTGGTCATCGCCATAGGGCGAGAGGAGGAGACCCACCTGGTCGAATCCGACCGGCGCAAATGCGCCTTCCTGATGGAGGCGGCCCGCACGCTCGGCCTCAACCATGTGCGCGTTCACCCTTCGCGAATCGAGGCCGCGCGCCTGCCGAAGATCCAGGTGCTGACGGCCCGCGCCCTCGCCCCACTGAACGATCTGCTCGGCCATGCCGCGCGAATCCTGGCGCCAGGCGGCGTCGCGGTGTTTTTGAAGGGCCGGAATGCCGAGGCGGAGTTGACGGCTGCCGCGCCGCGTTGGCTTATGCGGACGGAGCGGTTCCAAAGCCGCACCGACGCACAAGCGACCATCCTCCGCCTCAGCGAGATACGCCCTGCCGGTGTCTGACCCCGCCACCTTCCGCATCCTGGCCCTCGCCAACCAGAAGGGTGGCGTCGGCAAGACCACGACGGCCGTGAATCTGGCCGCGGCCCTCGCCGCTCGCCAGCGCGTCGTGCTCATTGACCTCGATCCCCAGGGCAACGCCTCCACCGGCCTCGGCATCGCCCGCGCCGCCCGCGGCGCCGGCAGCTACGCCATGCTGGTCGAAGGCCGCCCGCTGGCCGAGGTGCTGCGCCCCACGGCCATCCCCAATCTCTCCATCATCCCGGCCGACCCGAATCTCGCCGGCGGCGAGCTGGAGCTGGTGGACCTCGCCCAGCGCGAGACCCGCCTGCGCGACGCGCTCGAGAAAGGGGCCGCCGCGCTCAAGGGCGTCGAGTGGATCCTGCTCGACTGCCCGCCGTCGCTCGGCCTGCTCACCCTCAACGCGCTGGTGGCGGCGGAATCGGTCATGGTTCCGCTCCAGGCCGAGTTCTACGCCCTCGAAGGCGTTTCGCAGATCATCCAGACACTGGATCGCGTCCGCGCCGGCTTCAACCCGAAGCTGCGACTCGACGGCATCGTCCTCACCATGTTCGACCGCCGGAACAACCTGGCCGAGGCCGTGGCGCAGGATGTGCGGGGCTTCTTCAAGTCCCAGGTGTACGACACGGTGATCCCGCGCAATGTCCGCGTCTCCGAGGCACCGTCGCACGGCCTGCCCGTCACCTTCTACGACCCCCGCTCCCCCGGCGCCGAGGCCTATACCCGCCTTGCCGCCGAATTCCTGCGCCGCCACCGTGCCCGGCTGCGCGAGCTGGCGAAGAATGATCTGGAGCGCGAATCCTGATCCGTGTTGAGTGTGACCATCCGGGGCTGAACCCCAGGATGGCCGAGGAGGCCGCCCGATGACCAAACCCCCCGCCCTCGGCCGCGGCCTCTCCGCCCTCTTGGGCGATGCCGCCGCCGTCAGCGCCAGCGCGCCCGGCCTGCGGACCCTGCAGGTCAGCGCCATCGAGCCCGGCCCCTTCCAGCCGCGCGAGGCAATGGACGAGGCCGCCCTGGCCGAACTCGCCGCCTCGATCCGCGAGCACGGCGTGCTGCAGCCCATCCTGGTCCGCCCCGCCAAGTCCAAATCCAACCGTTACCAGATCATCGGCGGTGAGCGCCGCTGGCGCGCCGCCCAGGCGGCGGGCCTGCACGAAGTGCCGGCCCTGGTGCGCGAATTCTCCGACCGCGAAGCGATGGCCGCTGGCCTCGTCGAGAATCTCCAGCGGCAGGACCTCAACCCGCTCGAGGAGGCCGAGGGCTATGGTCGCCTCACCGAGCAGTTCGGCCTCACGCAGGAAGCCCTGGCCCGCGCCGTGGGCAAGAGCCGCCCGCACGTCGCCAACACCCTGCGCCTGCTGAACCTGCCCGAGCGCGTGCGGGACCTGCTGCGCGAGGGCGCGCTGACCGCCGGCCATGCCCGCGCCCTGCTCACGGCGAAGGATCCCGTGGCCCTCGCCCTCCAGGTGGTGGATCGCGGGCTGAACGTGCGCCAGGCCGAAGCCCTGGCGGCGGCGAAGAATGTCGGCCCCGCGCCGCGCCAGCCAAAATCCGACGCCGAGACACGCGCGCTGGAGCGGCAGATCAGCGGCCATCTTGGCCTCAAGGTGACGATCCGCCACGGCCGGCGTGGCGGCCAGGTGATGCTGGCCTACAAGGACCTGGACCAGCTCGACGGGCTGGTGCGCCTCCTCACGAAATGATGGCCGCGTGGGCGAGGTCGCTCAACGTGTTCATCCGCGCCCCATGGAATTCCTCCGCCTGGCGCGTGTTCGAGAGGAAGGCGAAGGACACGCCCGAAGCAGGATCGGCCCAGCAATAGGAGGAGCCGACGCCGCCATGCCCGAAGGTACCGGGATGCGCGATGTCGCCCAGCCCGCGAATGCCCGCCGTCTCGCCGCGCAGATGTGGCCCGAGCCCTCGATGCATCGGCATCCCGTTGTACTCATCCGGCCGGTCGCCCGTGTAGTTGCGGATGGCATAGCCCAGCATCCGCGGTGAGAGGATGCGCCGCCCCGCCACCGCGCCGCCGTTCAGCAGCGCCTGGTAGAAGGCCGCCATCGCCCGCGCGGTGCCATAGCCGCCGCCGCCCGGAATGCCGGCGGCGCGATGCGCCGCCGTCCCCTCCGGCATGCGGACCGAGCCGTCCACATCATGCATGTCCACGGTGCGCGGCTGCACCTCCGGCGGTACGCCGACGAAAAGCTCCCCCTCCAACCCCAGCGGCGCGATGATGCGGCGCCGCAGATAGGCGCGATGGTCCTCGCCGGTCACAGCGCGGATCACCGCGGCCGCCACCCAATGCGCCGAAGCCGGGTGGTAGCGCACGCTGCTGCCGGGCTCCCACTCCAGCTGGAAGCCGCAGACCACCTCACGCAGCAGGGCCGCATCCTCCCAGGCGGCGGCGGGCACCTCCGCGCTTGGGAAACCGGCCTGATGGGTCAGGAGCTGGACGAAGGTGATGCCTCCCTTGCCGCCGGCCTCGAAGCCCGGGAGATACTGCGCGATCGTGTCGCTCAGCCGCAGCCGTCCCTCCTCCGCCAGCGCCCAGAGGCCGGCGGCCGTGATCACCTTGGTGTTGGAGTAGAGCAGCCAGAGCGTGGCGTCGTTCGCCGGTACGCCGTGGCGCGCCGCGCCGAAGCTGCGGAAGAAGCCGAGCTTCCCGTGACGCGCCAGCGCCACCTGCGCGCCCGGGTGATGCCCGGCCGCGATGTCCGCCTCGATCCGGGCGCAGAGGAGATCGAGCTTGGCGGGATCAAGGCCCAGTTCGGCAGGGCTGGCGCTGGGCAGCGGGAAGGCGTCGGTCATCGGGCGGTTCCTCTTCGTTCGCGGTCATTACGCCAGAGGCGCCGCAGCTTGCCAAACAGCCCCTCGCTTCGCCTACACTCGGGGATAAGGGCGCCCCCGGAATGCAAGGATCGCCCATCGGAGGAACATCCATGTCCATCACCCGCCGGGCGGCTTTCGGCCTGCCCTTCGGCCTTCCCATGCTCGCCCAGGCGCAGCCCGCGCCCGCCTTCCCCGACCGCGCCGTGCGCTACATCGTCCCCTTCACCCCGGCCGGCCTCACCGACATCATGGCGCGCCTCGTGGCCCAGAAGCTCTCCGAGATCTGGAGCCGGCCCGTGGTGGTCGAGAACCGGGCCGGCGGCAATGCGCTGATCGGCGCCGACGCCGCTGCCAAATCCCCGCCCGATGGCCATACCCTGCTCGCCATCACGCTGACGCATGCGGTGAATGTCAGCCTCTTCCCCAACGCGCCCTATGACCTGATGCGGGATTTCGTTCCCGTCTCGGTGCTCGGCTCTCTGCCGCTCGTCGTCGTGGTGAACGCCAACAATCCGGCGCGCAGCCTCGCCGACCTGATCGCCCAGTCCCGCTCGCGCGTGCTCAATGGCGGCTCCTCCGGCAATGGCTCGCCGCCGCATCTGGGCCTCGAACTCTTCCGCCGCGTCTCCGGCGCCGGCGGCAACATCACCCATGTGCCCTATCGCGGCGGCGCGCCGGGCGTGACCGACCTCGTCGCCGGCAATCTCGACTTCATGGTCTCCAACCTGCCCGAGTGCCTCGCGCAGATTCAGGGTGGGCGCCTGCGCGGCCTTGCCGTGACCAGCCCCACGCGCCACCGCCTGGTGCCCGACATCCCGACCGTGCTGGAGGCGAACGCGCCCGACCTGCAGATGACCAACTGGACGGCCATGCTCACCAACACCGCCGTGCCGCGCCCCGTGCTGGCGGAGATCAGTCGCGCCACGCAGCTTGCCATGCGCGACGGTGAACTGCGCCGCCGCGGCGAGGAGGGCGGCTTCGACATGCTGGGCTGGGAGCCCGACCGCTCCCGCAGCTTCATGGAGGCAGAGGTGCAACGTTGGGGCCGCCTGGTGCGCGAGGCGGGCATCCGGGCGGATTAGCTCGGCTGCCGTCGAACGCCGGGCAGGCGCCCGGCGTTCGAGGCCATATCCCCAGCGCCGCCATTCTCACTCGTTCAGACCACGCCCCGGATAGGGGTGCGTGTCCACCCAATGCCGCGCGATGTCCTCGCGCCGCGCCACCCAGACATCCGGTTGGGCCATCACATGGTCCAGCAGGCGCCGCAGCCCCGCCGCCCGCGCCGGTTGGCCGGTGATGCGCGGATGCAGCCCGACTGACATCATCGCCGGCCGTCCGCGCCGCCCCTCATCCAGCATGGTGTCGAAGGCGTCGCGGATGTAGCCGAACCACTGCTCGCCATTGCCGATGGAGCCAAAATACTTCGCGTCATTCGTCGCCATCGAATAGGGGACGATCAGGTGGCCCTGGCCCTCGATGGTCACCCAGAAGGGCAGTTCGTCGCCGTAATGGTCGCTGTCGTAGAGAAAGCCGCCATGCTCGGCCACCAGCCGCCGCGTGTTCACCGAGGGTCCATAGCGGCAATACCAGCCCGAAGGCCTCTGCCCCGTGGTCTGCTCCAGCGAGGCGACGGCGCGCGCGATGTGCTCGCGCTCCGTCGCCTCATCCAGCTCGAAATGCTTGATCCAGCGCCAGCCATGCGAGCAGACATCATTGCCCGACGCGCGGATCGCCGCCGCGATCTCCGGATTGCGCTCCAGCGCCTGGGCGCAGGCGAACATGGTGAGCGGCAGGCCGCGCTCGGCGAACATCCGCGTGACGCGCCAGAAGCCCACGCGGCTGCCGTATTCGAACAGCGTCTCCGCCGCCAGATCCCGGCCCTTCGGGATCTGGTTGCGCCCATGCGCCTCGCTCAGATTCGTCTCCGAAAACCCCTCGCCATCCTGCACCGAGGGCTCAGAGCCCTCCTCCACATTCAGCACGAAGTTCAGTGCGAGCTTCGCGCCCCCCGGCCAGCGCGGGTCGGGCGGGTTTGCGCCATATCCGATGAAATCGCGCTTCGCCTCGTATGCCACCTGTGCCGCCTCCGCATTGACCCGATCCAGACTGGCCCATAGCGTCGGCCGCGATCAATGCAGTGGGGAAACGGGGAAGAAATGCTCACGCGGCGCGAATTCGACGCGGCGGCGACAGGCGCGCTGGATGGCCTGCGCGTGGTGGATCTCTCCCGCCTCGTCGCCGGCAACATGCTCACCAAGATGCTGAGCGACCAGGGCGCCGAGGTCATCAAGGTCGAACCTCCCGCCGGCGATTCGCTGCGCGCCTGGAAGGTCGGCGGCGTCGAGACGTCCTGGAAGACCTGGTGCCGCAACAAGCGCAGCATCTGCCTCGACCTCCGCCAGCCCGACGCGATCGCCGTGGTGAAGCGCCTCACAGAGACCGCCGCCATCTTCGTCGAGAGTTTCCGGCCCGGCGTGCTGGAGGAGATGGGCCTCTCCCCCGCGACCCTGCACGCGCTCAACCCGCGCCTTGTCATCGTGCGCGTCTCCGGCTGGGGGCAGACCGGCCCCTTCGCGCATAAGCCGGGCTTCGGCACGCTGGTGGAAGGCTATTCCGGCTTCGCCGCCATCAACGGCTATGCGGACCGCCCGCCCGTCCTGCCGCCCATGTTCATGGCCGACGCCTATGCGGGCCTGATGGGCTCGGCATCCACCCTCATCGCGCTGCGCCATGCCGAGCGCACCGGCCAGGGCCAGGTGGTGGACCTCTCGCTCTTCGAGCCGATCTTCTCCGTGCTCGAGCCGCAGATGGCGAATTACCGCATCACCCGGAAGCTCAAGCCGCGCACCGGCAGCCGCAGCACCAACACGGCGCCGCGCAACGCCTACCAGACCAAGGATGGCGGCTGGGTCGGCCTCTCCAGCTCCACCCAGGCGATCTTCGTGAAGCTGATGAAGAGCATCGGCCGCCCCGAGCTGGTGGAGGACCCACGCTTCCGCACCAACAGCGACCGCATCCGCCACATCGAGGAGATCGACGCCGTGGTGCGTGACGCCGTGGCGCAGCTCACCATGGAGGAGGCGCTGGCGCAGTTCGACCGCGACGGCGTCACCATCGGCCCCATCATGGACGTGGCCGGCCTGGAGCAGGACCACTACGTCGCCGGCCGCGAGGCGCTGATCGAAGTGCCGGATGCCGAGATACCCGGCGGCTGGCTGCCCATGCATGGCGAGGTGCCGCGCCTTTCCGCGACACCCGGCATCCTCCGCAACCCGGCTCCGAGCCTGGGCCAGGACAATGACGCATTGCTCGCCCCGCTGCTGGGTGCCGAGGAACTCGCACGCCTGCGCGCCGCGCGCATCGTGCTCGACGGGGAGACCAAGTGATGGCCCGCATCTGGCGTTCCATGCTCTACGTGCCGGCCAATGTGCCGCGCTTTGTGGAGAAATCCGCGACCGCCGGCGCGGATGCCATCCTGCTCGACCTCGAGGACAGCATCCCGCATGAGCGCAAGGCCGAGGCCCGCGCCGCGCTCGCCACCGCCATCCCCATCGCGCGCTCCGGCGGCTCCGAGGTGCTGGTCCGCGTGAACCGCCCGCTGCGCCTCGCTGTGGGGGATATCGAGGCCGCGGTGGCCGCCGGTGCGGACGGCATCCTGCTCACCAAGGTGCTGGGCCCGGACCACGTCCAGCTCGCCTGCGAATTGCTGACCGGCCATATGCGCATCATCCCCATGGTCGAGACCGCGGCCGCGCTGCGCTCGCTGCACGAAATCGCCCGTGCCTCACCGCGTGTGGCGGGCCTGCTCATCGGTGCCGAGGACCTCGCCGCCGAATGTGGCGCCGCGGCGGATGACGAGATCATCGCCATGGCCAAGCGGCAGATGGTGCTGGCGGCGGTGGCGGCGGGCGTGGCCCCGCTCGGCACGCTCGGCACCGTCGCCGACTACAAGGACGCCGAGAAGGTGCGCGCCCTCGTCGCCCGCTCCAAGCGCGCCGGGCTGGTGGGGGCGAGCTGCATCCACCCCTCGCTCGTGCCCATCCTGAATGAGGGGTTTTCACCGAGCGCGGCCGAACTCGACTTGGCCCGCCGCCAGCTCGCCGCCGGCGAAGAGGCGGCACGCGAGGGCCGCGGCTCCTTCGTGGTGGATGGGCTGATGGTGGATGAGCCCATCCTCATCCGCGCCCGCCGCATCCTGGCCCAGGCGGGGGAGGGGTGAATCACGGCTGATTCCATCGGCGCGCTTCCTGCATTAACCTGCGCCGCATGAGCGTCACCGGCCTTCCCCCCTATGATCCGCAAAACATCTTCGCGCGCATCCTGCGCGGGGAGATTCCCTGCAAGAAGGTGCATGAGGACGAGTTCGCCCTCGCCTTCCACGACATCAACCCGCTGGCGCCGACCCACGTCCTGGTGATCCCCAAAGGCCCCTATGTCAGCGCCGCCGATTTCCACGCGGGTGCGACGACGGAGGAGATCGCGGGCTTCTGGCGCGCCGTCGGCGCGGTCGCGAAGTCGCTCGGCCTGGAGCAGCCCGGCCACCGGCTGATCACGAATATGGGCCCGCATTCCGGCCAGGAAGTGCCGCATTTCCACGTGCACATCCTGGGCGGCCGGCCGCTGGGGCGGATGCTGACACCGGCAGGCTGAGGCGGTTGGACCGAGCCGGGAGGGGAGCGGCCCCCACCATTGAACTTGGGCTAACGTATCCCACGGATTTCCGGCGCGTTTAATGATTGGCAAGATGTCATTATCTACGCTACCGGTCAGGGCTTGGCCGCAATTGAATGTCGAGAGGTTTGATAGGATTGGCCTCCAACTGCCTCACCGCGCTCCGGACCTGCGGTTGCTCTAAGTAGGGCTCGACTCTGGTTTGCTGCGGTGTTTGAGGCGGCGTGCCCACATCACGCTTAAGTTTTTCGATTTCGAGCCGAAGCTTCTCCCGGTTCATTGGCCATGAAGCTATGCGCTCCAGAGCTTGTATAAATGCCCAAAGTCCGCCCGCACCCACCGAAACTGCCGCTATGACTTCGATTAAACCTGGCGACTCAAATCGAATGCGTTTAATTGTTAGTTGGTTACTTTTTTGTACTTTAAAGCTATTCCTTCCAAAGTTTACAAATTTCCTCGCGTCCTCATATCCCGGCGAATTTACACTCATTACATATAGGCGATTGATGTCATAAATAAACGACGACAAATCTAATGCCGATATTGGAGCTTGATCCGCAAAGCTGAACAGAATCGATATTCTCTCTAATTTTTCAACCATCCCAAAGGTCCGTTCCCGATTTCCCTCCCACAGCGACCCTGTGAGACGAAACCAGATATACTAAAATTTTCATGATTTTCTATAACAAAGGGCGCCTTGGTTGCGTTCACGCGGCGGACGGCCCGAAAGTGGCAGAAGCGCTAAGCGCGTTCGGGCATCGGCGCAGATCGGATGCAACAGCGTGAGCGCAGCTATCGACCAAGGTCTCATTGGCGAGAGGTGATGGAGCGGGCGGGGGGAATCGAACCCCCGACATTCAGCTTGGGAAGCTGACGTTCTACCTCTGAACTACGCCCGCGCTCCAGAGCAGACTTAGCCTTGCGTCGGGCCGCACTCAAGCCCCGCGCGCCGCAGCCCAGCCAAAGCCGAGAACCATTCATATGCGTCTAACTGAAGGAGGCAGCCCGCCGCCCCTTTTGGAGCGACGGGCCTTCCCTACCCGGGAGTGTCCTCACCCACCCAGACGACCAAAGGCCAGCCACGATATCCATAGTCTTTCGCGACCAGCACGCGGCCGCTGCGCGTGCGACGAGTGGCCCGGAAAATCAGGCCAAACCCGGGAAGGAGTTGCTGACGTGGTTTGCCCACGGTCGGCACCTCCTCACTCTGCGAGAGGCAAAAACGAGCACTTGACGCAGCGGTAACAAACGGATTCTCATCCGCGTATCGGTCCGACCGTGCCGGTGCTCCCTAGAGGGATCCCGCAAGACCTCTATGGACCCCTACCCCTCTCGGCTGGCACCGGGAGGGGTAGAAGCGGCCTGACTGCGGCCAAACGACCGAGTCGCAGCAACTCATACAATGACAAAGAATCGATTCTGATCAAGCGTTTCCGCGGCCGCGCCCCTTCTCAACCCCCACGCGCACCCGTCGCCTGCAGGATCGGCACCCAGCGCGCCGTCTCCGCCGCGAGGAAGCTCCGCAGCGCCTCCGGCCCCGTCGGCATCATCTGCAGCCCCGCATCGGCGAAGCGCGCCTGCAATTCGGGCCGCGCCAGCGCCGCCTGTGCCGCCGCCGCCAGACGCGTCGCCATGGGCGCGGGCAGCCCCGCTGGCGCATACATCCCCTGCCAGGAGGAACTTTCGAAGCCCGGCACCACCTCCGCGATGCTCGGCAGATCCGGCAGCAGCTGCGAGCGGCCCGCCGTCGTCACCGCCAGCCCCACCACCTGCCCGGCGCGGGCCAGGGGCGCCAGCAGCGTCTGGCTGTCGATCATGAAGTCGAGCCGCCCGGCCGTCAGGTCCGTCACCGCCTGGGGCGTGCCACGATAGGGCACCACGGTGAAATCCACGCCGGCCAGCTTCTTCAGCAATTCCCCCGCGAGGTGCGAGGCCGCGCCCACCCCCGTGGTGCCGAAGGTGGCCGTATCCCGCTTCTCGCGCAGCCAGGCCAGGAAGGCGGGCAGGCTCCGCGCGGGGTTGGAGGGATGCACCGCCAGCAGGAAGGGCTGCTGCGAGAGCAGCGTGATGGGCGTGAAGTCCCGCGCCGGGTCGGGCGCGTCATTGTAGAGCGCGGGCATCACCGCATGCGCCGCCCCGCTCACCAGCAGCGTCTGCCCATCCGGCGCCGCGCGGGCCACGTTGCGCGCGCCGATGGTGGCGCCCGCGCCCGGCTGGTTCTCGATCAGCACCACCTGGCCCAGCTCCGCGCCCATCGGCTCGGCCAGCAGCCGCGCCGCAACGTCAATGATCCCGCCCGCCCCGAAGGGCACGATGACGCGGATGCCGCGCGGCGCCTGCGGCTGGGCCAAGGCGGGCGTGGCCAGGGCGGCCGTGGCGAGGAAGGGCAGGGCGAGGGCGGAGCGGCGGCGCATGGTGGTCTCCCGGAAGTTCCGCCATCGTGGCGAAGAACCCAGGCCACCGGAAGCCCGATGCGACGCGCCCTGCTCCTTCTGCTCCTCCTCGCGCCCCTCGCCGCCCAGGCCGAGGCCATGCGCGCCACGCGCCACATGGTCGCCACCGCCAACCCCATGGCCTCGGCCGCCGGGCTCGAGATGCTGCGCGCCGGCGGCAGCGCCATGGACGCCGCCATTGCCGCCCAGGCCGTGCTGAGCCTGGTGGAGCCGCACGCCTCCGGCCTCTTCTCCGGCGGCCTCCTGCTCGCCTGGGACCCCGCCGCGCGCCGCACGCGCCACTGGGACGGCGTGGCCGAGGCGCCCGCCGCCGCCACGCCCTCGCTGACGCTCGAGCCGGACGGCACACGCCTGCCCGCCAGCGTGGCCCGCAGCGGCCGCGCCGTCGCCATTCCCGGCAGCATCGCAGCCCTGGAGGCCGGCCATGCGGCGCTGGGCCGCCTGCCCTGGCCCAGCCTCTTCGCACCGGCCATCCGCCTGGCCGAGCAGGGTTTCCCCATCCCGCCCTACCTGCATGCCGTGCTCACCGCCCGCGCGCCCGCGCTGCGCGCAAATCCCGATTTCCGCGCCCTGTTCTACGCCGAGGACGGCACGCCCCACCCCGCCGGCCACATCCTCCGCAACCCGGCCCAGGCCGGGGCGCTGCGCCACGTCGCCACGCATGGCGCCGCCGCCCTGCGCGAAGGGCCGCTCGCCGAGGCCTTCCTTGCCGCCACCCGCACCGGCGCCATCCCCGGCCTGCTCACGCCCGAGGACCTGCGCGGCTACCGCGCCATCGAGCGGGAGGCGCTGTGCGGCCAGGCCTTCGCGCGGCGCATCTGCACCGCCGCGGCGCCGTCCTCCGGCGGCGTCGCGGTGCTCCAGCAACTGGGCCTGCTGGAGCGCGCGGGCTTCGCCCAGGCCACGCCCGGCAGCGCCGACGCCGCCCACCTGCTGATCGAGGCCGGCCGCCTCGCCCGCGCCGACCGGCTGCGCTGGGTGGGCGACCCGCGCTTCGTCACCGTGCCGGAGGATGCGATGGTCGCTCGCCGCTACCTCGATGCACGCGCCGAACTGATCAGCCCCAGCCAGGCGCGCCCGGAGGTGACGCCCGGCACGCCCGAGAACGCGCCGATGACCAGCCACATCTCGGTGATGGACGCGATGGGCGGCGCCGTCGCCTTCACCACCACCAATAACCTCAATTTCGGCGCCGACCTGCTGGCCATGGGCGTGGCACTCAACAACGGGAACACGAACTTCGCCGTGAACCCGCAATCCAACTCGCCCAACCGGATGCAGGGCGGCAAGCGCCCGGCGACGACCATGGCGCCCAGCATCATCTTCGACGCGACCGGCGCGCCCGAGATCGTGATCGGCGCCGGCGGCGGCTCCTGGATTCCCGATGCCGTGGCCGGCGGCCTGGCCGAGATCCTGGCCTGGAACCATGATGCCTGGACCGCGGCCGCCCGCCCGCGCCTGGGCGCGCAATCAGGCGCGGTGGAGCTGGAACAGGGCACGCCCGCCGCTGCCCTCGCGCCCGCGCTGACCGCCATGGGCCATGCACCCCGCGTGGTGCCGATCAACACCGGGCTTCAGGTGATCCGCCGCATCCCCGGCGGGCTGGAAGGCGCGGCCGACCCGAGGCGGGATGGCGCGGCGCTCGGCGATTGAGCGCGGGATTCCGCGATTCACAGGCTTTCGGACAAATGCCCGGCCCCGCGAAACGCGCCTGATCCCAGGCGTGGCGCGGCCTGCGGCCCGGCACGGCGGCGGGCCAGATCATGCGCCACAGGGGGGGGCGGAACACCGGCCCGGAATCCGGGCGGTGGCTGCCCGTTTCTAGGACTAAATACCTTTTCCTTCAAGCGTTTTCGCGGCCACCTGTCGAAACCCGCACCCCTCACGGCTCATCAGGTCAGGCGCCGGCATGCCGCCGGACCGAACCGGAGACCGCCCATGACCCGCATCCTCCCCCTCCTCGCCGCCCTGCTCCTCGCGCCGCCGCTCGCGGCCCAGGCGCCGCGCGGCGCGCTGGAGAGCCTGTCCGGCACCTATGCCAGCCCCGCGCCCGAGCCCTGGTATGGCGGCCATGGCACGCGCCGCTTCACCTTCGAGAACGGCCATTGGAGCCTGGTCTTCACCCATGCGCTCGACGGCGGGATGCAGCGCCCGACCTTCCGCTTCCGCACCCTGGGCCCCTACCGCATCGGCGCCGAATCCTCCGCCCTGCCCGGCGCCTTCGAGGCCGTCTTCTTCGAGGATGCGAAATTCGTGACCTTGCTGACCGAGGACCCCGCGCTGATCCGCGCCTTCGGCTTCGAGGGCTGCGGCCTCATCCCGCAGCAGGAGGTGGACATCTCCGTGACCGGCTGCGCGAACTGGAAGCCGGTCGCGCAATGCCGCGAGGATCATGACCTGCTGGCGCTGGACGCCACGGGCCTGCGCTTCGGCGTGCGCCGCCGCGACAATGACCATTGCACCCCCGCCCACCGCCCCACCGCGCTGCTCCCCGCCGTGGTGCGGGAGTAAGCGCCTAGCCGCCGCGGCGCATGAGCAGCGAGGGCAGCACGATCCGGCCGCCGATCCGCGTTTCCTCCCGCCGCAGCGTCCTGAAGCCCTGCGCGGCGTAGAAGGCCTCCGACGGCAGGCTGGCGAGGCAGAGCATCTCCGTCACGCCCGCCGCCTCGGCCTCCGCCAGGCAGCGCCGCAGGATCAGCCCGGCGGCGCCCCGGCGGAGATGCCCGGGATGCGTCGCGAAGTGCCGCACATGGCCCTGCCCGGGCATGGCCCGTCCCGTCGCCGGGTCCTCCAGGCTCCAGCCGCCCACCGCCACCAGAACCTCACCGTTCAGGGCGAGGAAGTAGCGCCCGGAGGCCAGCAGCTCCGGCCGCGCCCGGCTCACCAGCGGCAAAACGGCGGCCAGCGCCTCCGCGGCATAGGCACCCTGCCACAGCGTGCCATAGGAGGCCGCGAGCACCGCCGAGACGCGCGCCGCATCCTCCGGCGTCGCGACGCGAAGGCTGATCGCCTCAGCCAAGGAAGCCGCGCAGCGCCGCCAGCACCTCGCCGGGCGCTTCCTCGGCCAGGTAATGCCCGCTGTTCACCGCATGGCCGCTCACCGGCCCGTCCGCATAGGCGCGCCATACCGCGAGCGCGTCATACCACTGCCCGATCTTGCCCTTCGAACCCCACAACGCCAGCACCGGGCATTGCACGCGCTCGCCGGCCGCGCGGCTCGCGCGGTCATGCTCCAGATCAATGCTCGCCGCCGCGCGGTAATCCTCGCAGATCGCGGTGACGGTGCCCGGCAGGCGCAGCGCGGCCAGGTAATCGGCCCGCGCCTCCGGGTGGAAGAAGCTGCGATCCTTCGGCTCGCGCGAGGTGTGGATGTCGAACCACGCCTCCACATCCGCGCTGATCAGCGTCTCCGGCCCCGGATGCGGCTGCGCGAACCAGAACCAATGATAGTAGCCGAGGCCGAACTTCATGTCGGCATGCTCGAAGTGATGCAGCGTGGGGACGATGTCCATCACGCAGAGCTTCTCCACGCAGGCCGCGTGGTCCAGCGCGACGCGATGCGCGAGCCGCGCGCCGCGATCATGGCTGACGATGCTGAAGCGATCGAAGCCGAGGCCGCGCATCAGCCCCACCACATCCTTCGCCATCTCACGCTTGGAATAGGGCGCGTGATCGGGCGTCGGTCCCGGCTTTGCCGAGAAGCCATAGCCGCGAATATCGGCGGCGATGACGGTGAAGCGCTCGGCCAGGTCGGGCGCCACGCGGTGCCACATCGCATGCGTCTGCGGATTGCCGTGCAGCAGCAGGAGCGGCGGGCCCTTGCCGCCGCGGCGGAAGCGCACCGCCATGCCGTCCACCTGCCGCGTCTCCAGCGTGAACCCTTCAAAGAACATCCCGACCTCCCATTGACCCTTGCTTCGCGCGGCTTAGCCTGCGGCATCTTTCAACGACCCAGCAAGCCGAGGGGAACTTCCATGGCGCTCGACGACGACAAGCTGTTCAAGAAGGGCCTGCCCATCCGCCGCGCCGTGCTCGGCGCCGAATACGTCGATGGCAGCATGGCCAAGGCCGACGAATTCATGATGTCCTTCCAGCGCGCCACCACCGCCTGGGCCTGGGGCTGGGCCTGGGGCGACCCGACGCTGGACCGCAAGACGCGCTCCATCATCAACCTCGCCATGCTCACCGCCCTCGGAAAGATCCCCGAGGTGAAGCTGCATGTGAAGGGCGCGCTGGCCAACGGCGTGACGGTCGAGGAGATCAAGGCGACGCTGCTGCACGCCACCGCCTATTGCGGCATCCCCGCCGGCCTCGACGCCTTCAAGGCGACGCATGAGGTGCTGCTGGCCGAGGGCGCGATCCAGCCCAAGGCGGAGAAGCCCGCGAAGAAGGCGAAGGCCGCCGCCCCCGCGAAGAAGCCGGCCGCCAAGGCGAAGAAGTAACCCATGGCGCGCCTCGCCTTCGCCGGCATCGGCAATATGGGCTGGCCCATGGCGGCCAACCTCATCAAGGCCGGCCATGACGTCACCGTCACCGACATCTCGCCCGAGCGGGTGGCGCGCTTCGTCAGCGAGGTGGGCGGCCCCATCGCTCCCTCGGCCGCCGCCTCGCCCGCCGAGGCGGCGAAGGGCGTGGAGGCCTTCCTCTGCATCCTGCCCACCAGCAAGGAAGTGGCGATCGTCGCCGACGCCGTGCTGCCGGCCCTGCCGGAGGGCGCGCTCTTCATCGACATGACCTCGGGCAACCCGACGCGCACGCGCGAGATCGCGGCGCGGCTGGCTGCCCGCGGCATCCGCATGGTGGATTGCCCGGTCTCGGGCGGCGTGCCGCGCGCGAAGACGGGCGAGCTCGCGATCATGGCGGGCGGGGCCAAGGCCGATCTGGACGCGGCCGAGCCGCTGCTGCGCGCGATGGGCACCTCCATCCACCGCTGCGGCGAGACGGGCGCGGGCCAGGCGATGAAGGCGCTGAACAACCTGGTCAGCGCCGGCGGCTTCCTCATCGGCATCGAGGCGCTGCTGATCGGCCAGAAGCTCGGCCTCGAACCCGGGCTGATGGTGGATGTGCTCAACGCCTCGACCGGCATGAACAACTCCACCCAGAAGAAGTTCCGGCAGTTCGTGCTGTCGCGGCGCTTCGATTCCGGCTTCGGGCTGGACCTGATGGTGAAGGATCTCTCCATCGCCATCGAGGTGGGCAAGGAAGCCGGCGTGCCGACGCCGCTCTCGGCGCTGACGCGCGAACTCTGGGCGGCGGCGGCGACGCATCTGGGGCCAGGCGAGGATCACACGGCGGTGGCGAAGCTCTCGGAGCGGATGGCCAACCAGACGCTCACGGGCGGGAATACCTGAAGCGAGGGGCGCTGCCCCTCGACCCTGGCAGGAACCTCAGGTTCCTGCACCTCCGGCAACCAGCTTGCCGCCGGAATACACCGCCAGCGGCGCGGCGCGGGTCACCACCGCCTCCGCCACGCAGCTGGCCCCAACCAGCACCAGATCGGCGCGGTTGCCTACCGCGAGCCCGTAATCCGCGAAGCCGCAGGCCTCGGCGCCACGGAACGTCACGGCGTCGAGCGCCAGCGCCACATCCTCATCGCGCCGCAGCTCGTATTTCAGCGCGACCATGCCCGCACGGGCCAGCATGTCGGGCGCGTTGTGCGGGCTCCAGGTGTCGCGGATGTTGTCATTTCCGGCGAAGAGCACCACGCCCAGCTCGCGCGCCCGCTTGAGCGGCGGCACGGCGCGCGAGGGCGGCACGGAGGTGCAGAGCGCGACCCCCGCCTCCGCCAGCTGCGCCAGCAGCGCATCCGCCCGCGCGGCCGCCACATCACCGAGCGCGAAGCCGTGGCTGATGACGACGCGCCCCTGCATGCCGAGCGCCCGCGCGCGTTCGGCGATCAGCTCCATGCTGAAGGCGCCGAGTTCACCCGGCTCGTGCAGGTGGATGTCCACCGGCTTGCCGTGGCGCTCGGCCAGCTTGAAGACGATGTCGAGATGGCGCACCGGGTCGCGGTCGATCAGCGAGGGATCGAGCCCGCCCACCGCGTCGCAGCCCAGGCGCAGCGCCGTGTCCAGCCAATCTTCCACGCCCGGCATGCGCAGGATGCCGGATTGCGGGAAGGCGACGAGCTGGATCTCGAGGCGGCCGCGCATCTCCGCGCGCAGCGCCAGCAGCTTCTCGACGTGGGTGAGGCGGCTTTCCTCATCCACATCCACATGGCTCCGCAGCCGCGTGGTGCCCGCGGCGAGATGCGCCTCGCAGAGCGCGCGGCCCTCGCGCATCGCATCCATGCCGATCGCGCGGCGCGTCGCCTTCTCGTTGTTGATGCGATCCATCAGCGAGGGACCGACCTCGTTGCGCCACCAGGGCTGGCCCCAGAGCGTCTTGTCCAGGTGGCAATGGCCCTCGACCAGGCCGGGCAGCAGCAGGCGCGGCGTGTCGTGGCGCCTGCTGGGCTTGAGTGCGGCGATGCGGCCCGCCGCCACATGCAGATCCACCGCGGGCCCGCCGAGCGGGCTGACATGTTCCAGGATCATGCGAGCACCCAGTCGCGAAACAGCTGCAGATCGATATTGCCACCACAGAGGATGGTGGCGACGCGCTTGCCGCGCATCTTGTCACGCTCCTGCATCAGCGCCGCGAAGGGTGCGGCACCCGCGCCCTCGGCCAGGTTGTGCGTGTCGGTCCAATAGGCGCGGATGGCGTCGCGCACCTCGTCATCCGTGACGGTGACCACGCGCGCGGCGCCCTTGAGGATCATCTCCAGCGCGGCGGGGTCGGGGATGCGCGTCGCCATGCCGTCGGCGTTGGTGATGGCGCTCGGCGTCTCGACCACATGGCCCGCCGCGAAGCTGCGGGCATAGGCATCGGCGCCGGTGGATTGCACGCCGATGATCTCGGTGGAGAGGCCCAGAAGGTCGCGCGCCATGATGCAGCCGCAGATGCCGGAGCCGAGGCCGATGGGCACATAGAGCGCATCCAGCGGGGGCGCTGCGCGGAACAGCTCCAGCGCATAGGTCGCCACACCGCGCACCAGGTCGGGCGCGAAGGAGGGGGCAAAGTCCAGGCCGTGCTCGGCCGCGTGATCGCGCGCGAATTGCCGCGCCACGTCGAAATCCGCGCCATGCTCGATCAGGGTCGCGCCCTGCGCGCGCATGGCGGCGTTCTTCTCGGTGGAATTGCCGACGGGGACGACGATGGTGACGGGAATGCCCGCCTTGGCGCCGGCATAGGCGAGGGATTGCCCGTGATTGCCGCGCGTGGCGCTGACCACGCCCTTCGAGCGGAGCTTCTCGAAATAGACGAGCCCGCCGCGCACCTTGAAGGCGCCGGTGGGCGTGTGGTTCTCATGCTTGACCCAGACCTCGCAGCCGGCGCGCTCAGCGAGCAGCGGCCAGGCATATTGCGGCGTGGCGGGAAAATGCCGCCGGATCAGGGTTTCAGCGGCTTCGAGCGCGGGGAGGGTGAACATCCGCGCAGGCTAGAGGTCAGCGCGGGCGAGGAGAAGCGCCCCAAATCGAGCCCACGAAAAAGAATGGCCCGCACCCTCCGAGGATGCGAGCCGAATAGGCGAGCCGGAACGGGTCAGCGTTCCGAAGCCAAGCGCGCGGATGCGCGCGCCCGGCGTCTGAGGGCAAAAATCAACCCGTCTGCTGGATCGCGCTGAGCACCCAGGGGCCGCCCTGGACGCGGACGAAGGTCCAGAGCTCGGTCTGCTCGGTCCGCGCGTTCGGGTCGCCCTCGGTGATGGCGCCGGTCTTCAGGTCGCGCGTCCAGTCCACCAGGCTCATGCGCATGGCGACGGTGGCGTAGTCGCGCGGGCCTTCGCTCCAGGCCTCGGCGAGGTCGCCCTGCTCCAGCTTCACGTCACGCGTCTCGTTCTTCCAGCCGCGCGCGGCCAGCGCCGCGTAATCGTCGCGGAAGAACTGCACCATCTCCGGCGTGGCGAGGCGCGACAGGGCGGCGACATCCTCGCGCGACCAGGCGGCGTTGATCTCGACAAGGTTGCGCTCGAAGGCCTGGTAGTCGGCGGCCTGGATGCCGACCTCGTCCACCGGCTGCGAGGGGCCGCGGGCCATGCCGCCACCCATCCCGCCCATCATGCCGCGCGGCGCATCCTGCTGCTCGCGCATCATGGCGTTCGGCATGCCCGCGGGCGCCGGCTGCTGGCGGAAGCGGCGGAAGATCGCCATCGCCAGGAAGACCAGCCCCGCGATCAGCGCGAGCTGCAGCAGGAAGCCCATGATCCCGGCCAGGCTGCCGAGGCCGGAGAAGAAGCCGCCACCGGCCAGCAGGCCGAAGATGCCGGCGCCGAGCAGGCCGCCCATCAGGCCGGCCATCATCGGGTTGCGGGCGAAGAAGCCGCCCGGGGCCGCGGCCGGACGCGCGGCGGCACCCGGAGCGCCCGCCGTGGCGGGGGCGGAGGGCTGGGTCGCGCTGCGCTCCATCGGGCGCGCGGGTTGCGGCGCGGTGTTGGTCGGAGGCGGCGCCTGGTAGGTGCGCGCACCCCGGCTGCCGGAGGAGGAACGGCCGCCCGGCGCGGCCTCGGCCAGGGCTGGCGCCAGCACGAAGGCGGCGGCGGCGAGGGCGGTCAAAAAGCGTGCAGTGCGACGCATGGTGGTGGCAACTCCCCGAGGGCAAATCTGTCTTTCCGGCAATATAGGCGCAAGGAAGCCGGATTGCGAGGTTCTTCGCATCACCCCATGCTGCAACGCATCAGAGAATGGAGGCGATGATGCGCTGGCGGAAAATCCTGGCGGGGGCGGCCCTGGCCGCAACGATCACATGGCCGGCGGTCGCGCAGACCCCGGCGCCGCGCATCTTCCGCATGGCAACGAGCGTGGACGCCGCCACGCTCGACCCGCACGCGACCAACGCGCTCTTCACCTTCCTCGTCGTCGCGCAGGTCTATGAGAGCCTGACCCATCGCGGCGATGACCTGCGGGTGCATCCCGGCCTCGCCACCGCCTGGCGCCAGGTGGAGCCCACGCGCTGGCGCTTCACGCTGCGCCCGGGCGTGAAATTCGCGGGCGGCGAGGATTTCACGGCCGATGACGTGGTCTTCAGCATCACCCGCGCCCTCGCCCCCACCAGCAACTACGGCATCTTCGTGGACACGGTGCTGCGCGCCGAGGCGGTGGACGACACGACGGTGGATATCGTCACCCGCGTGCCCGACGCCGTGATCCCGGACAAGATGACGCGCATCCTCATCATGGATCGCGGCTGGGCCGAGGCGAACCGCAGCACCGTCCCGCAGAATTTCGCGCAGCGCGAGGAAATCCCGGCGGTGCGCATGGCCAACGGCACCGGCCCCTTCATCATCCGCTCGCGCGAGGTGGACCAGCGCACCGTCATGGTCCGCAACCCGAACTGGTGGGGCATCGCGGCCGGCGTGGCACCCGCCGGCAACGTGACGGAATACCACCACATCACGCTCGGCTCGGATGCGACGCGCGTCGCCGCGCTCCTCTCGGGCGAGGTGGACATGGTGCATGTGGTGCCGGTGCAGGATGTGGCGCGCATCCGCTCCAACCCGCGCCTGCGCGTGCTGGAGGGGCAGGAGAACCGCACCGTCTGGCTCGGGTTCCGCCAGGATGTGGATGAGCTGCCGGGCAGCGACATCCGCGGCCGCAACCCCTTCAAGGACCTTCGCGTCCGCCAGGCCGTGGCGCATGCCATCGACGTCGAGGCATTGCGCCGCGCGACGCTGCGCGGCCAGGCGGTGCCCACCGGCTCCATGTGGACGCAATTCGTGAATGGCTGGGACGCCAGCACCGATGCGCGCCTGCCGCTGGACCGCGAGCGTTCGCGCCGCCTGCTGGCCGAGGCCGGCTATCCGCAGGGCTTCTCCGTGCCGCTCGACTGCCCCGTCGGCACCTATGACGAGGCCTGCCAGGCCATCGCCGCCATGCTGAACCAGGTGGGCATCCGCGTGACGCTGGCGCTGCACCCGAACGCGGTGTTCAGCCAGCGCATCCGCCGGCAGGAGACGGCCTTCTACGCGCTCTCCTGGGGCGTGCCGACCTTCGATGCCAGCTACACGCTGCGCGCCATCATGGCCTCGCGCTCGATCGGCGGCGCGGCCACCTGGAACATGGGCGGCTATTCCAACCCGGCCTTCGACGCGCTGCTGCCGCGCATCGACAATGAGGGCGACCCGGCCGCCCGCCGCGCGCTCATGATCGAGGCACACAAGCTGCACAACGCCGATCTCGGCCATGTACCGCTCTACCACATGATGATCCCCTGGGCGCATCGCCAGGGCGTCCATATGCAGCACCGCGCCGACAACCAGTTCCAGGTGCGCGAGATCAAGGTGGATTGATGGCCGGGCTGGTCAAGCGCGCCGCGGAGCTGCGCGGCTTCCGCATCGCGCCGGGCGATAGCAATTACTTCGCCTGCCTGCTCGACCCCATCGCCGATGGCGCGGGCTTCACCCTGGTGGTGGAGATCTTCGCCCCCGGCGGCGCCACGCCGCCCAACACGCATCGCACCGCGCAGGAGGCCTTCTTCATCCTGCGCGGCACCGGCCGCGCGCGGGCCGGCGAGACCTGGCAGGAGATCGGCCCGGGCGACACGCTGCTGCTGCCGCCCGGCGTCGAGCATGTGGTGGAGAACACTGGCCCGGGAAAGCTCTATTGCCTCACGCTGATGGTCCCGGATGAGGATTTCGCGGCCCTCATCCGCAACGGCACGCCGGTCGAGCTCGACGCCGAGGACAGGGCGGTTCTGGCCGGCCGGTAGCTACCGCCCCGCTTCCAGCTCCATCAGCAGCCGCCGTCCGGCGGCATCGTCCAGGCCCAGCGCGAAGGCCTGGCGCAGCGCCGCCACCGCCTCGGCACGGCGGCCGAGTTCCGCCAGCGCCACGCCACGGCCGAGATACAGCTCGGGCACGCCGGCGGTGAGCCGGATCGCGGTGTCATAGGCCGCCAGCGCCTCCTCCCACTCGCCGAGCCGCGCATGCACGCTCCCCTTCACGTGATGCGGCCGGTGGTCGGTGGCATCCAGCGCGATGGCGCGCGCCAGGGATTCCAGCGCATCCGGCGTGCGGCCCAGCCCGGCGAGCGCCTGGCCGCGCCCGGTATGGCCATCGGCCAGATGCGGCGCGAGCCGCAGCGCCGTCTCGAAGGCGACCAGCGCCGCCGCGTGCTCGTTCTGCCGCAGCAGCGTATGCCCCATGCCCGCATGGGCCGGCGCATAGGTCGGATCGAGCGCCACCGCCCGCCGCGCGACCGATGCGGCCTCCGCCAGCCGCCCCATGAAGCGCAGGATGCGCGCCTCCTCGATCAGCCCGTCGCGGTCGTCATCATCCAGGCGCTGCGCCGTGCGCGCCGCCGCCAGCGCCTCCTCGTAGCGCCCCAGCTCGCGCAGCAGCACGGCCGAGGAGAGATGCGCCCAGGGCGAGAGCGGATCGAGTGCCAGGCCCCGCGCCTGGGCCTGCAGCGCGCCCTCGCGGTCACCCAGCGCGCGCAGCGCCAGGGCGCGACCGTAATGCGCCGAGGCGCGCGGCGGCCCCTCCTCCATCACCAGGTCCAGCAATTCCAGCGCCCGCGCCGCATGGCCGGACCGGACGAGCGAGCGCGCGAAGAGGAAGTCGATGGTCGCGGTCGCGTCGGCCTCCTCCACCCGGCGGCGCAGCAGCAGGAGCCGGTCACGGATCTCCTCCTCCTCGGCATCCATCTCGGCGATGTACCAGGCGTAGAGGCGCGGGGCGACGACGCGCCAGACCTCGGGCGCGGCGCGCAGCAGCAGCGGGTCCGCGCCCTCCGCCACGGGCCCGTCCACATCGGCGATGACGCCGTGGCCTGCGAGGCGCAAGCGCAGGCGCATCCGGTCGCCGGTCACGATGATCTCGCCCGAGAGCTTGCGTTCGGGCCAGCCCAGCAGGTTGCGCAGCAGGGCCGCCAGCCCGCGCAGCGAAAGCCCGGCGGCGGGGATGTTCAGGTCCGGTTCCGAGCCCTCCAGCTCGGCGCTCGGGCGGTGCAGGGTCTCGGTGCGGACGGCATGGGCGGTGGCGTTGATCGCGTCCAGCAGCCGGCGCGCCGCGACCGTGCCGGAGAGCCCGCTGTCCGACAGGCTGGTGGGCACGGACATTTCCGCGATCTCGATGGGCTGGCGCGCCGCCTCGCGCACCACCATCACCACGGCCAGCACCGCCAGCACCAGGGGCAGCGTGCCGAGCAGCAGGCGCTGGCCGATCTCCCAGCCGGCCTTCGCCCGCTCCCACCCGCGCCGGATCAACCCGGGCGGGCGCGTCTCGGCGGCGGGCGTCTCATCTGGCTCCATCCACCCAGGAAAGCGCCCTACCCAGCCGTCTGCAAGCGCCCCCGGCGCGCCCATTGCACGCCCAGCAGCACCATGCCGATCCCGAGGCCGACCCAATGCGGAGCCGGTATGGCATCGGCCACGATCACCTCAATGATGGCGGGGAACACCATGAGCAGGCCGCCGAGCGCCATCACCCAGCGCTCCACCGCGTTCATCACCGTGATGGCGTAGCCCTGGCAGGCGGCGGAGAGGGCGGCGAGGCCCAGCGTCGCGAAGAAGACCTGCTCCACCACATCCATCCAGTCCATGCCGGGCAGCATGTTCAGCAGCAGGCCGACGCCCTGCGGGTCGGTCACGAAGACGAAGGGCAGCACGAAGGCCGGCAGGGTGTATTTCCAGGCCATCAGCGTGGTGCGGTAGGGCCCGGCGCCGGTGATCGCCGCGGCGGCGAAGGGCGAGAGCGCGGTGGGCGGCGAGACCTCGCTCAGCACCGCGTAGTAGAAGACGAACATGTGCGCGGCGTAGTCGGGCACGCCGAGCTTCATGAGCGCGGGTGCGGCCACCACCGCGCAGATGATGTAGCTGGCGGTGACCGGCACCGCGAGGCCGACGACCCAGACGATCAGCGCCGTGTAGATCGCCGTGATGATGAGCGAACCACCCGCCGCCTGGATCGCGATGTCGGAGAATTTCAGCCCGAGGCCGGTCAGCGTGATGCAGCCCACGATGATGCCGGCGCAAGCGCAGGTGGCGGCGATGCCGATCGCCTGCTCGGAGCCTGCCGCCAGCGTGCGGATCAGCTTCATCGGCCAGAGCGCATGCTCGCGCGAGAGGAAGGAGAGCGCGATGGCAAGGCCCATGGCGTAGAGCACCGAGAGCGTCGCCGAATAGCCCATGCCCATGAAGACGATGATCGCGATGAGGCTGGTGAAGTGATACCAGCCGCGCTTGAACATCGCGCCCACCTTCTCCACCGGGATCGGCGCATCATCCTTGCCGCCGCCGGCCGCGCGGATGCGGCGCTGGTCCAGCTCCACCATGAAGAGCAGCGAGGCGTAGTAGAGCACCGTCGGGATCGCCGCCATCAGCAGCACGTCGAGGTAGGAGATCTTCAGGTATTCGGCGATCAGGAAGGCCGCCGCGCCCATGATGGGCGGCGAGATGATGGCGCCGAGGCCACCCGCCGCCAGCAGCCCGCCCGCATCATGTGGCGTGTATCCCACGCGCTTCATCATCGGCCAGGCCACCGTGCCGATGGTGACGGTGGTGGCGACGCCCGAGCCGGAAGGCCCGCCCAGCAGGAAGGCCGACAGCACCACGGTGCGCCCCGCGCTGGAGGGCTTGCCCCCCGTCGCCGCGAAGGAGAAATCCACGAAATACTTGCCCGCGCCCGTCGCACCCAGGATCGCGCCATAGATGGTGAACAGGATGATGAGCGTCGCACTCACATCCACCGCCGTGCCGAAGATGCCCTCCAGCGTGATGGAGATGTGCGGGATCAGGCGCTCGGCGTCGTAGCCGCGATGCGTCCAGGGCGCGGGCAGGTGGTTGCCGAAGAAGGCGTAGAGCAGGAAGGCGATGGCGACGACGGGCATGATCCAGCCCGTGCAGCGCCGGGTGACCTCGAGCACGAGCGCGATGAGCAGCCAGCCCACCACGATGTCCATCGGCTCGGGGAAGATGATCCGGTCCTGCAGGTCATCGCCGCCGGAGATGAGATACCAGGTGACGTAGAGGGCGGCCGCGATCAGCGCCCAGTCCCAGGGCAGGAAGCGGTCACGGAAGCGGCGCGCCACGGGGAACAGGAAGAAGCCCAGCACCATGGTGAAGCCCACATGCGCGAAGCGCAGCGTGGTGGTGGGGACGATGCTCCAGGCCGCATAGAGGTGGAACAGCGACATGGCGAGCGCCAGGCCCACCGCCACCACGCCCAGCGCGCCGGTGAAGCGGTTCATCACCCCCTCTTCGGACTCGATCAGCTTCTCCACGCGGGCGGCGGTGGCCGCGTCCATCGTGGCGGGGTTGATCTCGGGCGGGAGGGAGCTGTGGGACATGGCGGATACTCAGGTGGAAAGAGAAACGGCCGGGTGGTGCCACCCGGCCGCGATGCGGAACAGAATTCCGGGCTCAGCCCAGCGTGGCGCCGGCCGCGCGCCAGAAGGCCTCGGCCGCCGGGTGCCAGGGCACGCCCGCCGCCGCCGTCTTCTGCTGCGCGAGCGTGAAATCGCGCGCCGCGGAATGCACCCGCGCCCAGTCCTCGCGGTTCTGCCAGAGGATGGTCAGCATCTGCGTGACCAGCGCCGGCGCCGTGTCCTCGCGCACCGCCAGGATATTGGCGACGGAGAGCTGGTGGTTCGGCGTGTTCTGGCCGGGATAGGTGCCGGCCGCGATGGTCTCGGCGAAATAGACCGGGCCATGCTCACGCACGATCGGCTCCAGCGCATCGGCATGGTCGATCAGGACCAGCTGCGTGCCCGGCGTGGCCGCGAGGTCGGTGATGGCCGAGGTCGGCACGCCCGAGACGAAGAAATAGGCGTCGATCTTGCCGTCGCGGATGGCGTTGGTGCTCTCGGCCGGGGAGAGGCGCTCACGGCCGCGGAAGTCGCGGTTGATGTCGAGGCCGGCGGCGGCGATCAGGCGCAGCGCGAAGAGCTCGGTGGCCGAGGCGGGTGCACCGGTCGAGATGCGCTTGCCGCGCAGGTCGGCCATGGTGCGGATGTTGCGGTCGGCCGTCGTCACCACCTGCATGCGGTTGGTGTAGAGCACGGCGATGGCGCGCGTGGGCACCACCCGGCCCCGGAAGGGGCCGGCGCCGCGCACGCTGTCCACCGCCGCATCCACCTGGCCGAAGACGAGCTGCGCGCGCGAGGCGCCGAGCAGCTGGAAATTGGCGGTGGAGCCGGCCGTCACCTCGGCCGTGGCGGAGACGCCCGGGATGCCGCGCGTCAGGTAGTTCGCGAGCGCGCCGCCCAGCGGGTAATAGACGCCGCCGGTGGTGCCGGTGGCGATGGCGATCTGCTGCGCGGCCTGGGCCTGGGCCTGGTGGGGGGCCAGCTGCGGCGCGGCCAGAAGGCCAAGGCCGGCACCCAGGGCGGTGCGGCGGGAAAGCTGGATCATGAGATGGTCCTCCGGCGTTGTTTTCTGGACGCGCCAATAGGGGGAACCGCGCCCAAAGGCAAAGGGGTTGCGCTGCCTCAATGCAAAAGCCGGGTTCGCGCTGCCATCCTGCATCGCCAGGAGGACACCCCATGACCCAGTTGACCGCCCGAGACCTGATGACCCCCGACGTCGTCTCCGTGCCGCCCGAGACGCCCGTCCTCGCCGTGGCGCGGCTGCTCTCCGAGCGCGGCATCAGCGCCGTGCCCGTGCTGGGCCCGGCGGGCGAGGTGCTGGGCGTGGTGACGGAAGCCGATCTGATCCGCCGCCTGGCCGGCCAGGAGGATGCGAAGCCCGGCTGGTTCGCCAGCCTCTTCGTGGACCCGGCAGCCGAGGCCGAGCGCTTCGCCAAGACCCACGGCGTCCGCGCCCAGGACATCATGACCGAAACGGTCCTCACGGTGAGCGAGGGCGATACCGCCGCCCACATCGCCCATCTGATGGAGGAGCGGAACATCCGCCGCGTCTTCGTCGTCACCGATGGGCGCCTGCGCGGCATCGTCAGCCGCGCCGACCTGCTGCGCGCCCTGGTGGCGCCCATGCCGGAGGAGGGCGAGTTCAGCGACGGCCGCCTGCGCAGCGCCGTCATCGCCGCCATGCGCAAGCAGCCCTGGGCCGACAGCTTCTACACGCTGGTGGATGTGCAGGAGGGTGTGGTCACCTTCCACGGCTTCATGCGCGACGAGGGGGTGCGCCGCGGCCTGCGCGTGCTGGCCGAGGCGATTCCCGGCGTGAAGGGCGTGAAGGACGAGACGCAGCCCATGCCGAACTACCTCTTCGCCGGGGTCTGATCCCGCGGCCCGGATGAAACCCTGTTCATCTCGGGCGTTTCATCTAGGCCCCGGCCACCTTCGTGGTGTTACCATTTTGCGTGCGATTTCAATCGTATAGCGATGATATAACATCACGGAGGAAACGGCCCATGAAGGCCTTCTCACGCCGCGCGCTCTTCGCGTGCTTCGCCTGCGGTTCCGCCCATCTCGGCCTCCAGGCCACGCCGGCCGGCGCGCAAGGGGCCGGGCCAGGCTGGTCGCCCCCCGCCTCGGCGCAGCGCTGCCCCTCCCGCTGGGGGCCGAATGACCGGCGCGGCTCGATGAACCTGCTGACGCCCGATCGCATCCGCAACGCCGCCTCGATGATCCGCGAGGGGCGCAAGATCGAGATGGGCCATGTGCTGGCGCAGAACATGCCTTTCTTTGGCACGCGCCGCTTCGACGTGCACCAGAAGCAGGTCTTCATGAACCCGCAGGCCAATCGCCGCGGCTCCAACGAGGAGGTCGTGATCAGCGAGATCGGCCAGGTCGGCACGCAGTTCGACGGCTTCCCGCACCAGACCATCGGCAACGAGGTCTACAACTGCGTGGACCTGCCCTCCATCATGTCCCGCACCGGCTTCACCCAGATGGGCATCGAGACGGTCGGCACCATCATGACGCGCGGCGTGCTGATCGACGTGGCCGGCGCCAAGGGCGTGCAGACCCTGCCCGACACCTATGAGATCACCGTCGCCGATCTCGAACAGGCGCTGAACCGCCAGCGCGTGGAGCTGCGCGAGGGCGACGCGATGATCATCAACACCGGCTGGGGCCATCTCTGGGGCCGCGAGAATGCGCGCTATGTGGCCGGCTGTCCGGGCATCGGCGTGGCGGCGGCGGAATGGCTGATCGCGAAGAACCCCATGCTGCTCGGCGCCGACAACTGGCCGGTCGAGGTGGCGCCGTCCAAGACCATGCCCAACGCCTCCCTGCCCGTGCACCAGATCGCGCTGGTGGTGAATGGCGTGCACCTGCTGGAGAACATGAACCTCGCCGAGATCGTCGCCTCGGGGAAGAACGAGTTCTGCTTCATGATGCAGCCGCTGCGCGCCCAGGGCTTCTCGGGCAGCACCGTCTCGCCCGCGGCGTTGTTCTAGGTCCTGGCCTGGCGGGCGGCCTCGCCGCCCGCCATCACAACGGCCGGCAATTGGCCAGCCGCACAGTCGGCCCCGCGCCGGCCTGATGGTCGTAGACGAAGGCGACCGTGTGCTCGTTGACGTGGGCGTTCGTACCATGGCCGAAGGGATGGCCGATGACGAACCCATCGGCCCGGACCACCACCATCCGTAACACGGGCAAGAACGGCCTCACCGCCGGCACAGTGGATCTCCTGCGCCGAGGAGGGCTGCGGAGCGAGGCCCGGCACGAGCATCAGGGCCCGGATGGCGTGGCGCATGCATCGTTTCCCCTCGACCGCGGCAGTCTGGAGCGCTCCTGCGCCCTGCACAACCGGGCGAAACCCTCGTGCCATTCGGCGCGGCCTGATCGGCCGCGACAAGCGGCCCACGCCGGGGCATCATCGGCGCATGCCAAGGTTGGCCCTTCCGATCCTGCTTGTTCTGTTGCTGCCCGCCCTCGCCTGGGCGCTCGACCGCGCCTTCCCGCCGCCCATGGCCCGCTTCGAGAATGCCGCGCGCGAGGTGACGGCCCGCGATGGCCGCACCCTCTCCGTCTGGCCGGCGGCCGGCGGCGTCTGGCGGCTGCGCACCCGGCCGGACGATGTGCCGCCGCATCTCCTGGCCCTGCTCATCGCCGCCGAGGACCGGCGCTTCCACGCGCATCCCGGGGTGGACCCGCTGGCGCTGGCCCGCGCCGCCGCCCAATGGGTGCGGGCGGGGCGCGTCGTCTCTGGCGGCTCCACCATCTCCATGCAGGCGGCCCGCCTGCTGGAGCCGCGCCCGCGCAACCTCCGCAGCAAGGTCATCGAGATCGCGCGCGCGCTGCAGCTCGAATGGCGCCACGGCAAGGCCGGCGTGCTGGAGATCTGGCTCACCCTCGCTCCGCAGGGCGGCAATCTGGAGGGGATGCGCGCGGGCGCGCTGGCCTGGTTCGGCCGCCCCGCCCAAGCGCTGGATGCGAGCGAGGCCGCGCTCCTCGTCGCCCTGGCCCGCCGGCCCGAGGCGCTGCGCCCCGACCGCCACCCCGAGGCCGCCCGCCGCGCCCGCGACGCCGTGCTGCTGGCGCGCGCGCCCGACATCGCAAGCGCGGCCGAGATCAGCCTGGCCGGCGAGGTGCCCACCCGCCGCCTGCCCCTGCCGCGCCACGCGCCCCACTTCGCGCGTGACGGCGCCACCACTTCACCCGCGCGCGTCACCGCGACGACATCACCCGCGCGCGTCACCGCGACGACATCACCCGCGCGCGTCACCGCGACGACGCTGGACCTCGACCTGCAACGCGCCACCGAGGCCATCGCGCGCGAGGCGCTGGCCCGCCTGCCCGAGCGCGTCTCACTCGCCATCCTCGTCACCGATCTCCGCACGCGCGAAACCCGCGCGCTGGTGGGCGGCGACTGGATGAACCCCACCCGCGCCGGCGCGCTGGACCTGACGCGCGCCGTGCGCTCGCCCGGCTCCACCCTCAAGCCGCTGGTCTATGCGCTCGCCTTCGAGACGGGCGTGGTGACGCCCGAGACGCTGATGGAGGACCTGCCGCGCCGCTTCGGCGATTACGCGCCGGAGAATTTCGACCGCGCCTTCCAGGGCCGCCTGCGCATCGCCGATGCGCTGCGCCAAAGCCTGAACCAGCCCGCCGTCGCGCTGCTGAACGAGGTGGGGCCGCTGCGCCTGGCCAGCGTGATGAAGGCGGGCGGCGCCGTCCCGCGCCTGCCGCCGGGCGCCGAGCCCTCGCTGCCGCTGGCGCTCGGCGGCGTCGGCATCACGCTGCGCGAATTGGTGGGGCTCTATGCGCGGCTCGGCGATGGCGGTGCCGGACTGATCGAGCGGCGCGCCGCGAACCTGGCCAGCGCCATCCTGGTGCAGCCCATCCCGGGCGGCGGGCCCGCCGGCATCGCCTGGAAGACGGGCACGAGCTGGGGCGGGCGCGATGCCTGGGCCATCGGCATGGACCAGCGCCATGTGGTGGGCATCTGGGTCGGCCGGCCCGATGGCACACCCATGCCGAACGCCACAGGCGCGCGCCTCGCGCTGCCCTTGCTCGGCCAGGTCTTCGAGCGCCTGCCCCCCGCGCCGCGCCAGGGCTTCGCGCCGCGCCCGCTCAACGCCGGCCTCGCACCCAGCACCGACGCGCTGCGCCTCCTCTTCCCGCCACCGCGCGCGACCCTGCCCGAGGCTGGGCGCGTGGTGCTGCGCGCCGCCGGCGGCCAGCGCCCGCTGACCTTCCTGGTGGATGGCGCGCCGCTCTCGACCGACCCCGCGCGGCGCGAGGCGAGCTGGGTGCCGCCCGGCCCCGGCTTCTACCGGATCACCGTGCTGGACGCCGATGGCGCGGCGGCGCGGACGGAGCTGCGCGTGCGATGAGCGCGGAGTTGAAAGCCGCGCTGCTCTATGTCCTCGCCGCCTTCGGACTGGGGTTCCTCCTGGGCCCGCTGCGCGAATTCGTGCTGGTGCCGCGCATCGGCCGCGTCGCGGCGCTGCTGGTGGAATTGCCGCTGATGCTGGGCTTCTGCGCCTGGGTCGCGCCGCGCATCCTGCGCCGCTGCGCCGTGCCGCCCGGTATCGCGCGGCTGCGAATGGGCTTCGCCGCGCTCTCGTTCCTGCTGGCACTGGAATTCTTCACCGGCGTCACCCTTCGCGGCTGGAACCTGCGCGAATGGCTCGCGGATTTCGCGACGCCGCCAGGCCTGGTTACGCTGCTCGCCTATCTCGCCTTCGCCCTCATTCCCCGCTGGGTCCGCACGCCATGACACGCATCCTGCCCCTCCTTCTCGTCGCGCTCGCCACCGCCGGCTGCGTGACCACCAGCAGCAGCGCCGATGATCGCCGCTGGATCCAACAATGCATCCGCGACAATGCCGATGAGGGCCAGTCGCGCCGCGTCGTCACCGCCTATTGCACCTGCATGGTGAACCGGATGAGCAACAATGAGACGCGCTCCGTCACGCAATGGGAGCGGGCGAACCCCCGCGCCCGCCGCGAATGCGGGCGCGAGGCCGGCTGGACATGAGCCCCACCCTTCGGAGATCCGGCATGCGCCTTCCCCTCATCGCCACCCTGCTCACCGCCCTGCTCGCCTGGGGCTCGCCCGGCTTCGCGCAGCTGCAGGATGCGGCGGGCTGGATCCGCCAATGCCTGGACGCGACCGCGAACCGCGGCGCCTCGGCCGAGATGCGCGGGATGTACTGCACCTGCATGGTGGCCCAGGCCAATGACGCCGGCGCGGCCACGCTCGCCGCGCTGGAACAGGCGAATCCCGAAGCCGCGCGCCAATGCCGGGAGCTGTCCGGCTGGCGCTGAAGCCTGGACCGTGAACCGCAGCGCCGGATCACGGCCCGGCCCGTCTTTCTCTAACGGCAGCCCGCGCGCTCCGCATGCTCGCGCGCCAGCTGCATGCGGAAGCGCGCCTGGCTGAAGACCTGGGAAAGGCGGGCGATGCTCGCCTCCGAGGGCGCGCTCTGCGCCACGCGCAGCGCCTCGCCCGTGAGTTCCGCGAGGCGCGGGCAGCCGCAGGCGGCGAAGGTCGCCGTGGCGCTGGCCAGCGTGGTCACCACCGCCTCGCCGCGCGCGCGGCCCTCCATGATGCCGGGGACGGGCAGCGACGCCTCGCGCGCCGCCTCGCGCAGCGCGGCCAGCCCCTCGCCATAACCGCAATAGGGGCGGGGCAGGCCTTGCGCCATCAGCAGCGGCGCGGTGGCGAGCAGGATCAGGAGATTCCGCATCGCGCCAGCGCCTCCCGCATATGGGGCGGGACCGGCGCCTGCACCGCGGCGATGCCGGGCAGAACCAATGCGCGCGCCAGCAGATGCATGGCCCCCGCGCCGCCGCCATAGCGCGCATCGCCCAGGATCGGGCAGCCCAGATGCGCCATGTGCGCGCGCAGCTGGTGCGTGCGCCCGGTGCGCGGCATGAGTTCCACCGCCGTGAGCGCGCCCGCGCGCCCCAGCACCCGCCATTCCGTGCGCGCCGACTGGCCCGCCGCATCCACCATCATGCGCCAGCCCGCCGCCGCGCTGCTGACCTTGAGCAAGGGCGCCTCGCAGACGCCGCTGTCGCCCGGCGGCGCGGCGACGAGCACCGCCCAATAGGTCTTGCGCGCCGCGCCCTCGGCAAAGAGCCTGTTCAGCGCGGCGATGGCGGGCTTGGTGCGGCCCAGCGCCAGGCAGCCTGCCGTATCCGCATCCAGCCGGTGCGCCGGTTGCGGCAGGTGCCGCTTGCCCTGGCGCAGCGCCGGCAGCCAATCCTCCAGCGAGGCGCCGCCGCGCGGGCCGCGATGCACGGCAAGCCCGGCCGGCTTGTCGAGGATCAGCACCTCCGTATCCTGGTGCAGGATACGCGCTCGGATCTCCTCCGAGAGCGGCGCTGCCCCGAGGGGCGTTGATGGAGGTTCCGCATGGCGGCGTTTCGGCTTCACTGCTTCCCCGAGTCCGGTGGCTGCTACAAGGTCGCCCTCATGCTCGCGCTCTGCGGTGCGGAGTGGGAGGGCATCCCCGTGGATTACTACCACGGCGAGACCCGCACCCCCGAATGGCGCGCCCGCGTCAGCGTGATGGGCGAGGTGCCGGTGCTGGAGCATGCCGGGCGCAGCCGCACGCAATCGGGCGTGATCCTCACCTATCTCTCGCGCGAACTCGGCCGCTTCGCCGCGGCGGATGCGGAGGAGCAGCTGCGCTGGCTGTTCTTCGACAACCACAAATTCACCAGCTACCTCGCGACCTGGCGCTGGCTGCACAGCTTCACCGCCAACGCCGACCCGGCCGTGGTGGCCGCCTTCCGCGCACGGGCGGAAAACGCCTTCCGCGTGGTGGAGGCGCAGCTGGAGGGGCGGAACTTCCTGCTGGGCGATGCCCCCTGCATCGCCGACATCTCGATGCAGGGCTACCTGCATTTCCCGCAGGAGGAATGGCCGCTCGACATGGCGGCCTTCCCCAACATCAGCGGCTGGATCGCGCGCTTCCGCGCCATGCCGGGCTGGAAGGCGCCCTACGAGCTGATCCCCGGGGCGCGCTTCCCGAAGCCCTGATCAGCCCGGCGGCACGCGGTCGAGGAAGCCCACCACCTCCGCGATGCGGCCCTCCTCCAGCCGGACGACGTCGAAGCCGGCCAGCGGCGCCTCGCCCTCGGCGGGGCCGAAGCTCCAGGCGAAGCGGCAATGCGCGCCATGCCCGTCCGGCGTGCCGCGCAGGCGGAAGCGGAAGTCCGGGAAGCGCTCCTGCACGGCGGCGATCAGGCCCGCGACCTGCTCGGCGCCCGTGCCGCACATGAGCGGGTCCACATAGGTGGCGCCCGGCGTCCAGTGGTCGCGCAGCAGCGCGCCGCGGCGCGCGGCATCGGTCTCGTTCCACAGGGCCAGGTAGTTCTCGGCGATGGCGTTGGCGTTCACGGCGATGCTCCTTCCTGATGTGCCCGGTGCTTCGGGCCAGGCCATTCAGAGCACCCCGCGCCACGCCGCGCGATGACCTCGCAGGTCATCGCCGCCGCGCCACGAAGGCCGGCATCCTCGCCGCATCCAACCCGCGGAGGACCCCCATGCCGAGCTACGCCATCGCCCATCTCCACAGCGTCACGATGGGCCCGGACATCGCCGAATATCTGGAGCGCATCGACGCCACCCTCGCGCCCTTCCAGGGCCGCTTCCTCATCCATGGCGCGCGCGCCGAGGCGATGGAGGGGGAATGGACGGCCGATGTCATCGTGATCGAATTCCCCGACCGCGCGGCGGCGCGCGGCTGGTATGAGAGCCCGGCCTACCAGGCCATCCTGCCGCTGCGGCTGAACAACGCGACGGGCGTCGCCTTCCTGGTGGATGGCGTGGCGCCGGGCCACAGCGCCGCCGGTTTGCTGGCCGCGCTCTCAGCCTGAACGCATGGCGCGCGCCGTCGCGTCATCCGCCGGCAAGAAGGCCTCGATGGCGAGTTCCTCCAGCGTGATGTCGCGCGGCGCGCCGAAGACCATGGAGGTGCTGATGAAGTTCAGCACGCCGCCGGGGGTGGCGAGCCGCAGCGGCACGGCGAGTTCGCCCAGCGCACCGTCACCCTGCGCTTCGGCCGGGTGCGGATACCCGGCTAGCTCCTGCCGCAGGCCGAGCAGCGCGGGGTCGCCGCTCTCGGCGATCTGCCGGTCCAGCCGCGCCATCAGATGCGCGCGCCACTCGGCGAGGTTCACGATGCGCGGCGCCAGCCCCTCCGGGTGCAGGCTGAGGCGCAGCACGTTCGCCGGCGGGCTGAGCAGCGCGGGGGACACGCCCTCGAGCAGCGGCGCCACGCCCGCATTGGCGGCGACCAGGTTCCAGTGCCGGTCGATGGCGACGGCGGGGCAGGGCGCATGCGCGGCCAGGATGCGCTCCAGCGCCGCGCGGATCGGCGCGAAATCCGCCGCCTGCATCGCCGTCTCGCGGAAGATGGGCGCGTAACCGGCCGCGAGCAGCAACAGGTTGCGCTCGCGCAGCGGCACCTCGAGCTCCCCGGCCAGCAGCAGCAGCGTCTCGCGGCTCGGCTGCGCGCGTCCGGTCTCGACATAGCTCAGATGGCGCGTGGAGATGCCCGCATCGAGCGAGAGCGCCAATTGGCTGAGGCGCCGCCGCTCGCGCCAGGCGCGCAGCAGCTCCCCCACGGGCTTCAGGCGAGTGTCCATGCCCCCGCGTAGCGCGGGCCAAAGCGCGGCGCCATGACCTTCGAGGTCATGGCAAAGCGTTTCACTCGGCCGCGGCGGGCTCGCTCACGATGCGCGGCTGGGCGCGCATCCACGCGAAGTAGAGCTCCCGCGCCTTGGCGGCGAAGGGGCCGATCTGCAGGTCGCAGCCGTTGTAGCGCGTCACCGGCTGCACCTTGGCGTAGTTGCCGGTCGAGAAGATCTCATCCGCCGTCTCCAGCTCCTCCGGGCGCACCGCGCGTTCCTCGACGGGCACGCCGGCCTCGCGGAACAGCGTCAGCACGCGCTGGCGCGTGATGCCGTTCAGGAAGGTGTGGTTCACCGCCGGCGTCACCACCACGCCATCCTTGGCGAACCAGAGGTTGGAGCTGGCGAATTCGGCGATGTTGCCGGCCACGTCGCTCATCACCGCCATGTCATGCCCATGCTCCACCGCCCAGGCGGTGGCGCGCGCGCCGTTCGGATAGAGGCAGGCGGCCTTGGCGTCGGTCGGCGCCATGTCGGTCGCGGGCTTGCGGAAAGGCGTCAGCATCGCCGAGAAGCCGGCCCAGGCGGGCAACGGCGTGTCATAGAGCGAGAGGATGAAATCCGTGCTGTTCGGATCCGGCCGCGCCGCGCCCAGGCCCTGGCGGATGAAGAACATCGGGCGGATGTAGAGCGTGGCCTCCGGCCCCATGCGGCGGATGCCCTCCTGGCAGAGCGCCTCGATCTCGGCGCCCGTCATGGTGGGCTTCATGCCCATCACCTGGGCCGAACGCACCGCGCGGGCACAATGACGGTCGAGGTCGGGCGCCCAGCCGGTGATGGAGCGCGCACCGTCGAAGATGACCGAGCCCAGCCAGAAGCAATGGTCCATGGGCCCGATGATCTTGGGCTCCTCGGTCGTCCATTCGCCCTTGTACCAGTACACGCCGGCCATATTCCGCACTCCATGCTGAGGCGGGTGTTTTGCCACGTCAGGCCCGGCTGTTGAAGTAGGCGAGGTCCCGCGTATCGGCCCAGGCCAGGCGCAATTCCACTGGCTTTCCATCCACCGCATGGGCGACGCGCTGGATGAACAGGGCGGGCTCCCCCACGCGCAGCCCAAGGCGCGATGCGACGCGGGCGGGCGGGATCGCGGCGCGCAGCTGCTCGTCGATGCGGGTCACGCTGATGCCGAATTCGCGCTGGTAGAGGTCATAGACGGTGCCGGGCCGGCCGGCGAAGCGCGCGCCATCCAGCCCCGGGAAGAGCGTCGCCGGCAGCCAGAGCTTCTCGAGCATCGCGGGGCGGCCGCCCAGATGCTGCAGGTGCCGCGCGCGCAGCAGCGGCGCATCCAGCTCCAGCCCGAGGGCGGCGGCCTGGGTGCGGTCGGCCCGGCGTTCGGCGAAGTCGAGGAATTCGGTGCGCGGCAGCTCGGCCGCGCCGTCGGGGCGGCGGAGATGGAAGAAGCGGAAGAGCCGCTCGGGGGTATGTTGCGCCACGAAGGTGCCGCGGCCCTGCTGGCGGCTCAGCACCCCCTCCGCCACCAGGCCATCGGTCGCGCGGCGGATCGTTCCGATGGCGCAGGAAAACCGCTCGGCCAGCGCGCGCTCGGCGGGGAGTGGCGTGCCGGGCGGGAATTCGCCGGCGGCGATCTGCGCCACGATGGCGGCGCGCACCTGGCGCCATACGGGGGTTTCGATATTCATGCAGCTCATCTAGGTCATATAGTTGACTGCATTTCAAGGGCGGCCTAGCGTCGTCCCCGTTGAACAGGAGGGAACCCCGATGACGATTCATTTCGTCGTGCATGACGAAGGTGATTCCGTGGGAGTCGTGGTGGTTGAGGGCCTGAGCGCCAGCAACCGCATCAACGGCTGGATCATGGACCAGGACAAGATGATCGAGTTCGACGCGAAGTCGGACATCCCGATCGGCCATAAGCTCGCGATCAAGCCCATCAAGAAGGGCGACACGATCATCAAGTACGGCATCGACATCGGCAAGGCCATCGCCGACATCGCGCCGGGCGAGCACCTGCACGTCCACAACGTCAAGACGAAGCGCTGGTAAGGGGGAACGCCACATGGCAATCAATCTGAAGGGCTCCTCCTTCGAGGGCTGGCGCCGCGAGAACGGCCGCATGGGCGTGCGCAACCACGTCATCATCCTGCCGGTGGATGACCTCTCCAACGCCGCCGCCGAGGCCGTCGCCAACAACATCAAGGGTGCGATGGCGATCCCGCACGCCTATGGCCGCCTGCAATTCGGCGCCGACCTCGAGCTGCATTTCCGCACGCTGATCGGCACCGGCTGCAACCCGAACGTCGCCGCCGTCATCGTCATCGGCATCGAGCCCGGCTGGACCGGCAAGATCGTCGAGGGCATCGCCGCCAGCGGCAAGCCGGTGGAAGGCTTCGCCATCGAGCAGAATGGCGACCTCAACACCATCATGAACGCCTCGCGCGCCGCCTATCGCATGGTGAAGCACGCCTCCAAGCTCAGGAAGGTGAAGGCGCCGCTGCAGGAGCTCTGGGTCTCGACCAAGTGCGGCGAGAGCGACACGACCTCCGGCCTCGCCTCCTGCCCCACCGTCGGCAATGCCTTCGACAAGCTCTGGGAAGCCGGCCACACGCTGGTCTTCGGTGAGACGACCGAGCTGACGGGTGGCGAGCACCTGGTGGCCGCGCGCTGCAAGACGCCCGAGATCCGCCAGCAGTTCATGGCGATGTTCGACCGCTACCAGGCCGTCATCGAGGCGAACAAGACGAGCGACCTCTCGGACAGCCAGCCCACCAAGGGCAACATCGAGGGTGGCCTGACCACCATCGAGGAAAAGGCCCTCGGCAACATCCAGAAGATCGGCAAGAAGTGCCTGGTCGATGGCGTGCTGGACAAGGCCGAGGTGCCGACCGGCCCCGGGCTCTGGTTCATGGACAGCTCCTCGGCCGCGGCCGAGATGGTCACGCTCTGCGCGGCCTCGGGCTATGCCGTGCACTTCTTCCCGACCGGCCAGGGCAATGTCATCGGCAACCCGATCCTGCCGGTGATCAAGCTGACCGCCAATCCGCGCACGCAGCGCACCATGAGCGAACACATCGATGTGGACGTGACCGGCCTGCTGCAAAAGCGGATGAACATGGACGATGCGGGCGAGGCGCTGCTCGACTGCATGATCCGCACCGCCGATGGCGAGCTCACGGCGGCCGAACTGCTCGGCCATCGCGAATTCTCGCTGACGCGGCTTTACGAAAGCGCCTGATCCGGCACCATTCCCCCATCCTCCAGCCCGGAGGATGGGGGCCATGGTGAGAACGGAACCACGCTATTTCGGCTGGCGCGTCGTCTGGGCCGCCTTCACCATCGCCATCTTCGCCTGGGGCATCGGCTTCTATGGCCCCGGCATCTTCCTCGAGGCGCTGCACGACCGGCATGGCTGGTCCGTCTCCCTCGTCTCCGCCGCCATCACCACGCATTTCCTGCTGGGCGCACTGCTCGTCGCGCGCTTCCCCGCCGTCGAGGCACGGCTCGGCATCACCCGCGTGGTGCTGCTGGGGGCGGCGCTGACCACGGCCGGCCTGCTCGGCTGGTCCTCCGCCACGCAGCCCTGGCATATCTTCGCCGCCGCGATCTTCAGCGGCGCGGGCTGGGCGCTGACCAGCGGCGCTTCCATCAATGCCATGATCACCCCCTGGTTCGATGGCAGGCGCCCGGCCGCGCTGGCGCTCGCCTTCAATGGCGCCAGCATGGGCGGCGTGGTCTTCGCACCGCTCTGGGCGCTGCTCATCACGCAATGGGGCTTTCCGGCCGCCGGTGCGGCGGTCGCCGCCGCCACCTTTGCCGTCATGGCCGCCCTCGCCCTGCTGGTGCTGCGCCACACGCCGCAAAGCCGCGGCATCGCGCCCGACCTGCCCGCGCCGCGCGCCGCCGGGGCCATGGAGGCGGCCCGCCTGCCGCCTGGCCGGGCGATCTGGCGCGAGCCCCGCTTCCTGCGGCTCTGCGCCGGGTTCAGCCTGGGCGCCGCCGCGCTGGTGGGCCTGCTGGCGCACCTGTTTTCGCTGATCTCACCCACGCTCGGCGCCTTCGGCGCCGGGCTCGCGCTCAGCCTCATCACCCTCTGCGCCGTAGCGGGCCGCACGCTGCTGGGCTGGGCGCTGCCCGTGGGCGCGGATCGCCGCCGCGCCGGCGCCTGGAACTTCGCCGTGCAGACGCTGGGCACGCTCGTCCTGCTCGCAGCGCTCGATGTGTCGGCGCCCTGGCTGCTGGCCGGATGCATGGTGGTGGGCCTCACCGTGGGCAACATGCTCTCGCTGCCACCGATGATCGCGCAGGTGGAATTCCCGCGCGCCGATGTCGGCCGCGTCGTCGCCCTTGTCACGGCCGTGAACCAGGCGACCTATGCGCTCACACCCGGGGCCTTCGGCCTGCTGCGGGACTTCACCGGCTCCGGTGCGGCGGTGCTGGCGGCGGCGGCGGTGCTCCAGGCGATCTCGGCGGTCATCCTGTTCCGGCGGTGACGCGGATGTGGCGTTTCTCCTTCTTCCGCTCCCTCGGCCTCATGGCCCGGACCTGGCCTTTCCTGCTGCTGCAGGTGCTTCTCCATGCTGGCATCGTGGCGCTGCATCTGGCGCTGATCACGGCCGGCGCGGGGCTGGGGCAGATCCTGGGCCTCGTCTTCGACCCCCAGTTCCTCGACGTGGCGATGATGCTGGGCGGGGCGGCCGGCGCGGGCCTGGCCGCCCTGCTCATCCACCAACGGCGGGCGCGCATTCTCCATGAACTCACGGCCGCACACCTGGCCGCCATGGTCACGCTGCTGGAAGGCGGCACCCTGCCCGCCGGCCGGGCGCAGATCGGCGCGGCGCGGGCGCTGGTGGCCGCTCGCTTCCCCGACCCCGCCGCGCTGCTCCGGCTGGAGGGGCTGCTGCGCCGCGCGATGGACGCGGCGCTCGAGCTGCTGCACGGCCTGACGCGCCGCCTGATCCAGACGACCCTGGTCTCGCAGCTGCTCGTCCTGCTGCGCGCCACCCTGCGCTTCCTCGCCGGGCCGGCCAGCCTCGTGATCATCGCCCAGGCGCTCCGTCCTTCCACCGGCGAGCCCTGGGCGGCGGCGCGGCAGGGGCTGATCCTCTACGCGCAAAACATCGGCGCGATGATGCGCAACCGCCTGGTCCTGCTGCCGCCCACGGTGCTGCTCGTCGTCGGGAGCTTCGCGCTGCTGCTGGCGCCTTCCGTCGCGATTGCGCGCGCCATGCCGGGCGACTGGTCGGGTGGCGGGCTGTTCCTCGCGATGTTCCTTGCCTGGGCGGTCAAGCGGGCGCTGATGGATCCCTTCAACCGGGCCTGCCTGCTGCAGGTCTTCCTCCGCCACCCGGCCGGACCGGCCCCGGATGCACTCTGGCTGGCGCATATGGAGCGGGATTCCCCCGCCTTCCGGGAGCTCTCGGCACCCCGCGAGAAGGGTTAGGACCCTTGGCGGGCGCCCCCTCCGCCCCTTATCTACCGTGATGGCCGCTCCCGCTCCTGTCTTCGACAGCCCCGACCCCTCCTTCGCCGACCTCCTGGCCGCGCGCCCCGCGCTGGCGATGGACCCCATCGCCGGGCTGATGGTGGAGGAGGTCTCGCTCGCCCGCATCGCCGATGTCGTCGGCACGCCGACCTGGGTCTATTCCGCCACCACGCTGCGCCGCCGCGCCCGGAGCCTGCGCGATGCGCTGGCCGAGGCGGGGCTCGACGCCTCCATCCACTTCGCCACCAAGTCCAACCCCGCGCTGGCCGTGGTGAACCTGCTGCACCAGGAGGGCCTGGGCGCCGATGTGGTGAGCGAGGGCGAGCTGCGCGCCGCCCGCGCTGCCGGCGTTCCCGCCTCGGGCATCGTCTTCTCCGGCGTCGGCAAGACCGAGCGCGAGATGCGCCTGGCGCTCGCGGAGGACATCCTCCAGCTCAACATCGAATCCGCGGAAGAAGCGGAGATGCTGAGCGCCGTCGCCGCTTCGATGGGCAAGCGGGCCCGCTGCGCGCTGCGCGTGAACCCCGATGTGGACGCCAAGACCCACGCCAAGATCACGACCGGCCTGACCGAGAACAAGTTCGGCGTGCCCATCGCCATGGCGCCCGCCCTCTATGCGAAGATGTGCGCGCTGCCCGGCCTCGATCCGGTCGGCCTCACCGTGCATATCGGCAGCCAGATCGCGCAGGGCGTGGCCTCCTACCGCGCCGCCTACCAGCGCCTGGGCCAGCTGGTGCGGGAGCTGCGCGCGGCGGGCCACCCGGTGCTGCGGGTGGATTGTGGCGGTGGTCTCGGCATCCCCTATCGCGACGAGACGCCGGGCACCCCCGCGGCCCTGGCCGGCGCCATCAAGGCCGGCCTCGGCGATCTCGGCGTGAAGATCATGCTGGAGCCGGGGCGCTGGATCTGCGGGCCAGCCGGTGTGCTGCTCGCGCGTGTCATTGTTGAGAAGCAGGCCACGACGCGCCGCTTCGTCATCGTGGACGCCGCGATGAATGATCTGCTGCGCCCGGCCATGTATGAGGCGTGGCACGGCATCCTGCCGGTGTCCGCCGCCGCCTTCCACGCGCCGCTTTCGCCGGCAGATGTGGTCGGCCCTGTCTGCGAAAGCAGCGACACCTTCACCAAGGGGCGCGACCTGCCCGCGCTGCCCCCCAATTCGCTGGTGACTTTTCTTGATGCCGGCGCCTACGGTGCCTCGATGAGCAGCACCTACAATGCCCGCCCGCTGGCGGCCGAGGTGATGGTGGAAGGAAACCGCTTCACGGTGATCCGTGACCGGCAATCCCACGCGGCCCTGATCGAAGGCCAGCGCCTGCCGCCGGCCGACCACGCCGGCTGGGCCACGTGACGGCGGGGCGCCTCGCCCGCAAGCGCGCCCTCGCCCGGGCCGCGCTGTGGTGGGAGGCCCTCTGGCCGGCGCTCTGGCCGGCCCTTGGCACGCTCGGCCTCTTCGGCATCTTCGCCCTGGCCGGCCTGCCCGCGCTGCTGCCCGGCTGGGCCCATGTCCTGATCCTTGCGGGCTTCGCGGCCGCGCTGGTCCTCGCCCTGCGGCACGGCTTCAAGGGATTCCGCGGCCCTGATGCGGCCGCGGTGGACCGCCGGCTGGAGCGTGAGACCGGGCTGAAGCACCGCCCCCTCGCCGCCCTGCAGGACCAGCCCGCCACACAGGATCCGGACGGTCTGGCGCTGTGGCAGGCGCATCAATCCCGCATGCGGCGGATGATCGGCAAGCTGCGCGTCGGCACGCCGCGCCCCGGCCTCGCCGCACGGGACCCGCGCGCGCTGCGGGCCGGCGTGCTGGTCGCCTTCTGCGCCGCGCTCTTCGCCGCCGGGGGCGATGCGCCCGCCCTGCTCGCCCGCGGCCTGACACCCCATTTCGGCAGCCCGCCACCCGCGGCGGCGCTCCGCATCGAGGCCTGGGTGACGCCGCCCGCCTATACCGGCGCTCCGCCCATCTTCCTGCCCGCCCAGGGCGGCAGCGCCACCATCCCGGCCGGCAGCCGCCTCCAGGTCGCGCTTTCCGGCGGCCCGGGCACCGCCCTGCCCGAGATCATCGGCCTGCCCGGCCTGGCCTTCGAGGCGCCGATCACCAGCCAGGGCGGCGGCGGCAGCCACACCGCCCAGGCCGTGATGCAGGCCGGCGCGCGCATCACCATCCGGCGCGAGGGGACGGAGATCGTCACCTGGAACCTCGCCGTCCAGGCCGATGCGCCGCCCATCGCCGCCTTCACCGAGGTGCCCGTCCGCTCGCCGCGCGGGCTGGCGCTCCGGCTGCCCTGGCGCACCGAGGATGACTGGGGCGTCGCCACGCTGCGGGCCGAGTTCCACCTGGCCGCCCGCCCCGACGCCGCACCCATCACGCTGGAGATGACGCTGCCCTCCGCCGCGCCGAAGCAGGCGCGCGGCCTGGCGCAGCCCGACCTCTCGGCGCATCCCTGGGCAGGGCTGCCGGTCACGCTGCGCCTCATCGCCCGCGACGGCGCCGAGCAGGAGGGCCGCTCGGAGGAGGTGACGCTCATCCTGCCCGAGCGCAGCTTCAACCACCCCGTGGCGCGCGCCATCATCGAGATCCGCAAGGGCCTCTCGCTCAACCCCGGTGGGCGGATGGAGGCGATGCGCGAGATGGACCGCATCACCCAGGCGCCCGAGGCCTTCGAGCATGATGCCGGCACCCTGCTGGCGCTCCGCACCGCGCGCGGCCAGCTTCAGCGCGACCGGCGGGCCGAGGCGGTGGGCGAAGTGCAGGAACTGCTCTGGGAAGCCGCCCTGGCGCTGGAGGAAGGCCGCGACAGCCGCACCGCCCGCGCCCTCGCCGAGGCCCAGCGCCAGCTGCGCGAGGCGATGAACGAGGCCGAGCGCACGCCGCCCGCCGAGAACGAGCAGCAGCGCAGCGAGGTGGAGCGCCGCATCGAACAGTTGCGCGAGGCGATCCGCCGTCACCTCGAAGCCATGGCCGAGCGCCTGCAGCGCGAGAATGCCGAGGCTCTGCCCTATGACCCGCAGCAGCGCATGCTCGACCAGCGCGACATGGACCGCCGCACCCGCCGCATGGAGGAAGCGACCCGCCAGAACCGCATGGAGGACGCCCAGCGCGAACTCGCCGAACTGGAGGAAATGCTCCGCGCGCTGCAGGAAGGCCGCGTTGCCCGTTCCGAATCCCCTGAGCGCCAGCGCCAGCGCGAGCGCGGCCAGCAGCAGATGGGCGCCGTGCAGGACATGGTGCGCCGCCAGGGCGAGATGGTGGACCAGGGCTCACGCCGTGCCGAGCAGCAGGAACAACGCGCCGCCCAGCAGCGCCGCCTGGCCCAGCCCTGGAACCAGCGCCCCGGCCAGCCCGGCCAGACCACGCCGGAGCAACAGCAGCAGGCCGAGCAGGAGCTCCAGCGCCAGCTCCAGGCCGAGGCCCGCCGCCAGCGGGCGCTCCGCCGCGCCCTGGGTGAGCTCATGCAGCAGCAGGGCGACCTGACCGGCGAGATCCCCGAGGCCCTCGGCCAGGCCGACCAGGCAATGCGCGAGGCGATGGAAGCCCTCCAGCAAGGCCGCGACGCCCGCCCCGCCCAGCAGGAGGCCATGCGCCGCCTGCAGGAGGGCGGCCGCCAGATGGCCCAGCAGATGCAGCGCCAGTTCGGCCAGGGCCAGGGCGAAGGCGAGGGCGAAGAGGAGGGCATGGGCGAGATGGAAATGGGCGGCGAGGGCCAGGATGGCGAGCAGCAGCTCGGCGAGGGCCGCGACCCGCTTGGCCGCCGCGCCCGCGAGAACACCGGCAATGCCGACAATGGCAGCGACACCCGCGTGCCGGACGAAGCCGAGCAGCTCCGCACCCGGCGGCTGCAGGATGAGCTGCGCCGGCGTGGGGCGGAGCGCGAAAGGCCGGCCGAGGAACTTGATTACATTGATCGGCTGCTCAGGCGGTTCTGAATTCTTCCGCCCTCAGGCGCCGGGCGCGGCCTCCGGCCGCTTGGCTTCGCGCCTCGACAGGATGTGACAGCGGCGCTGGCAGCCTGGGCGCGGCGCGCGCTTCGCGCGTGCATCCTCAAAGGACAATGCTGACCTTCTTGGTATCTTCTGCCATCAGGCGCCGGCCGCCTGGCTTCGCGCTGCGTCCGGCGGCAAGCATGGCCCTCTTCAGCCCAGCAGCGCGCCCAGGCCAGCCAGGTCGGGCAGGTATGGCACGCCGAGGCCGGGCACCAGGCTCACCACCTGGCAGCCTGCCGCCAGGCCGGCCGCGACGCCGGTGGCGCTGTCCTCCACCACCAGGCAGTCCGCCGGCGCCACGCCGCACGCTTCCGCCGCCGCAAGGTAGAGATCCGGCGCTGGCTTGGGGCGCGGCACATCCTGGAAGCTGAGAATCCGGCCTGCGAAAAAGCCCTCGAAGCCCAGCACGCGCATCTTCATGCCAAGCTCGGCACGGGCGGAATTGGAGCAGACCGCCATGGGCAAGCCTGCCGCCACCACCGCCTCCAGCGCCGCCAAGGCGCCGGGCATGGCCGTCACGCCGATCTCCATTTCCCGCGCGATGCGATGGCTCAGCGCCAGGCCCCAACCCGCCGGCACAGGTCCGACGCGGCCCTCGATGATGGGCAGCATGTCGGGCAGCGAAAGCCCGAGGAACTCCCGCTGCGCCGCATGCCCGTCCAGCGCCCAGCCGAGGGCGGTGATCTCCTCGGCCACAATGCGGTTGGACAGGGTCTCGCTGTCGGCCAGCACGCCATCGCAGTCGAACAGGACGGCGCGGATCACGCCGCCTTCGCGAGCTTCGCGTCCTGCACGGCACCCTGCTCCACCTTCGCGCGGGCATGCGGGCAATCGCCATGCTGCTTCGGGCATTGCCGGGCCCCGGCGAAGCTGCACAGCGCCCGCCCCGAGCCCCGGGTGCGCTGCACCAGGTCGGCCAGGGCCAGGATGAAGCCCTGGTCGCTGTTCTGCGCCGGCACGCGGAAATAGCCGGGAATGCCGAGATGATCGGCCTCCTCGCGGTACTCCACATCCAGCTCCACCAGGGTTTCCGAATGCTCGGAGACGAAGGCGATGGGGCTGATCAGGATCGCGACCTTCTCCTTCGCCGCGCGCTCGATCTCATCCTCGGTCGAGGGGCCGATCCATTTCTGCGGCGTGACGCGCGACTGGTAGCAGACCAAGGAATCCAGGTTCGGGATGGTCAGGTGCTCGATCACGGCAGCCACCGTGCTTTCCACCTGCCACTGATAGGGGTCGCCCGCCTTCACGATGCTCTCGGGCAGACCATGCGCCGAGAACAGGATACGCAGCGGCACCTCGGCCGGCAGCTCGGCCCGCGCTTTGTCATAGGCCTCCTGCACCATCCGGGCGGTGGAGCGGGCATAGCCCTCATCCGCGTGGAAGCAGCACAGCGCCGTGGTGGGCACGCGCAGCCCCGCCTTGGCGCAGGCATCATTCCAGGCGGTGATGGAGGAGCCGGTCGTCGTGGTGGAAAACTGTGGATAGAGCGGCACCAGCAGCACCTCGTCGGCGCCCCAGGACTGCACGGCGCTCACCGTCTCGTCGCTCATCGGGTGCCAGTAGCGCATGGCGACGAAGGAGCGCCATTCCGTGCCTGGCTCGCGCTCGCGCAGCACCGCTTCCAGGTTGCGGCCCTGTTCCTCGGTCAATTCGCGCAGCGGGGATTTGCCGCCCAGCACGGCGTAGTTCTCCTGCGCCGGCTTGGTCCGCCGCCAGGCGATGAGCTTGGCCAGCCAGGGGCGGACGAAGCCCGGCACCCGCAGGATGGCGGGGTCGCTGAACAGGTTGACCAGGAAGGGCCGCACGCTTTCCGGCGCGTCAGGCCCACCCAGATTGAACAAAACCACCGCAACGCGCCGCGCCATCAAGCCAAACCCCCGGATTCACACCCGCACATACCCTCTCCGGGCAGGGTTTCAAGCGGCGCGGAGGATTTGAAGCAATTCCACGACATGTTCCGGAGGCGTTGTGATCTCCACGCCATGCCCCAGATTGAAGATGAAGGGGCGGCCCTTCATGGCGGCGAGGATGGATTCCGCCTCCCGTCGCAGGGCCGCGCCGCCGGCGATCAGCACCTCGGGGTCCAGATTGCCTTGCAGGGCGACGTTCTTCGGCACATTGGCCGCGGCCCAGGCCGGGTTCATCGCCGTATCCATGCCGACGGCCTGCACCCCGGTCTCGGCCGCGTATTCCGCCAGCATGGGCCCGGCAAGGCGCGGGAAGCCGATCACCGGCATGTCGGGCCGGGCGGCCTTGATGGCAGCCCTGAGGCGCTTGTTCGGCTCGATCACCCACTTGCGGAAGGCGTTGGGCGCCAATTGGCCCGCCCAGGAATCGAAGAGCATCAGCGCCTCGGCCCCCGCATCGGCCTGGGCCAGGAGATAGGCCAGCGTCGCCGCCTCCAGCTTTTCGACCAGGGCGCCGAACAGGGCCGGGTTGTCATGGATCATGCGACGGGCGTGCTTGAACTCGCCGCCGCCCTTGCCCTCCACCATGTAGCAGGCAACCGTCCAGGGCGAGCCCGCGAAGCCGATCAGCGTGGTGTTCGGATGGTCCTTGGCCAGGCCGGCCCGCACGCGGCGCACTGTCTCCATGATCGGCTCCGCCCGGGCGGCGGCGCCGGCCACGTCGAGCTTGTCGAGGCCCGCCTGGTCGGTGATGGGCGGCAGGCGCGGCCCCTCGCCTTCCGCGAAGGTCAGGCCCTGGCCCATGGCCCAGGGGACGATCAGGATGTCCGAGAAGAGGATCGCCGCATCCATGCCGTAGCGCCGCACCGGCTGGATCGTGACCTCGGCCGCGAGTTCCGGGTTGAGGCAGAGGTCCATGAAGCTGCCGGCCACGCCGCGCGTCGCCCGGTATTCGGGCAGGTGCCGCCCTGCCTGGCGCATGAGCCAGACCGGAGGGGGCCAGACGCTCTCGCCTGAGAGCACTCGGAGAATGGGCTTGTCTGTCATGACCCAGACCATCCCAGGAAAAAAGGAAAATAAGAAGAGGTGGTGGTTGGTAGTAGGGCCTGTGAATCATGGGGACGCAGTTTGTCCCAGAACCATCCACAGGCTTGTCCGGCGGACGCCATCCACCGGAACGCCAAGCCTGGACTGGCCTTGCGCCCCATTGTCCCGCGCCGGCACAGCCAGCGCCGGATTTCATCCCGGGGTGAGGAAAATGTCTGGTTTGTCCCCGATGCCAGCCGGCGTATCGTGACGGGCGACAATTCATCCCCGTTTTCCCCAGCCTCCAGCGGAATGATCCACAGCCCTCATGCCCTCCCGCAACACCAACCTGCACCTGGTTTCCGACAGCACGGGCGAGACGCTGAACAGCATCGCCCGCGCCGCCATCGCCCGTTTCGACAATGCCGGCGTCATCCAGCATCGCTGGTTCCTGGTGCGCAGCCGCATGAACCTGGACCGCGTGCTGGAAGGCATCGAGCAGGAACCCGGGCCCGTCATCTTCACCCTGGTGGACCGCAGCCTGCGCCACGCGCTGGAGGAAACCTGCGGCCGGCTCGGCGTGCCCTGCCTCTCCGTGCTGGATTCCGTGATGGACCTCCTCCAGGCCGAGATCGGCCTGCGCGCCACCGAGAAGCGCGCCGCGCAGCATGTGATGGATGCCGACTATTTCCGCCGCATCGATGCCATGCACTATGTGCTGAGCCATGATGACGGGCAGGGCACGGCCGGCATCATGAATGCGGATGTCGTCCTTGTCGGCGTCTCGCGCTCCTCCAAGACGCCCACCTGCTTCTACCTGGCCAATCGCGGTGTGAAGGCGGCGAATGTCCCGCTCGTTCCCGGCGCGCCGCTGCCGCCCGAGCTGGAGAACCCCCCCTGCCCGGTGGTGGGGCTGACCATCGATCCCATCTCGCTGATTGATATCCGCCGCCACCGCCTGAAGCTGATCGGCGCGGGCGGCGTCCGCGTGGGCGAGAATGAATATGTGGACCCCGACGCCGTGAAGCAGGAAATCCTGGCCGCCCGCCGGCTCTGCGCCGCGCATGGCTGGCCGGTGATCGACGTCACCCGCCGCAGTATCGAGGAGACGGCGGCCACGGTGATGCAGCAGGTGGAGCTCTGGCACCAGCGGCGCGGCAGCCAGATCGCTCCCGCACCCGAAGATCCCGCGGCCCCCGTGCTGGGGCCGCATTCGTGAGGCTGATCCTCGCCTCGCAAAGCCTTTCCCGCCGCGCGCTGCTCGAGGGTGCGGGCCTCGATTTCGAGGCCATGCCCTCGGCCGTGGACGAGGCCGCCATCAAGGAGAGCGCCCAGGCCGAGGGCGTGAGCGCCGCCGACACCGCCATCCTGCTGGCCGATGCCAAGGCCGCCCGCATCGCCCGCCGCCACCCTGAGGCCGTCGTGATCGGCGCCGACCAGCTCCTCGTCTGCGAGGGGGAATGGTTCGACAAGCCGCCCGACCTCGCGGCGGCGCGCGGCCACCTGTTGAAGCTCCGCAACCGCGCGCATGAACTGATGACGGCCGTGGTGGTCTGGCGCAACGGCCAGCGTGCCTGGCACCATCTCGCCACGCCGCGCCTCGCCATGCGCGACTTCTCGGATGCCTTCCTGGATGAATATCTGGCACGCGAGGGTGGCTTCGTGACACAGAGCGTGGGCGCCTATCGGCTGGAAGGGATGGGCATCCAGCTCATGCGCGACATCCGCGGCGAGCACACGGCCATCCTGGGGCTGCCGCTTCTGCCGCTGCTCGCCTATCTGCGCGATGCTGGGGTCATCAAAGCATAAGTGCCTCCGGCGGCTGGGGCCTCAGGCCCCAGACCCCTTCACACAATCACGCCCGCGTCTCGCAGGCGTCCGATCTCCAAAGGCGAATACCCAAGCTCCGCGCAGAGCTCGTCATTCTGCGCGCCGGGCGGCGCCAGATCATGCCGCAGCCCCGGCCGCTCGCCATCCAGCGTGATGGGCAGCGCAGGCAGCTTCACGGAACGCCCATCGGGCAGCGTCAGCGGGACCAGCCCGCCATTGGCAGTGAGATGCGGGTCGTCGAACAGATCGGCCGGCTTGCCGATCGGCGCATAGGGCAGGCCCAGCGCCTCGCATTTCTCCATCAGCGCAGGCTTGGTGTAGTGGCGCAGCGCCTCCGCGATCACGGGAATGGTCCGCGCCCGCTGCGCCACGCGCTGCTGCTTGGTGGCGAGCGAGGGGTCGGCCGCCAGCTCCGTCAGCCCGAAGGCCTCGCAGAAGGCCGGCCAGGCCGTGTCGGTGACGACGCCGACGAACACCTGTCCCCCATCCGATGTATCGAACACGTCATAGACCGGCCAGGCGGGCGTGCGCTTGCTCATCGGCGGCGGCGCCGTGCCGGTGATGGCGGTCTGCGCCATGTGCTGCGCCATCAGCAGCGCCACCGTCTCGAACAGCGCGGCCTCCACATAGCGCCCGCGCCCGGTCTGCGCCCGCTCGGTGACGACGGAGAGGATGGCGATGGCGGCCGACAAGCCCCCCATGATGTCGATCACCGAGGCGCCGGCGCGCAGCGGCTGCCCCTCCGGCCCGGTCATGTAGGCGAGGCCGCCCATCATCTGCACCACCTCGTCCAGCGCGGTTCGGTGCTGGTAGGGGCCGTTGAGGAAGCCCTTGCAGGAGCAGTAGATCAGCCGCGGATTCTCCGCGCTCAACGCGGCATAGCCGAGGCCGAGCTTCTCCATCGCACCCGGCCGGAAATTCTCGATCAGCACGTCGCTCTGCGCCACCAGCTTCTTCACCAGGGCCAGACCTTCCGGCGCCTTCATGTCCACGCAGAGCGAGCGGCGATTGCGCTGGAAGCTGGCATAGAAGCCAGTGCCCGAGCCGGTCAGCGCGCGCGTGGAATCCCCCTTCGGCGCTGGCTCCACCTTCACGACATCGGCGCCGAGGTCGGCCAGCACCATGCCGGTGGTAGGGCCCATCACCATGTGGGTGAATTCGACGACCTTGAGGGCGGAAAGTGGCGAGATGGTCATGTGGGCACCGTGGCAAGCTTGCGGGGCCCGATCATGGCCGCCTCAGCCCGCGGTGCAAGCTTCCACGCCGAGGAAACTCCCGCAGAGATCGGCGATGCGCGTCGCGGCTTGGCCATCGCCATAGGGGGAGGCGCCACGCGCGAAGCCGCCCCCCGGGCGCGGGTCGGTGAGGAAATCCGAGACGCCGTCCAGGATCGCCTGCGTCGCATGCCCCACCAGCCGCGCGAAACCCGCTTCCACCAGCTCGGGCCGCTCGGTCTCGGCGCGCAGCACGAAGACCGGTTTGCCGAGTGCCGGCGCCTCCTCCTGCAGTCCGCCGCTATCGGTCAGGACGAGGCTGCATTGCCTGAGCAGCGCCGCCATGCGCGGATAATCCACCGCCTCGATCAGGTGCACGCGCGGCAGGGCCCCCAGCAACGGCCGCACCACGGCGCGCAGCGCGGGGTTCGGGTGCATAGGATAGACGAACTCCACATCGCCGAAGCGGTCATGCAGCGCGGCCACGGCGCGGCAGATCCCCTCCAGGGCGGCGCCCGTGTTCTCGCGCCGATGGATGGTCAGCAGGATCATGCGCGCGCCCGGCGCCGCGGGATGGCCCGGCGGCAAGTCGGGCCGCGCGGCCACCTGCAGCAGCGCATCCATCACCGGGTTGCCCGTCACATGAACGCGGTCGGGCGGGATGCCCTCGCGCAGCAGGTTCTCGCGTGCCCCAGCGCTGGGCGCGAAATGCAGCGCGGCGATGCGTGCCGCCGTCACGCGATTGAATTCCTCCGGGAAGGGATAGGCCATGTCGCCGGTGCGCAGACCCGCTTCCACATGGCCGAAGGGGATGCGGCGGTAGAAGGCCGCCATGGCGGTGGCGAGGACGGTGGTGGTGTCGCCCTGCGCCAGCAGCAGCGCCGGCGCTTCGCGCGCCAGGAGCGGATCGAGCCCCTGGAGCAATCGCGCGGTGAGTTCGGCCAGGCTCTGCCCCGGCCGCATCACGTCCAGCGCAAGGTCGGGCGTGATGCCGAAGATTTCCAGCATGGGCGCGATCATGTCGCGGTGCTGGCCGGTGCTGAGCACGCTCACCCGTGCCCAGGGGCGCTGCCGCAAGGCGGTGATGACGGGGGCCATCTTCACCGCCTCGGGCCGCGTCCCCAGGACGCAGAGGATGTGCCTTGCGCCGTTCAGCCCTTGGCGACCTTCACCGCGGCCTTGGCGGCGCCCACCATGAGGCCGACCTCGTTCGCGATGGTGACCAGCTTGAAGCCCATCTTGATCATGCGGTTCGCATATTCCGGCGTGCCATTGTGCAGGCCCGCCGCGATGCCGCGCTTGGACGTCTCCTTCAGCAGCATCTCGTAGATGTTGAGGATGAAGGGGTCCTCCACGTCCAGCTTCGGCGTCAGGCCGTAGCTGAAGGACAGGTCCGACGGGCCGATATAGATGCCGTCGATGCCCGGCACGTCCAGGATGGCCTGGATGTTCTCGATCGCCTGCTTGGTCTCGATCATCGGGATGACGAGGATCTCGTCATTCGCCGTCGCCTGGTAGTTGCCCGAGGAGCCGTAGGCGCCCGCGCGGATCGGCCCGTTGGAGCGCGTGCCGCCCGGCGGATACTTGCTGTACTGCACCAGGTTGGCCGCTTCCTGCGGCGTGTTCACCATCGGGCAGATCACGCCATAGGCGCCGGCATCCAGCACCTTGCCGATGATCCCGGGCTCGTTCCACGGCACGCGCACCATCGGCGTGGCGCCCGAGCCGGAGGCCGCGATGCCCTGGAAGCAGGACACGCAGGAGAGGTAGTCCTGCACGCCGTGCTGCATGTCCACCGTGACGGAATCCCAGCCGCACTGGCTGTACATCTCGGCGCTGAACGCGTTGGGGATGGCGAGCCACCCGTTCACCACGGCCTTGCCGGCCTTCCAGGCTTCCTTGACCTTGTTCGCCATCGCTTTCCTCCTGCGTTGCATGCGATGGACGGAAGGCTAGGACGGAAGCGGCTGGCTGGTAAGACCTTCGCGCCGCCTCAGGGGCATTCCACCCGAACGCCGGCGGCGATGGTGCCGAGGCTGGGCTGCGACATGCTCTTCGGCCATTGCACCAGGGGCGCCTGGGTCTGGCTGCTGCCCGGCATGGCCAGCGGGCGGGCCGTGGCCAGGCTGTAAACGCCCGATGGGCCGGTGAAGGTCAGAACCGTGTTGATCGCGGCCCCCGTGCTGTTCAAGAAACTGCCGGAATAGAGCCAGGGCCGCCGCGCATCGCTGACCGAGCGCGGATCGAGCGTGATGTTCACCAGGCTGATCCGCCCGTTGCAGAACTGCGCGAGCTGCGCCTGGGCCGGCGCGGCCGTGACGGCCAGGCCGAGCGCGAGCAGCGGAAGGATGGGACGGAACATGCTGGTCTCCTCTCAACGGGCCGAGCATGGGCGCCGCGCCGGCCAGGGGCAACGCCACGCGCCCCATCACCGCCATCGGCCCGGCCGATGATGCAACCCTGCTCCTCCCAGGCAGCCATCGCCCAAGCGGCGCGAAGCGGGCATGATGGCGCGCTACCGGAAGGACACGCCATGAACTCGTTCTCGCCCCCCTCGTCCTTGGGACCCGTGGATGCCGTCATCGCCGCCCTGCGCGCCCTGCTGGGCGACCGCCTGAGCACCAACGACGCCATCCGTCAGCAGCATGGCCGCGGCGAGGACACGACGACGCCGACGCTGCCCGACGCCGTCGCCTTCGCGAAGACCACGGCGGAGGTGAGCGAGATCCTGAGGCTCTGCCACCAGCATGAGGTGCCGGTGACGCCCTTCGGCGCCGGCACCTCGCTGGAGGGGCATGTGAATCCGGTGCGCGCCGGCATCACCCTCGACCTCAGCCACATGACCGGCATTCTCGAGGTCAACGCCGAGGACATGGATTGTCTCATCGAGCCGGGCGTCACGCGCCAGCAGCTCAATGAATTCCTGCGCGACCAGGGGCTGTTCTTCCCGGTGGATCCGGGCTCGGTCTGCACCATCGGCGGCATGTGCGCGACGCGCGCGAGCGGCACCAATGCCGTGAGATACGGCACCATCCGCGAGAACGTGCTGGGCCTCGAGGTCGTGCTGGCCGATGGGCGCGTGATCCACACCGGCGGGCGCACGCGCAAGGGCGCCAATGGCTACGACCTGACGCGCCTCTTCATCGGCAGCGAGGGCACGCTCGGCGTCATCACCAGGATCCGCCTGCGCCTGCATGGCATTCCCGAAGCCACCAGCGCGGCGGTCTGCCAGTTCCCGACGCTGGCGGACGCGGTGAACAGCGTCATCACCGTCATGCAGCTCGGCATTCCCGTGGCGCGGATCGAGCTGCTGGACGAAGTCCAGATGGCCGCCTGCATCGCCTATTCCAAGCTGGAGGGCTATGCGCCCGTCCCCACGCTCTTCCTCGAATTCCACGGCACCGAGGCGGGCGTGACCGAGCAGGCCAGCGCCGTGGAGGCCATCACCGCCGACCACAACGGTTCCGGCTTCGCCTGGGCGCGCGAGGCGGAGACGCGCAACCGGCTCTGGAAGGCGCGGCATGACGCCTATTGGGCCGGCATCGCCTATCGCCCCGGCAAGCGCGGCATCACCACCGATGTCTGCGTCCCCATCTCCCGCCTCGCCGAGGCGCTGCTGGGTGCGAAGGCCGATATCGAGGCGAGCGGTTTCGAGGCGCCCATCGTCGGCCATGTCGGCGACGGCAATTTCCACACCATCATCCTGGTCGAGGAAAACAACGCCGATGAGATGGAGCGCGCCTGGGCGCTCGACCGGAAGATCGTGCAGCGCGCGCTCGACCTGGGCGGCACCTGCTCGGGCGAGCACGGCATCGGCCTCGGCAAGCGGGAATTCCTGGAGACGGAACACGGGATGGAGGCGATCGCCGTGATGCGGAGCCTGAAGACCACGCTGGACCCCAAGGGCATCCTCAATCCGGGCAAGATGTTCCGCAATTGAATCCCATCGCCGTTCCGCTGCTGGCCCTGACGCTGGGCCATGTGTTTTCCAACGCCGTCCGCACCCTGCCCGCCGTCGCGACCGATGTGCTGACGCGCGACCTCGCGATCAGCGCGGAGACGCTGGCCGCCATCACCAGCGCCTTCCCCGCGGCCTTCGCGGTCGCGATGATCCCGGTCGGCGTGGGGCTCGACCGTTATGGCGTGAAGCCGGTGGCCCTCACCCTCATGGCCATCGCCGTGCTGGGCTCGGCCCTGGCCGCGGTGGCGCCCTCGGCCGCCACGCTGCTGCTGGCGCAGATCGTCCTCGGGGTGGCCTGTTCCGGCATGATGATGTGCCCGATGACCTATGCCGCGCGCGGCGTGCCGCAGGCGCAGTTCGGCCTCTGGGCGGGCCTGGTCCAGGGCTTCGGCAATTCGGGGATGATCCTCTCCGCCTCGCCGCTCGCCTGGCTGGTCGAGGTCTCGGGCTGGCGCGCGGGCTTCTGGGCCTGCGGCGCGCTGGCGCTCATCGCCATGCTCGCCATCGCGCTCACGGTGCGGCATGAGCGCCCGGCCGAGGCTTCGCGCTCCAGCATCTGGCAGAATGCGCGGGAGGTGATGCAATTCGCCACCTCGCCCCGGCTGCGCGGGCTGATGGCGCTGGCCTTCGTCAGCTTCGGCGCGGTGCTGGGCGTGCGCGGCCTCTGGGGCGGGCCCTGGCTGATGGACATCAAGGGCATGGGCCGGATCGAGGCCGGGCACCTGCTGCTCTTCTGCACCTTCACCCTCGTCGCGGGCCCGGCCTTCGCGGGCTGGCTGGTGGGGCGGCTCGGCCATCTGCGCCTCCTGCTGCTGGGCGGGCATCTGGCGGCGGCGGCCTGCGTCGTGGCGCTGGTGCTGGGCGGGCCGCTGGGCTTTCCCGCCTGGGCGGATGGGCTGCTGCTGGTGGGCTTCGGCGCCACCATCTCCTTCCAGATCCTCTGCTTCGCGCTGCTCCGCAGCCTGGTGCGGCCGGAGGAGGCGGGGCGCGCGCTCTCGGCGCAGAACATCTTCTTCTTCGGCGGCGCCGCCGTGCTGCAGGGGCTGAGCGGCGCGGCCGCGGCGCTGGGCGGGGTGGCGGCGGCGCTGCTCACCTTCGCCGCGGCGCTGGTGATGGGCTGCGCGCTGTTCCTGCGCTGGCAGAAGGCGTGACGCGAACAACCCAGCCCCGGATCCGGGCTGGGCTGCTGCGATGCCCTCCCAGTCGCCTGGGCCGCGATCAACAGGGGTTGATCACGGCCTGGCCATTCGCTGAGAGGCTGGGTCGCGTCTTGGGTGTTTCCACCAAAGACGGTCAGGCCCTAGCGCGGGCACTGCACCTGGGTATAGCGGGCCATGTCCGCCTGGCTGAGCTGGCCCGTGCCCGAGGGGTTGTTGAAGCTCTGCGTGCCGAGCTGCACCGTCACCTGCTGGTAGCTCGCCAGATGCGCCACGGTGCTGCCGTTCTGCGCGCCCATGATGTGCGGCGCGGTGAAGCGCACGGTGTAGCGGATCGCCTCGCCCGACCGGTTCTGCAGCTGCACGAAATACGGCACCGTGGAACGCGAGCCGTTGCTCTGCACATTGGCGTAGAAGGCGTTGGCCACGATGCGGCCTTCGCAATACTGCGCCATCTGCGCCTGGGCGCCCATCGAGGCGAAGGCGATGGGCAGGGCGGCGAGGGCGGCGAGGGTGAAGCGCTTGGACATTTCGAGTCTCCGTGAGGATCTCAGGTTCGGGGCCATCCCGTCCTGTGTTGTGGAACCTATCGGCGCCGCATGATCGGCACCAATCCGCTCATTCTTATTCTTCGATAGGCTGTGCCTATCTTAAAAAACAGGATGGCGCGTCTCGCGGCGTGCGACAAGCGTGTCAGGTGGCGCGCGCCAGCTCCGTCATCCCGCGCAGCAGCCGGGCGGGGCTCGGCGCCGCGAAGCGGCCGGCTGCCGCGCGGGCCGCCGCATGGCGCGGCCCGCCCGCGGCGAAATCCGCCAGCGCGGCGGCCCAGCCCGCCACGTCCCGCGCATCCAGCAACTCCGCATAGCCCGCGACATATTCGCGATGCGCGGGAATGTCGGAGGCGATGACGGGCACGCCCGAGGCCAGCGCCTCATGCACCGGGTAGTCGAAGCCTTCCTCGAGCGAGGGCGCCAGCACGGCGATGGCCGCGCGCACCAGCCGGGCCATGGCGTGGTCGCTCAATCCTTCGGCACGCAGCAACCGAATGCCGGGCGGCATGGCGCCGAGCCCGGCCAGCACCTCCGCCGCATCCAGCCCCGGCGCGCCGGCCAGGATGAGGTCGAAGTCGCGCCGCCCGGCCATGGCGCGGCAGGCCTCGGCCAGCAGGGCCAGGTTCTTGCGCGCGGTGACGAGCCCGGGAACGAGGAAGAAGCGGCGCCCCGCGACGGAAGGCGGCGTGCGATGCGTGAAGAGCTCCGCGACCGGCGGCGCGATGACCTCGACGCGCGCGAGGCGCAGGCCATGCGCCGCCGCGCTCTCGACGATCCGCCGGCGGGAGGCGGCGGAATTGGTGACGATCCGCACCGGCCTCTCGCCCAGGTGGCGGAGCATGCGGCGGAAGCGCTGGTCGCTGCCCGGCGCGGCAAGGTTCGGGCGGCGCAGCGGGATGTCATCATGCAGGTAGCAGAGCAGGTGGCCCGCGCGGGACAGCGCGGCGAAGAGCTTCGCGTCATCCAGGTTGCGGTGCGAGAGGTTCAGGTAGGTGGCGCCCTGCAGCGCCTCCGGCTCCGCCGTGCGCGGCACGCCGCGCCGGTAGAGCAGCCCGGCCAGCAGGTTGCGGCCCAGATCCACCAGCGGCACCTGCCGGTCGGCCAGGCGGGCGCGGGCCGGGGGGAAGGCGTCCTCCGCGCCGGCCAGATAGGCCGTGACACGCCCGCAGGCGGCATCGCGCGGATGGCCCGACCAGCGGGCCGAGGCGCCCTCGACCAGGCGGCGGGCCATGGCAGGCTTGAGCACGCGGACCACGCCGCCATCGGTGAAGACGAAGCGCGCCGAGGGTTCCTCGCGCAGCAGATGCTGCGCCATGGCCAGCTCCAGCCGGTCAATGCCGCCGGGTGCGGCGCGCACCGCGCGCCAGAGCAGGCGCGAGACATCGAGGACGAGGGGCTGGTTCATCCCGGTGAAGCCTCGGGCCGCATCGCCGCGGCATAGGCCTCGTCGAACCAGGCGATCCGGGCCTCGGCCGCGCCATAGAGCGGATCGGGCGCGATCTGCGCGGCGCCGGTCTGCATCGCCTCGCAGACCGCCTGGTCCTCGCGCAGCACGCGCAGCATGCGGCGCTGCACGAAGGGCAGGCGGGCCCATTCGAAGGGCGCGATCAGCCGCATCAGCCAGGAAGCATGGCGCGGCAGCCCCGCCACCGCCGCCGTGGTCGCCTCGAGATGTGTGCGATCCGCCGCGACGGGCACATGGCGCTGGATCAGCAGGTAGGGGAAGGGCAGCGCAACCCGCGGCAACACGAAGAGGCGCGGCAGGTAGGTGATCGCCGCATTGGGGAAGAGATGGACCACGCGATAGCCGGTCCGCACCGGCCGCTTGCCGCGCAGCTCGTCCAGCCAGTCCGCCACGTCGCCGGCATCCTGGCGGTGAAAATAGGCGCTGTGCCGGCCGATCCGGTGATAGCCGAGCTCCGTCCGGCGGAGGTAGCGGCGGCCCGTCGGCAGGCTCTTCGGATGCACCGCCGCCAGGTGGTAGTCGTCAATGCTGATCCATTGGCTGATGCGCCAGTTCATCCGCGCCGACAGCGTGGCGCGCCGCTGCTGCCCAAGGTCGGCGCAGAGCAGGGCCAGCACCTCGAAGAGCGGGCCGAGGAACTCCTCCAGCGTCTCGGTGGCGCCCGGGAAGCGCGCGAAGATCAGCTGCCCGCAGCAGGCGACATCGAGCGGCGCGAGGCGGCGATCGAGCTCGCGCGGCGTCGTGCCGAAGGCGTCCTGGCAATTGGGAATGCCGGCGGCCCGGCCCTCGGAATCATAGCGCCAGTGGTGGAAGCCGCAGAGCACGGGGCCGTTGCCGCGCTCCGTCGTTCGCAGCGGGAAGGAGCGGTGCGCGCAGCGGTTCTCGAAGCCGCGCAGCCCCTCCGCGAAGCGCTGGATGAAGACGGAGCGCCCGCCCAGCACGGCGCGGAACCAGTCATTCTGCCGCGGCAGGTCCGTGGTGAAGCCGAGCAGCGTCCACACCCTGCCAAGCCGCGCCTGCTCCTCGGCGAAGGCCTGCGGATCATGCAGCGCGGCCAGGTTCAGGTCATGGCCGGCCATGGCGCGCCTCCGGCGTGAGGGGGATGGTCAGGCGTTCGTATTCTCCCGCCGTGGCCATGAGCAGCCGGGTGAGGGAGAGGCGCGGCGCCACGGCAGGCACCGCGCCCGCCCGCCGCGCCAGGGCGCGGGCGGTCGGGCGGCGGACCTCCATGTCGAGGCTGGTGTAGCCGAGGCGCGTCATCGCCTCGATCGCCGCGGCCATCAGCGCGCCGCCCACATCCCGCCCATGCTTGTGGCCGCGCCATGCCTTCAGCACATCCATCCCGTAGACGTAGGCGCCGCGCGGGCGCGGTTGCGTGCGCGCCTCGATCCAGGAGAACACCGCCCAGGCATGCGGGCCACGGCGCCAGCCCTGGCAGCGGATGAAATCACCGAGACTGGGCGCGAAGGGCCCCTGGCCCGCGTATTTCAGGCTGAGATAGCCGGCCAGTTCGCCATTCACCGTCGCCACCAGGAAGCGGTCGGCCCGCATTCCCCGCCGGAACAGGGCATGGCGCTGCGGCGCATCGCCCAGCAAGGCCGCCAGCCCCGCGCGGCCGGTCGCCGCCAGGTCCAGGACGTGATCGCCCAGCGGCCCGGGCGGCAGCGGGCCGACGGCGACGTCTCCGGGCTCAGAATTCATCATCGAGGAAAAACCACTGATCAAGCCGCTCCAGGATTACCGGCTCGATCAGGTCGTTCAGGAAGCGCACATCGTCCAGTGGATTTTTCGTGTCGGGAGGCAGGTCGATCGGGTCCCCGAAGAACACGCGGAAATGGTTGTTCGGCGTGCGTGTCACGTAGCAGAGGGCGACCGGCGCGTTGAAGCGGCGCGCGAGCCGTGCGGCAACGCCGAGATTACCATCCATGTGCGGTGCGCGGCCGAAGAGCGGGCCCATGAGTTTCCCGTCGCGCACCTCATCCACGAAGATGGAGAAGATGCCGCCCTCCTGCATTTCCCGCAGCATGGCGCGCAGCCCGCGATGGTCCTTCGGGAAGAGGCGCATGCTGTTGCGCTGGCGCAGATCCGCCAGGATCCAGTCCTGACCGCGGCTTTCCCACTCGATCGGGATGATGGCGACGCTCAGGCCGGCCAGGGTGAAGGCTTCGGCCATCACCTCCCAATTGCCCGTGTGAACGGCGATGGCGAGGATCGGCCTCCGGTTCCACCTCTCCCGAACGCTGACCGGCTGGACGAATTCGATGCGCCCGGCAGCATGCTGCCGGCCCACCGTCGCCACCTCGCCCACTTGCCGGCCGAGATTGTCCAGGAAGTTGTTCACCCAGGTCTCGATCTGGGCGTCGCTCGCCTCCGGGCGGTGGCGCTTCAGATTGGCGCGCGCGCGCTCCACCACCCAGGGCCGCTGCTCGCGGATGTTGCGGACGGTGCTGCGGCGGGAGAGCGTGGGGGCCAGGTCGATCGGCAGCCGGCGGAACACCTGGTAGAGCGTGATTTCCCACAGGTCGAGCAGCCGGTTCAGCAGGGTGGGCGCGCGCCGGTCGGGCACGGGCTGGTTCGGCGTCTCGTTCAACCCCGTCGCTCCAGCCGGACCGTGATCGGGTGTTGCGGCCTGAGCGACAGACGACAGACCGGATCGGCCGTGAAGCCGGGCGCGAGGCGCAGGCGGAAGGCCCGGGCCACCATGGCGAGGCAGAGGATCGCCTCGGTCAGGCCGAAATTCAGCCCGGCGCAGATGCGCGGCCCGGCCGAGAAGGGGATGTAGCTGTAGGGCACCGGTGCCGGGCCTTCGAGGAAGCGTTCGGGCCGGAAATGCATCGGCTGCTCCCAGAGGTCGGGCGAGCGGTGCAGGATCCAGGGCACCACCAGCACCAGCGCATCCTTCTCCACCGCGATGTCGCCCACCTGCGTCGCCTCCCGCGCTTGGCGCGGCAGGATGGGCACGGGCGGGTAGAGGCGCAGCGTCTCCTCGATCACGGCGCGGGCATAGGGAAGGTTCGCCACGTCGTCGGCGGTGGGCTCCCGCCCGCCCAGCACGGCATCCAGCTCGGCATGCAGCGACGCCTCGGCCCAGGGCGCCTTGGCGAGCAGGTAGAAGGCCCAGGTGAGCGTCGCCGCCGTGGTCTCGTGGCCGGCCATGAAGATGGTCGCGGCCTCGTTGCGCAGCGCCTGCACGTCGAGGCCGAGTTCCGGGCTGCGCTGCATGCGGCGCACCAGCATGTCGACCATGGAGCCATGCTCGCCCCGGCCGGCGACGTGCTCGGTGATCACATGCTCCACCACGCCATGCACCTCGGCGATGGCGGCGCGGAGCGCGCGGCCGCGACCGACCGGCCAGCCCTCGGCGGCGCCCAGGAAGAAGGGCAGGTTGAAGCTGTCGATGCCCGCCTGGTAGCGGCCGAAGCCGTGCACGATGCCGGAGAGCGCCTCCGCCCCCAGCCGCGTCCCGAAGATGGATCGCGCGATGATCTGCGCCGTCAGCTCCGCCATGGCGGGCAGCAGGCTGATCGCCTCGCCCTCGTGCCAGCCGGCCAGCATGTCGGTCACCGCGCCGGTCATCATCGGCGCGTAGAAGGGCACCTGCGTCTTGTGCGCGATGTCGGCCACCAGCGGCCGGCGCCGGCGCCAGGTCTCGCCGTCGGAGATGAAGAGCCCGTCGCCCAGCAGGGGCGCCAGGGCGCGGCGCATCATCGCCCCCTTGCGCTCGAACCGGTCCGCCCCCGCCACGAAGACCGCCTTGATGGAGGCGGGGTCGTTGAAGACGCAGACCTGGCGGCGGAGCAGGCGGTAGGCGAAATCCCGCGCCGCGTAGCTGTCCGCGGTCCAGACGCCGATCAGGCTGTGCCGCGCCATCATGGCGAGGCGCAGCCCGCCCGGACCCTTGGCCAGGGGCTCAGGATGCGCGGGGATGAGCCAGCCCGGGCCGGCTTCCTCGATGATCGGCGGCTGGAGGGAGAGGCGCTTCACGTCAGCGGGAATCCTCGGGGTGCCGGCGCAGCAGCCGGCGCTGTGCCGCCTCCAGATAGCGCGCCCAGGGGCGCCCGGCCCAGAGCAGAAGGCTGGCGCCGAAGCCGGGCGCCACCCGCCGGGCGCCGCGATCGGCCGCGCCCAGGATGCGCGCGGCCACGAAGGCCGGGCTGAGGGCCGTGCCGCCGCCCGCGAAGCGCGCCGTGAAGGCCGGGCGACGGGCGCGCTCCTCGGCCAGTTGCGGCGTGTCGGTGTCGGGCGGGAAGGCGGTCAGCACCCGCACCCCATGGGCGCCGAGCTCCAGCTCCAGGATCTCCCCCAGGCCCCGGATCGCCCATTTGGAGGGGGCATAGGCGGCATAGCCCGCGAAGCCGCCGAGCGCCGCGGCGGAGGAAAGCAGCACCACCTGCCCGCGCCCGGCCCGCGCCATGGAAGGTGCCAGCGCATGCAGGATGTTGAGGGTGCCGAGGTAGTTGGCGCGGAACTGGGCCTCGTGCTCGGCCAGGGGCTGGTCCAGGAAGCGGCCGGGCAACGCAATGCCCGCGCTCGTCACAACCCAGGCGGGTGGTCCGAGGCGCCCGACCAGCCCGTCCATGGCGGCGGCCACCGCCGGCGCCTCCCCCACATCCAGCGCCAGCGTCTCGATCGGCGGGCCGCCCGCATGCCCCGCCGCCAGCCGCGCCTGGGCGGCCGCCAGCCGGCCGGCATCCCGCGCGACCAGCACCAGGCGCAGGCCCCGGGCCAGGAGCCCCGCCGCCAAGGCCTCGCCGATGCCGCTGGAACCGCCGGTGACGAGCGCCCAGCCGGGCCCGGCCTCAGTCATCGAGGGTGCCTCCCGGCAGGGCGCGCCGCGCCTCCTTCACCATCCGGCCTCCAGGCTGAGCGGCCCCATGGGCGGGAGCGGGGATTGGGGAAACTTGAATCGAGAGATGAAAATAGCGTATCCGATTGTAAGGGGAAGGCAATGACGACGCCCCTCTGTTACAATGCGCACGCGACACCGCGCCTGCTGAGAATCGCCTGTTGCCTATTGCCTGTCGGGATTCGCCTGCCAGGAGCAGTCTGGTCCGAAAACTCTTGTTCAATCCGTCTTGCCAAGGTGTGTCCAGAGGTTCCAAGCCATCGGAGTGAGGAGGGCAGCAGAGGGGGCCGGCCAGTGCGCCAGCCCAGCACGTTCAGGGGATGATACGCCCAGACTGAACCAGCCGCACGAGACCATCCCGGGATGGGCGCCCGCATGGCGCCGATCCTCGCCACCCCAACCCTCCTGGACACTGCGTTGATCCTGAACTTCCCTGCTCCGCTTGACATCCTCGGCCTCGCCGCCCGGCTCCCGGGGGCGGCGGACCTCCGCGCACTCTGGGCGCTGCTGGAGGCGGGCGGATCGGCCGTGCGGGACATTTCGCCGGCGGATCGCTGGCGGCCCGAGCGCTTCCTCAGCACCGACACCACCGCGCGCGGCACCGCCTACACCTTCGCGGGCGGCTATCTGGAGGAGGGGCTCTCCTTCGACGCCGCGGCCTTCGGCATGTCCCGCCGCGAGGCGGAGCAGATGGACCCGCAGCAGCGCGTCCTGCTGGAAGTGACCTGGGAGGCGCTGGAGGATGCCGGCATCGCGCCCGCGAGCCTCGCCGGGCGGCAGGTGGGCGTCTTCGTCGGCGCCTCGGCCACCGATTATGCCGATGTGCCGCTGCTCGACGTCTCGGCGCTCGACGCCCATTTCATGACCGGCAACAGCCTGGCCCTGGTCTCCAACCGGATTTCCTACGCCTATGACCTGAAGGGGCCGAGCCTCACGCTCGACACCGCCTGCTCCTCCTCCATCGTGGCGCTCGCCCAGGCGGCGGCGGCGCTGGAGGCGGGGCGGATCGAGCTCGCTCTGGTCGGCGGCGTGAACATGCTTTCCTCGCCGGCGCCCTTCATCGGCTTCTCCCGCGCCGGCATGCTCTCCCCCACCGGACGCTGCCGGCCCTTCTCCGCCAAGGGCGATGGCTATGTGCGCGCCGAGGGCGCGGTCATGCTCGTGCTGGCGCGCGCCGGGTCCGGCCTTGGCGGGGGCTTCGGCGCCGCCGGCCCGCGTGCCGTGCTGCACGCGATCGGCGTGAATTCCGACGGCCGAACCAACGGCATCTCCCTCCCGTCGCTCACCGGCCAGCGGGACCTGCTGGAGGCCATCTACCGCCAGTCCGGCATCTCGCCCGATGCGCTGGCCTTCGTCGAGGCGCATGGCACCGGCACCCGCGTGGGCGACCCGATCGAGGCACGCGCCATCGGGGAATCCCTTGGCCGGCATCGCCGCGCGCCGCTGCCGGTGGGTTCGGTGAAGTCCAATATCGGCCACCTGGAATCCGCCTCCGGCATGGCCGGCCTCGCGAAGCTCGTCCTCGCGCTGGAGCGCCGGCGCTACCCCGCGACGCTCTACCTGGAGGAGCTGAACCCCGACATCGACGTGGCCGGCCTCGGCCTCGCCCCCGCGGCGCAGGCGGTCGAGCTGGCGGCCGAGGGTCCGCTGCTGGCCGGTCTGTGCAACTACGGCTTCGGCGGCACCAACGCCCATGCCGTGATCGGCACCGCGCCGGAGCGCCCGGCCCCCGCCACGGGGGAAGCCGCGGGCGCCGCGGCCCGCTACCTCGTCATCTCCGCGCACAGCAAGGCGGCCCTGCGGGAGCTGGCCGCCGCCTATCTGGAACCGGTCGAGCGGCTCGGCGCCGCTGCCGTGGCCGCGGCCGCCCAGGCCGGGCGGGACCGGCTGCCGCATCGCCTGGTGCTGGACCTGGCGCAGGGCGGCGTCGTGCCGCCGGCGCTGATGGAGCCGGATCTCGCCCGCCCCGACCTGGCGGTGGGCGAGGCCATCGCCCGTCAGGCGCGCATCGCCTTCGTCTTCTCCGGCAATGGCACGCAATGGCCGGGCATGGGCCGCGCCGCCTATCACGGCAATGCCGTCTTCCGTGCCGCCTTCGACGAATGGGCCGCACGCATCCGCGCCGCCGGCGGCATCTGCCCGCTGGAGACCATGCTGGCCGAGGATGTGGCGCAGCGCATCGCCGCCACCAGCGCCATGCAGCCGCTGCTGATGGCGATCCAGCTCTCGCTCTGCGCCGCGTTGGCGGCGGAAGGCCTGCGGCCCGACGTGGTGCTCGGCCATTCGGTGGGCGAGGTGGCGGCGGCCGCCGCCTCCGGCGCGCTCTCGCCCGAGGATGCGGCGCGGCTCATCGTGGTCCGCAGCGCGGGGCAGGAGGTGGTGCAGGGCCTGGGCGGCATGGCTGTGCTGGCCTGCGACGCCACGCGCGCGGCCGAGATCATCGCCGAGGCCGGCACGGACGAGGTCGAGATCGCCGCGCGCAACGCGCCCGGCTCCACCACCCTCTCCGGCACCAGCCAGGCCCTGGCGGAGGTGCTGCGGACGGCGCGGCGCGCGCGCATCGCCTCCGTCACGCTCGACGTGGCCTACCCCTTCCACAGCCGCATCCTCGATCCGGGACGGGAGGCGACGGTGGCGGCGCTGGCCGGGCTGCGTCCCGGGCCGACGCGCGTGCCGATGATCTCCTCCGTCACCGGGGCGGAGGTGGCGGGCGCGGCGCTGGATGGCGCCTATTGGTGGTCCAACATCCGCGCGCCCGTGCTCTTCCAGGATGCGGTGACGACGGCGCTGGGCCGGGCGGAGCTGTTCATCGAGATCGGCCCGCGCCCGATCCTGGGCTCGCTGGTGGCCGATGTCGCGCGCCATGCCGGGGTGCGCGCCGCCGCGATCGCGACGCTCACCCAGGGCCGCGGCGCGGAGGAGGCGGACCCGATCGCCCGCATCCTGCTCGAGGCGGTGGTGAAGGGCGCTCCCCTCGCGGGCGCCCCCTTGGCCACCGGCCCGGCGCCGGGCGTGCGGGACCTGCCGCTGATGCGCTGGGACCGCCAGGAATACGTGATCGGCGCGACGCCCGAGGCCTATGGCATCTATGGCCCGAGCCATGGCGGCGCGCCGCTGCATGCGCTGATCGGCGCGCGCCTCGCCCCCGGCGGTCCGGAATGGCGCCATATGCTGAGCGTGCCGACGCAGCCCTTCCTGGCCGGGCACAAGGTGGATGGGCAGGTCATCGTCCCTGCCACCGCCTACATGGAAATGATGCTGGCCGTGGGCCGCGAGGTGCATGGCACGAGCCGCCTGCGCATCCTTGACCTCGACATCCTGCGCGCCCTGAGCCTGGAACAGGCGCAGGAACTCAGCATCCTCTGGCACGAGGCGGAGCGCGTGGTGGAGATCCGCGCGCGGCCCCGGCTGGATGCGGGCGCCGGCTTCACCCTGCATGCGCGCGCCATCCTGCTGCCCGAGCCCGCTGCCCAGCCGCAGCCGCAGCCCGTTCCGGCGGGCGGCGAGGCGCATGACGCGGCGGCGATCTACGCCGCCACCGCCGCCTGCCGCCTGGGCTATGGCGGGGCCTTCCGCGCGGCGCGCTCCGCCCGCGCCGCCGGTAACACGGTCATCACCGAGATCTCCGGCACCGCCCCCGATCTCGGCTTCTTCACCGACACCCTGGTGATCGAGCCGGCCAGCTATGACGCCGCCTTCCACGGCATCTTCCTCGGCATCCCGCAGAAGCCAGGGCAGGTGCTGGGCGAGCTGCCGGTGCGGATCGGCCGCCTCTCGCTCTATGTGCCGGGCGAGCCCGTGGTGCGTTCCGTGGCGCGCCTCACGCGCCAGACCGCCGATGCGCGAGTCTTCGACATCGAGCTGCTCTCGGCCGATGGCCGCCTCGTCGGCCGGGGCGAGGGCGTGGTGATGCGCCGCGTGACCTTCGCCGCCTGGCGCGAGGCGGACCGCATCATCGAGCAGCGCCTCCAGCCCTGGCGCGCCGGCCCGGCCGACCTCACCGCCGCCATGGCGGAGGCGCTCGCCCGGCCGCTGCCGGCGGCCGATACGGCGGCGCGCGCGGGGCTGATCGGCCTCGCGCTCGACATCGCGGGGCATGTGGTGAACATGGTGGCCGAAGGCCGCGCGCCCGAGCGCAGCCCCGGCCTCGCCGGACCCATCGCTCCGCCCGCCCGCGTCATCTGGCGCGCCCTGACGGATGCCCGGCAGGAGGCCGAGCAGCTCGCCGCGACGCAGGCCATCCCCGTGCTCACCCAGGGCCTGGCCGATCCGGGCGCGGCCCTGGCCGGTTTCGCCGCGCGCCATCCGGAGGCGAGCGCCGATCTCCGCCTTGCCCTGCACACGCTGGAGGCGCTGCCCGCCATCCTCGCCACAGGGCAGGATGCGCCCCCCAATGCCGACATGCTCGACGCGGTGATGAGCGCCTCCGTCTTCGCCGCGCCCAGCCTGGACGCGCTGGCGACGGTGGTGGACCGCCTCGCCGCGCCCGGCGAGGGCGGGCGGCTGCGCCTCGTGCTGCTGGAGCCGGGCCTGGGCGGGCTGCTGCCGCGCCTGCTGCCGCGGGCCCGCGCGGGCGAGATCTCGCTCGCCATCCTCGCCGCCGATGTGGAGGCGGCCGAGCGCCTGCTGGCCCGCGCCGGCGCCGCCCGGGCCGTCCCCGTGCTGGGCCCGGATGCCCAGCGGAGCGGGGCGGTGTTCGACCTTGCCCTCTGCGCCGCCGTCACGCCGCTGGATGGCGGGCAGCCAAGCCCACTCGACCTGCTGGCGGGCCTGGGCGATGCGGCGCCGCCGCTGCTGGTCGCGATCCCGCCGCACCACCCGGCGATCGACGTGCTGCATGCCGCGACGCCCGGCTGGTTCCGCTTCTCGCCCTCGCCGGAGCAGCCGGTGGGCGCCTGGCCCTATCCCTCCGAGGCGGATGAGGCGCTGGTGCAGCGCGGCTTCGTCGCCCTGCGCCAGGCGAGCCTGCCGGCCTCGGGCGAGCGGCTGGTCTTCGCGCAGCCGCCGCGCCGCCCGGCGGAGGCCGAGGGCGCGCGGCGCCACACCTTCGCCCTGCTCGGCGGCGAGGGCGATGGCCTCGCCGCCCGTCTGGCCGGCCTCATGCCCCAGCCCGTCCAGACCCCGGCCGAGGCGGCCGCCTGGGTCGCGGAAGCCGTGCCGGGCGAGGGCCTGCCCGCCCTGATCGAGTCCGCCCCCGCGGTGGCGATGGATGAGGCGGCGGCCCTGGGCGAGCGCATGCTGCGCCTGCGCGAGCTGGCCATCGCGCTCAGCGAGGGCGAGGCGACCGCCCGCCTCTACGTGGCGCTGGAACAGGGGGCGGACGGCATGCCCACGCCCATGGCGCAGGCCATGGCGGGCTATGCGCGCTGCCTGATGAACGAGTTCCCGGCCGTCGAGACCTGCCTCCTGGCCTGGACGCCCGATGCCCCGCCCGCCGTGATGGCGGCGGCGCTGCGCCGCCACCTCGCCGAGCCGCTGCTGGAGCGCGAGTTGCGCCTCACCGCCGAGGGCGCCCTGGTGCCGCGCGCCGCGCGCCGGATGGAGGCGCGCGCCCGTGCCCTGGCGGCGGAGGAGCGCAGCCTGCTCGGCATCGGCCCGCGCGGGCTGGAGGATTTCGCCTGGGCCCTGGCCCCGCGCCTTGCCCCCGGCGCGGGCGAGGTGGAGCTGGCGGTCACCGCGACCGGCCTGAATTTCCGCGACGTGATGCTGGGCCTCGGCGTGCTGGATTCCGAGATCCTGGGCGAGGGGCTGACCAGCGGCTCGCTCGGCTTCGAATTCGCCGGCCATGTCCTGCGCGTGGGCGAGGGGGTGCAAGGCTTCCAGCCCGGTGATCCCGTGATGGGCTTCGGCGCCCAGGCCTTCGCCTCCCACCTGACGCTCCCGGCGGACCGCCTGTTCCCGCTGGGCCAGGTGCTGCCGGAGGAGGCGGCGGCCGCCGTGCCGGTCGCCTTCGTCACCGCCTGGTTCGGCCTGATCGAGCGCGCGGCGCTGAAGCGCGGCGAGACGGTGCTGATCGAGGGGGCCGCGGGCGGCGTCGGCATGGCGGCGGTGCAGATCGCCAAGGCGCACGGCGCGATCGTCGTCGCCGCGGCCGGCACGGCGGAGAAGCGCGCCCTGCTGCGGCATCTGGGCGCCGACCACGTGGTGGATTCCCGCGCGCCGGATGTCGAGGACCGCATCCGCGCGGCGGTGGGCGGCGTGGACGTGGTGCTGAACTCGGTCGCGGGCGATGCGATGCGCGCGGCACTGCGCCTCGTCCGTCCCTTCGGCCGCTTCGTCGAGCTCGGCAAGCGGGACTTCTACGACAACACGCGCCTGGGCCTGCGGCCCTTCGTGAAGAACATCACCTATATCGGCGCCGACATCGACCAGCTTCTGGCGCATGACCCGGCGGCGGTGCGGCGCATGGTCAGCGTCATCATGGTGCTGTTCGAGACGGGGCGGCTGCGGCCCATTCCCTACCTCGCCTTCGAGGGCGGGCGCGTGGCGGATGCGTTCCGGCTGATGCAGGCCTCCGGCCACCTGGGCAAGATCCTGGTGCGGCCAAGCATGACCGCGGTTCCGCCGGCGCCGGCACCGGCGCGCTTCCAGCCCGCGCCCGGCGTGCATGTGGTGCTGGGCGGGACCGGCGGCTTCGGCTTGGAGACCGCGCTCTGGCTCGCCGCGCAGGGGGCGGGAACGGTCGTCGCCGTCTCCCGCCGCGGCGCGGTGGACGAGGCGATGGCCGCACGCGTGGCGCAGGCCCGCGCCGCCGGCACCGACCTCCGGACCGAGGCGCTGGACATCACCGACGCCGCGGCGGTCGCGGCCGCCTTTGGCCGCTGGCGCGCCGAACTCGGCCCCATCGCCGGCGTCATCCACTGCGCGATGGTGCTGGAGGACGGGATGATCCTCGGCCTCGCGCCCGAGAAGATCGCGCGCGTGCTGGGGCCCAAGGTGACCGGCATGCGCGCGGTGGAGGCGGCGATCGCGGGGGATGCGCTGCAATACCTCGTCGCCTATTCCTCCTCGACGACCTTCGTCGGCAGTCCGGGCCAATCTGCCTATGTGGTGGGCAATGCCTTCCTGGAGGGGGCGATGCTGGGGCTGCGGGCGCGGGGCGTGCCGGCGCTGGCGGTCTGCTGGGGCGCGATCTCGGATGTCGGCGTCATTGCCCGCACGCGTGGGCTGGCCGAGCGGCTGCGCGCCGCCACCGGCGTCTCGGGCGTCACCTCGGCCGAGGCGCTGGCGCATCTGGGCACCCTGCTGGCCGACCCGGCGGCGGCGCCGGCCGTCAGCGCCTATTCCGTGATCCGCTGGTCCCCCGCGGCGAACAAGCTCGCCGTGCTGCGGTCCCCGTATTTCGCCGATGTCTTCGCGGAGCAGGGCCAGACCGGCACGCAGGGCGGCGAGGAGGTGCTCGACCTCTCCGCCCTCTCGCCCGAGGCGGCGACCGAGGCGCTGCTGGGCCTGGTGCGGGAGGAGGTGGCCCGCATCCTCCGCTTGCCGCCCGAGGCGGTGGAGCCCGACCGACCACTGATCGACATCGGCCTGGACTCCCTGATGGCGCTGGAACTGCGCCTCGGCGTCGAGAAGCGGACGGGGGTGGAACTGCCGCTGACCACCATGGGCGGCAACCGCTCGATCCGGGACCTGGTCGGCCGGATCGTCGGGACGATCTCGGCGCAGCGGTCGCAATAATAGAGACCGCTCGTCAGACCGCTCCAAAAAAGCGCACACGCGATGTTTTTCAGGTGCGCGGCTCAGCTGGGGGGCTGCCCATCCTTTTGTATTGCTCTGCAGCATCGTTGTGCAGAATCGGCTGGATCCTTGGATAAGGCGGCTCCTCAAGACCTTGGCGGAATCTCGGAAAGCGGATAAATCTTGTGTAAGTTCAGGAAGTGCTTTGACAATTTCATTACCCTGGCGGAAGCACGGTTCACTTCCGGTTCAGAACAGCTCCGATATAGTAAACACGTGTGACGAGATGGCGGGCCGATGAATTTGAGGCTGACTCCGACGGAACTGGATGTGGCGGGCCTTGGCCGCGAGGCCGCGACGCCCGTCCCTGCCGCCGAGATTCCGTCCAATCTGGTCGCTGACCGCCGGCAGCCGCGCGCCCGGGCCCTGCGCCAAGACGCACCCAAGCATGATCTCTCCTTCGAGAGCCTGCCCGCCTATCGCGAGATCCTGATGGAGCGGCAGGTCGGCCCCGCGCTCGGCTTCACCAATCCCTATTACCGCGTGCATGACGGCCGCGCCGCCACCCGGACCTCGATCAACGGGCGGGAATTGCTGAATTTCTCGAGCTATGACTACCTGGCGCTGAACGGCCACCCGGAAGTCCTCGCCGCCCATGAGGAGGCCGCGCGCCGCTACGGGACCAGCGTCTCGGCCAGCCGCATCACCTCGGGCGAGCGGCCGGTGCATCGCGCCCTCGAAGCCGCCCTGGCCGAGGTCTATGAGGCCGAGGCCGGCGCGCTCTTCGTCAGCGGCCATGCCACTGCGGCCTCCGTCATCGAGACGATCCTCGGCCCCAAGGACCTCATCATCCATGACGCGCTGATCCACAATTGCGTGGTGGTCGGTGCCCAGGGTGCGCGCTGCCAGCGCAAATCCTTCCGCCACAATGACCTGGATGACCTCGAGAACTACCTGACGCTGACGCGCCACCTCTTCGAGCGCGTGCTGATCGTGACCGAGGGCCTCTTCTCCATGGATGGCGACGGGCCGGACATGTTCCGCCTCGTCGAGATCAAGGAGCGCTTCCAGGCCTGGCTGATGGTGGATGAGGCGCATTCGCTGGGCGTGATCGGCGCCACCGGGCGCGGCATCGCCGAGCACAGCGGCATTGATCCGAACCGGGTGGACATCTGGTTCGGCACGCTCTCGAAGGCGCTCGTCGGCTGCGGCGGGTATGTCTGCGGCAGCCAGGTGCTGATCGACATCCTCAAGGCCCGCGCCCCCGGCATGGTCTACAGCGTGGGCATGCCCGCCCCGGTCGCCGCCGCCTCGCTCAAGGCGCTCGAGATCATGCGGCGCGAGCCGGAGCGCGTGGCCGCGCTGCAGGCCAATGGCGCCTATTTCGTTGCTGGCGCCCGCGCCCGCGGCCTGGATGTGGGGCCGAGCTGGGGCTTTGGCGTGACCCCCATCATCCTCGGCACCGATATCCGCACCTTCGCCATGGCGCAGGAGCTGGAGCGGATGGGGGTCTACAGTTTCCCCGTCACCTCCCCCGGCGTGCCCAAGGGCACCTCGCGGCTGCGCTTCTTCCTCTCGGCGGCGCATGAGCGTGCCCAGATCGACACCGCCCTCGACGCTGTCACGACGATCCTCGATCGGTCGTGATTCCCCGTCGCGTGAATGGCGGCTGGCTTGCCAAGCCTGAGGCGCGCCTGCTCGACGCGATGGTGCATCGCGTGCCGGCCAGCATCGGGCCCGACACCCTCACCGGCCTCGGCATCTTCGGCGCCGTCCTGGTCGCGGTGGGATTCGCGCTCGGCCTGTCCAGCCTGTTCTCGGTCTTCCTCGTCTTCCTCGGCTTCGGGCTGAACTGGCTGGGGGATTCGCTGGACGGCAAGGTAGCCCGCCACCGCCGGATCGAGCGGAAGGTGCAGGGCTTCGTCCTCGACAATGGCGTGGACCTCATCGCCTATACGCTGGTGGCGCTGGGCTTCGCCGCCTCCGGCCTCGTCTCGCTGCCCATCCCCTTCATCCTGCTCTCGCTCTACATGCTGCTGAGCAACCTCGCGCTCGCGCGCATGCTGATCAGCGGCGTGCACAGCCTGGCGCTGGACGCGGTGGGCACGACCGAACTGCGCGTCTGCTTCATGGGACTCGCCGTGCTCCTCTACCTGCTGCCGGGGGTCTTCCTGGCGGTGGTGCCCGGCATCGGCCTGTCCGTGCTGGATTGCCTTTCGCTGTTGTGGGCCGGCATCATGCTGGTGAATTTCGGCTTCGTCCTGCGTCGCGACATCCGCAGCGCCGGCCTGGCCGACCAGCGGCACGCGCGCCAGGCGCGCAGCGGGGCCGAAGCGGAAAGGACGGAAGATTGAGCATCTGGCGCCAGCACACCACGCCCGAGGAAATCCACAGCCGCGCCCATGGCTCGGTCAACGGCCTGCTCGACATCCGCATCACCGAGATCGGCCCGGACTTCCTGCGCGGCGAGATGCCGGTGGATGAGCGCCATGTGCAGCCCTTCGGCATCATCCATGGCGGCGTCTCCGTCGTGCTGGCCGAGACGCTGGGCAGCGTCGCCTCCATGATGGCCTGCGAGCCGGGCTTCATGGCCGTCGGCCTCGAGATCAACGCCAACCACCTGCGCCCGCTGCCCAAGGGCGGCCGCGCCTTCGGCCTCTGCACGCCGGTGCGGATCGGCCGCAGCGTGCATGTCTGGAACATCGAGCTGCGCCGCGACGATGGCGAGCTGTTCTGCGTCTCCCGCCTCACCACCTCCATCATCGAGAGGAAGCCCGCCAAGTGACCAAGCCCAAAATCGCGCTGATCGGCACCGGCGGCACCATCGGCTCGCTCGGCCGCGGGCCCTTCGACATCGCGGACTACGCGACGCTGGGCAAGGTGATGGATGCCGAGCAGCTGCTGGCCTATTGGCCGCAGGTGCATGAGGTGGCCGAGGTGGTCGCGGTGAAATACGCGGCCGTGCCCTCCACCGCGCTCGGCCCCAAGGAATGGCTGGAACTGGTGCGCCTCTGCGACCAGGTGGTGGCCGAGATCCCGAACCTCGACGGCATCGTGATCACCCATGGCACCGCGACGCTGGAGGAGACGGCCTATTTCCTCTCGCTGACGGTGAAGGTGGAGGTGCCGGTCGTGCTGGTCGGCGCGCAGCGGCCTTCCTCGGGCCTGTCCTCAGACGCGGGCATGAACCTCGCCAATGCCTGCCGCGTGGCGGGTGACAAGCGGGCGCGCGGCCTCGGCGCGCTGGTCCTGCTGAATGACGAGATCCATGCGGCGCGCGAGGTGACGAAGACCAGCACCTCCCGCCTGCAGACCTTCCGCAGCCCGGATTTCGGCTGCCTCGGCCACGCCGATGCCGATGCCATCGCCTGGTATCGCCGCCCGCTGCGCAAGCTCGGCCGCGAGACGGAGTTCGATGTGCGCGGCCTGGCCACCCTGCCGCGCGTGGACATCGTCTATTGCTACGCCGGCGCCGATGGCGCGGCCGTCGAGGCCTTCATCGCCGCCGGCGCGCAGGGCCTCGTCTCCGCCGGCTTCGCGCCGAGCTTCGTGACTCCGGCCCTGGGTGAGGCGATGACGGCCGCGATGGCCGCCGGCACGCCCATCGCCGCCAGCACGCGCGCGGGTTCGGGCCGCATGTTCTACACGACGCGGATGCAGGAGGCGGGGTTCCTCAACGCCGACAACCTGAACCCGCAGAAGGCGCGCATCCTGCTGATGCTGGGCCTGACCGTGACGAAGGACCGCGCGGAGCTGAACCGGATCTTCGCGGAATACTAGGGCATGATGCGTTGAGGCGGGGTCGCCGCAACGCTGCATCATCCTCTCAGCCAGGGCTGCACCATGCGGCGTGACCGCAGCGTGGTCTAACCCAGCCGCGCGAATCCTTCGCGCCACGCCTCCGGCATCGGAGCGGGGCGCCGCGTCGTGCGGTCGGTGAAGACGATCACACTCTCGGCCGTCGCGAAGCAGCGGCCGCCCTCGAAGAGCGACTGCGCGATGGTGATGGAAGTGTTGCCCACCTTCGCGATCCGGCAGCCGATGCGGACCACGCCCGGGTAATGCACCTCCGCCAGGTAGTCGATCGTGACGCGGCGCAGCGCGGAAGCGAGCGGCCGTTCGCGCGGGATGCCGGCGACGGCGCTGATGATTTCGCCGCGCCCGGCCTCGCACAGCGCCGCGATGGAGGCGTTGTTCACATGACCGTTCAGGTCGGTGTCCTGGATGCGGAGCTTCTCTTCCGTCCAGAAGGGGAAATCAGCGGACACGCATGCCCCGGTCCGTGATGACGACCTCGCTGATCCGGCAGATATCCACGTTGCGCAGCTCGTCCGTTGCCGAGGTGATCCAAACGATGCGGAAATCATAGGGCACTTCATTGGCCAGGCGGAAACGCACGCTCCGCCGCGGGAACACCTCGGCGGTGCCGAGCCGGTTCGTGCCCCAGCTCCGGTTGCCGGTCGGGTTGTAGTAGATCCCGGTCACGATGCTCGACGACTCGTTCGTGACACGGATGTTGGTGTCGCAGCGCTGCGCCTGCGCGGCTGGGGAAGCCACCGCCAGGAGGGGAAGGGCGGCGGTAAGGGCAAGCAGCGCAGCGCGCGAGAACATGGCATTTCCATTCGTGAATCGTCTCGCGATTTGAGATGATTCACGCTGGACCGGCAAGGCCTTGCGGCTTGCTCAGCTGACGCGCAGCCCCGCATTGGTGACGGTGATCCGCGCCGCGCGGCACACATTCACCTGCCGGACCTCGGCCGAGCGCCCATTGTCCCAGACCACGCGGAAATCATAATTCCCCGGATTGGCGAGGCGCACCGCGGAGGTCTGCCCCGGGCGCATCACATTCGCGCCCAGCCGGTCCGGCCCCCAGCCGCTGGTGGAGGAGGGACTGTAGTAGAGGCTCAGCACCGTGTTGGAGGAGTTGTTCACGAAGCGCATGCTCGTGTCGCACACGGCCGACCCCGTGGTGACGGGCTGGCGCGCATCGGGCGTGCAGGCCCCGAGCAGGAGGCCGGTGGCGAGCAGGGCGGGGGCCAGAAGGAAGCGCATCACAAAGTCCGTTCCTGACGGGGTTGCAACGCGACTGTAAAACGGCGGCACCGCTCCGCAAGACCCCCAAACAGGGGGGGTGACGCGGGCCCCCGCCGGGCCCGCGTCCTGCCCGTCTCAGGCGCGGCCGGCGGCCTTGTCGGCCTCGTAGCGCGCCTTGTTCTCGGCATTGGCCGGGTAGAGGCCAGGCAGCGCCATGCCGGCATCCACCTGCTTCATGATCCAGCCTTCCAGGCGCTCCTGCTCCACGCTCTCCTCGGTCACGGCGTCCACCATGTCCTTCGGGATGAGCACGCAGCCATCGGCGTCGCAGACCACGACATCGCCGGGGAAGACGGCGACGCCGCCGCAGCCGATCGGCTCCTGCCAGGAGACGAAGGTGAGGCCGGCGACGGAGGGGGGCGCCGCGCCGCCGGCGCACCAGACCGGCAGGCCCGTGCCGTTCACGCCCGCCACGTCACGCACCGCGCCATCGGTGACCAGCGCCGTCACGCCGCGCTTGGCCAGCCGCGCGCAGAGGATGTCGCCGAAGATGCCGGCATCGCTGACACCCATGGCGTCGGCGACGGCGATCACGCCCTCGGGCATCGCCTCGATGGCCGCGCGCGTGCTGATCGGGCTGGACCAGGAGGCGGGGGTGGCGAGGTCCTCGCGGGCGGGGACGAAGCGCAGCGTGAAGGCCTCGCCCACCAGGCGGACATTCTGCGCGGCCGGCGTGAAGGGGGCGGCCTTGCGCATCCAGACGTTGCGCAGACCCTTCTTCAGCAGCACCGTCGTCAGCGTCGCGGTGGTGATCTTCTCGAGCTTGGCCTTGGTCTCGGCGGAAAGCGCCATGGTGGTTCTCCTGAACGATGGCGCGCTTTTCCGCCCGCCGGGGCTGAGCGTCAATCGGCCCCCTTCATAGGAAATGGGCCGGCACGATCCGCCGCGCCCGCGCCTCGCGCGCCAGCTCCTCCCGGTAGTCGGGGTGCGCGAGGCCGATGATGGCCCTGGCACGCTCCGGCACCGAGCGGCCCTTCAGGTTCACCATCCCGTATTCGGTGACGACGAACATCTGGTCCGAGCGCGGCGTGGTGACGATGTTGCCGGGCGTCAGGTCCAGCACGATGCGGCTGCGGCGGCTTCCGTGCCGCTCATAGGTGGAGGCGAGGCAGATGAAGGATTTCCCGCCCTTCGACGCATAGGCGCCGCGCACGAATTGCGACTGCCCGCCCGTGCCGCTGATGTGCCGGTGCCCATCGGATTCCGACGCCGCCTGGCCCTGGAGGTCGAGCTGGGTGGTGTTGTTGATCGCCACCACCCGGTCATTGCGGGCGATGATGTCGGGCATGTTGGTGTCATCCACCGGGCGGCACAGGAAGTCGTCATTGTGCCGGAGCGTGTCGTAGCTGGCGCGGCTGCCCAGGCAGAAGCTGTAGGTGACGAGGCCCTGGTCCGTCGCCTTGCGCCCGCCGCTGACGCGCCCCGCGCGATAGAGTTCGATCAGCCCGTCATTCAGCATCTCGGTATGGACGCCGAGGTCCTTCACGTTGGATTCCAGCAGCAGCGTGGTCACCGCATTGGGCATGCCGCCGATGCCGACCTGGAGGCAGGCGCCATCCTCGATCTCGGTGGCGATGAGGCGCGCGACCGCGCGATCCACCTCGCTCGCCTCGGCGTTGGGCAGTTCCGGCATGGGCGTGTCGTCGCCCTGGATCAGGTAGTCCACCTGGTCGCGATGCACGCGCACATGCGTGCCTACCACGGGCGGCATGTCGGGCGTGATCTCGAGGATGAGCGTCGTTGCACGCTCCACCACCGCCGGGTGCCAGATGCTGACGGGGCCGAGGTTGAAATACCCCTCCGCATCCATGGGCGCGGCCTTGAGGATGGCGATGTCCACGCGCTCGATGAAGCGGCGGTAGTAGTCGGGGATCTCGCCCAGATGGCAGGGGATGTAGTGGCAGAGGCCGGCATCGTGCTTCTTCCGGTCATAGCCGGAGAAATGCCAGTTGTAGAAGGCGAAGTGCCTGCGCTCGGGGTCGGCTTCCAGCGTGGCGCGCGGGCGCATGCTGAGGCAGTTGCGGATGCTGACGTCGTACAGCGCGTCCTTGCGTGCGGCCAATGCGCGGTCGAAGGCGTCGGGCTGGTTGAAGGTGGCCCCATAGTCCAGCCAGTCACCGGACTTCACCAGGGCCGCCGCCGCCTCGGGCGTGATCTCGCGGCACGCGCGGCCGCCGCTGCGGTTGATCATCATGTCTCCCTTCAGGATTTCACGGCGCGCAAACTCATGCCGAGCGGCAGCCAGGCGGGGCCGGGCCAGGTCCAGAGGCCATCCGGCCCGCGCACCAGCGAACGGAACATGCGCCAGGGGCAACCAGGATGCTCCCGCAGCCATTCCAGGCGCAGGCCGGCTCCATGCAAGGCTTCGAGAATGGCGGAGAGGCTGTGCAGCCACTGGATGGTGTGGCTGTTGCGCAGCTCGGCTTCCGGATTGGCATAGTCGCGCAACTCCTGGATCTCGAGCGGCCCCGCGCCGAAATACGGCACGTCCCAGCCCGGCCGACCCTGTGCATCAGCTGGCGCCGCGTCGTCGAAGACCAGCGCCAAGGGATGTGCCTCGGCAAAGAAGAAGGCGCCACCGGGGCGCAGCAATTCCGCGATCACCCGCGCCCAGCCTTCGATATCGGGCAACCAGCAAATCGTCCCCCAACTGCTGAAGACGAGGTCATGCCCACCACCGAGCGCGGCTGGTGCATCATAGACATCCGCCTGCACGAAGCTGGCATTCGTGAGGCCCAGCTCGCCCGCGAATTCCCGCGCGGAGGCGATGGCCGGAGCGCTGAAATCGAGGCCCGCCACCGCGGCTGCCCCGCGCTGGGCGAGGCACAGCGTATCATCCCCCATGTGGCACTGCAGATGAGCCACGCGCAGCCCGGTCACATCGCCGAGCCCCGCTTCGGCGATGGCGTCCAGCCGGCCGGCCCCGTTGCGCAGATGCGCGCGATCATACATCGCCGTGCCGAGATGCAGCGGCACGCGCTCATCCCAATTCGCCCTGTTCAGGCTGCGCCAATCCTCTCTCACGCCGTCTTCTGCTCGGCGAGCCCGAGTTCCGCGATCATCGCCTCGCGCATCAGGTATTTCTGCACCTTGCCGGTGACCGTCATCGGGAATTCCTCGACGAAGCGGATGTGGCGCGGAACCTTGTAATGCGCGATCTGGCCCTGGCAGAAATCGCGGATCTCCTCCGGCGTGGCACTCTCGCCGGGCTTGAGGCGGATCCAGGCGCAGATTTCTTCCACGAAGCGCGGATCGGGCACGCCGATCACCTGCACCTCCGCCACCTTCGGGTGGCGGAAGAGGAACTCCTCCACCTCGCGCGGATAGACATTCTCGCCGCCGCGGATCACCAGGTCCTTGATGCGGCCGACGATGTTGCAGAAGCCCTCCTCGTCAATCACCGCGAGGTCGCCGGTGTGCATCCACCCGGCGGGATCAATGGCTTCCCTGGTGCGCGCCTCATCGCCCCAATAGCCGAGCATCACGGAATAGCCGCGCGTGCAGAGCTCGCCCGGCTGGCCGCGCGGCACGACGCGGCCTTCGCCATCCACGATCTTCACCTCGATATGCGGCTGCACGCGGCCCACGGTGGAGACGCGGCGCTCGACGGAATCCGTGGTGGAGGACTGGAAGCTGACCGGGCTGGTTTCCGTCATGCCATAGGCGATGGTGACTTCCGCCATGTTCATGTCGGCGATGCAACGGCGCATCACCTCGATGGGGCAGGGCGAGCCCGCCATGATGCCGGTGCGCAGGCTGCTCAGATCGAACTTCGCGAAGTCAGGGTGGTTCAGCTGCGCGATGAACATGGTGGGCACGCCATAGAGCGAGGTGCAGCGCTCCGCCGCCACCGCTTCCAGTGTCGCGAGCGGATCGAAGCCCTCGCCCGGATAGACGATGGTGGCGCCATGCGTGGTGCAGCCGAGATTGCCCATCACCATCCCGAAGCAGTGATAGAGCGGGACGGGGATGCAGATGCGGTCCTCATGCGTGATGCGCTGCGCCTCGGCGACGAAGTAGCCGTTGTTGAGGATGTTGTGGTGCGTCAGCGTCGCACCCTTCGGCGCGCCGGTGGTGCCGCTGGTGAACTGGATGTTGATGGGGTCATCCATCTGCAGCGTCGCCTCGATCGCGTGCAGCTTCGCGCGTGCTTCCGCGGGCGCGGGCTGCATGAGCTCGGCAAAGTTGCGGTAGCCCTTCTGCGTCTCGGGGCCGATCTGGAAGCGGTGGCGCAGCGTGGGCAGTTTTTCGGCGCCGAGGATGTCCAGCATGGTCACATATTCGCTGGTCTTGAAGCGCGTGGCGGTGACGATGGCGGCGCAGCCCACCTTGTTCACCGCGTATTCCAGCTCCGACAGGCGGTAGGAGGGGTTGATGTTCACCAGCACCAGCCCCGCCAGCGCCGTGGCATATTGCGTCAGCGCCCATTCGGCGTTGTTGGGCGACCAGATGCCGACACGCTCGCCCGGCTCGAGCCCGGCGGCGAGGAAATTGGCCGCGACATTCTCCGCATGGGCCAGCATCTCGGCATAGGTCCAGCGCACGCCCTGCTGCCGCGCGATGAGCGCCAGGCGATCCGGGAAGCGGGCGACGGTGTTGCGGAAATTGGCGCCGATCGTCTCGCCCAGCAGCGGCGTCGCCGAGGCACCATGGACGTAACTCAACATGCAGCGATCCTCCGCAATTGCGCCGTCGCCTGGAGGATGAGGACCTCCGGCGGGGCGGTGATGTCGAGCACCAGCGCCGCTTCATCCGGCGCGGGCGGTTCCAGTGTGGCGAATTGGCTCGCCATGAGCGAGGGCGGCATGAAATGCCCCTCGCGCGCGGCCTGGCGCGCCGTGATCATCGCGGCCTGGCCCGAGAGATGCAGGATTCGCAGCCCCGGCACGGCCGCGCGCAGCCGGTCCCGATAGGCGCGCTTGAGCGCCGAGCAGGCGATGACGCCGCCCCCCTTCTGCGCCGCGAGCCAGGCGCCCAGCGCATCGAGCCAGGGCCAGCGATCCTCATCCGTCAGCGGAATCCCGGCTGACATCTTCTGCACGTTGCTGGCGGGGTGGAAGGCGTCCGCATCGCCGAAGGGCAGCGCCAGGGCGCGCGCCAGCTGCGCGCCGATGGTGGATTTGCCTGAACCCGAGACGCCCATGACGAGGAGGTGCAGGGTCATCCCTTCTTTGGCTCCAGATGCCCGCCGAAGCCCTTCCGCATCGCGCTCAAGGCCTTGTCCGCGAAGCTCGCCTCCTGCCGCGAGCGGAAGCGCGCGAAGAGCGCCGCCGCCAGCACGGGCACAGGCACCGCCTGCTCCACCGCCGTGTCCACCGTCCAGCGCCCCTCGCCGCTGTCGCTCACATGGCCGCTGTATTCGGCGAGGTCCGGGTCATAGGCCAGCGCCTGGGCCGTCAGGTCCAACAGCCAGGAGGAGACGACGGAACCCCGCCGCCAGGCCTCGGTGATGTCGGGCAGGTCGAGATCGAAGGGCGCGGCGCGCATCAAATCGAGCCCCTCGGCCATGGCCTGCATCATCCCGTATTCGATCCCGTTATGGACCATCTTGGCGTAGTGCCCCGCGCCATTCGGCCCGCAATGCACATAGCCCTGGGCGGGGCGGGGGTCGCGCGCCTCGCGCCCTTCGGTCGGCAGCGCGGTGCCCGCGCCGGGGACCAGCGCGGCAAGGATCGGGTCCAGCCGCTGCACCACCTCGGCCGGGCCGCCGATCATCAGGCAATAGCCGCGTTTCAGGCCCCAGACGCCGCCCGAGGTGCCGATGTCGAGGTAATGCAGGCCGCGCGCTTCGGCTTCGGCCCCACGGCGGGCGGAATCCTTCCAGAAGGAATTGCCGCCCTCGATGATGGTGTCGCCCGGGCTCAGCAGGCCGTGCAGCTCCGTCAGCGCGGCCTCGGTGATCTCGCCCGCCGGCAGCATGACCCAGACGGTGCGCGGCGCGCGCAGCAGGCCGACCAGTTCCTTCAGGCTGGTGGCGCCCGCGGCACCCTCGGCCACCAGGGTCGCGACGGCCGCATCGTCGCGGTCGAAGGCGACACCCTCATGCCCCGCCTGCATCACGCGGCGCAGGATGTTCCCGCCCATCCGGCCGAGGCCCACCATGCCCAGCTGCATCTCGCTTCCCCCTTTTATGACGGCGTGTTCAGATGACCCAAACGCCGTCCGAGGAAAATCATGATCGCAATTCCCGAGCAAGGCCAGGATTGGCCCGCCCTGAAGCAGGCCCTGCTGGAGGCCAAGGCGCGCGACTATTCCTGGAAGCGCGGCCGCATGGCGGTCTTCTTCTACTACCTGGATGAGGCGCTGGAGCGCATCCAGCAGGAGGCCTACATGACCTTCTGGACCGAGAACAATCTCGGCCAGCGGGCCTTCCCTTCCCTCGCGCGGCTGGAGGGCGAGGTGGTGCAGATGGGCCTCTCGCTCATGCAGGCGCCGGAGGGTGCCGGCGGCACCTTCACCTCCGGCGGCAGCGAAAGCATCTTCCTGGCGATGCTGGCCGCGCGCGAAAAGGCGCGCGTGGCCCAGGCGAACATCGTGATCCCCGACACCGCGCACCTCACCTTCGACCGCGCGGCCTGGTATCTCGGGATGGAGGTGCGGCGCGTGCCCGTCGCGGCCGACCGCCGGAGCGACGTGGCGGCCATGGCGGCGGCGATGGATGCGAACACGGTGGCGCTGGTCGGCTCCGCGCCCAACTACCCCTTCGGTGGCATTGACCGCATCGCGGAACTCGGCGCGCTGGCGACGGAGCGCGGCGTCTGGCTGCATGTGGATGCCTGCGTCGGCGGCTTCCTCTCGCCCTTCCTGTCACGCCTGGGCGTCCCGCTGCCGGCCTGGGATTTCAGCGTGCCCGGCGTCACCTCCATCAGCGCCGACATCCACAAGCACGGGATGGCGCCGAAAGGGGCCTCGCTGCTGCTGCTGCGCGATGCGGCGCTGAAGGCGCATCACCGCTTCGAGAGCAAGGCCTGGGCGCGCGGGATGTATGTGGCGCACACCGCGCAGGGCACGCGCCCGGGGGGTGCCGTGGCGGCGGCCTGGGCGGTGATGAACCATCTGGGCCAGGCGGGCTATCTCGACTGCGCGCGGCGGATCATGCAGGCGCGCGCCACCATCGCCGCCGGCGTGGTGGCGCTGCCGGGGCTCGAGGTGCTGCCCGGCAACCACGCCATCCTGGTCTATCGCAGCACGGACCCGGCGCTGGAGATCGGCCGCGTCGCGACCGCGCTGGATGCGCGCGGCTGGCTGGTCAGCCGCCAGCAGGAGCCGGATGGCATCCACCTGCACCTGAACCCGCTGCATGCCGAGGTGGCCGAGGAGTACCTCGCGGATCTGCGCGACGCCGTCGCCGAGGCACGGGCCGGCGCGGCGCCCGCCATGGCGGCGGGGCGGGCCTATTAGGCATGCTGCGCGGCTGATTCACGCCTTCGGTGAAACACCGAAGGCGATCAGGCGCGCCTGCCGATCCAATCCGCCACGCGGAACATGAAGGGATTGACCGCGATCGAGATGATCGCGGCGGCCAGGATCAGGTCCCGCCCCGCCTCGGGAAGCACGCCCTCCGTCACCGCCAGCCCGGCCAGGATGAAGCTGAACTCCCCCACCTGGGCCAGCGCGGCGGCGATGGAGAGCGCGGCCTTGGTCTCCAGCCCGCGCAGCCGCGCGATGCCATAGGCCGCGACGGTCTTGCCGATCAGCACCACCAGCACCGTGCCCAGCAGCGCGAGCGGCTGGTGCAGGACGATCAGCGGGTCGAACAGCATGCCGACGGCGACGAAGAACAGCACGGCGAAGGCATCGCGCAGCGGCAGCGTCTGTTCCGCCGCTTTCTGCGAGAGCGCCGACTGCCCCAGCACCAGCCCCGCCAGGAAGGCGCCCAGCGCGAAGGAGACGCCGAACAGCACATAGGCGAGGTAGGCGATGCCCAGCGCGGTGACGAGCGCGGCCAGCGAGAACAGCTCGCGCGAGCGCAGCCGCCCCACCCAGGAAAGCGCCCAGGGCAGCACGCGCGCCCCCACCACCAGCATCAGCGCCACGAAGATCGCGACCTTGCCGAGCGTGATCAGCAGCATGAGCGCGACACCCTCCGCGCCACCCATGCCGATGACGAGGCCCGCCGCCGGCCGGTCCTGCGTGACGGCGGCCAGAACCGGCACCAGCACCAGCGCGACCACCATCGCCATGTCCTCCACCACCAGCCAGCCCACCGCGGTGTGGCCCTGGGTGGTGGCGAGTTCGCCGCGCTCGGTCAGCGCGCGCAGCAGCACGACGGTGGAGGCGACGGAAAGGCAGAAGCCGAAGATGATCCCCGCCGCATCGCTCCAGCCCATCAGGCGCGCCAGCCCCCAGCCCATCAGCGTGGCGCAGGCCATCTGGAGCAGCGCGCCGGGCACGGCGACACCCCGCGCATCGGCCAGTTCGCGCGGTGAGAAATGAAGCCCCACGCCGAACATGAGCAAAATCACGCCGATCTCGGCGAGCTGCTGCGCCGCTTCCAGATCGGCCACGAAGCCTGGCGTGGCCGGCCCGATGACGATGCCGGCCGCGAGATAGCCCACGATGGTCGGCAGCCGCACCGCGCGGGCGGCCAGGCCCAGGAAGAGCGCGAAGGTCAGGCCCAGCGCGATGGTGGCGATCAGCCCCGTCTCATGCGGCATCAGGCGGGCGCCCCGTCGAGGTAGCGCGCGGCGAGATGAGCCTGGAAATCCATCGGATCGAGCGGCTTTCCGGTGGCGGCGCGCAACAGGTCCTGGAAGCCGAGGCTGGCGCCATGCGCATGCACATTCACCCGCAGCCAGCCTACCAGCGGCGCGAGATCCCCCTCAGCCAGCGCCGCATCCAGCCCGGGCGTGGCGGCGCGCGCCGCCTTCATGAGCTGCGCGGCGGCCATGGCGCCCAGCGTATAGCTGGGGAAATAGCCGAAGCCGCCATCATGCCAATGGATGTCCTGCAGGCAGCCGCGCGCATCATCCGGCGGCGTGATGCCGAGCAGGGATCGCAGCCCCTCGGCCCAGGCGCCCGGGAGGTCGGCGATGGCGAGCCGCCCCTCGATCATCGCGCGCTCCAGCCGGAAGCGCAGGATCACATGGGCGGGATAGGTCAGCTCATCCGCATCCACGCGGATGAAGCCGCGCGAGACGCGGCGCCAGAGCCTGGCGAGGTTGGCCGGCGCATAGGGCGCGGGGTCGCCGCCGTAGAGGCGGTGCAGCTCGGGCCCCAGGAAGCTCAGGAAGGCGTCGCTGCGGCAGGCTTGCATCTCGATGATGAGGCTCTGCGATTCATGCGCCGCCATGCCGGCGGATTCCCCCACGGGTTGGCGGGCGAAACCCGCGGGCAGGCCGCGCTCATAGAGGGCATGGCCGGTCTCGTGCAGCACGCCGAGCAGCGCCTTGGCGGGGTCGTTGGCGCTGTAGAAGGTGGTGATCCGCACATCGGTGGGCGTGCCGCCGCAGAAGGGGTGCACGCTCTCATCCAGCCGCGAGTGATCGGCCTCGAGGCCCAGGCGCAGCGAGAGGCTGCGGCACAGCTCGCGCTGCTTCTCCACCGGGAAGGGGCCGGGGAGCGGGACGGCCGCGCCGCGCCGGGCCTGGATCTCCTCGGCGCGGGGCAGCGCCTCGCGCAGCCAGGCTTCATAGGCGTTGAACACGGGCTCCACCTCGGCCGCGGTCACGCCGCGCTGGTAGCTTTCCATCAGCGCGTCATAGGGGGCGAGGCCGGTGGCGGCGGAGAGCGCCTGGGCGGTCTCGCGCTGCAGGCGCAGCACCTCCTCCAAGGCAGGGCGGACCATGGCGAAGTCGGATTTCGCCTTGGCCTCGCGCCAGATCTTCTCGCAGGCGGAATTGGCGCGCGCCGTGGCCTCGACCAGGGCGGTGGGCAGCGCGGTCGCGCGGGCATGGGCGCGGCGCATGAGGGCGAGGTTCGCCGCCTCCCATTCGCCGCTCGCCTCGGCGGCCTGCAGGTCGTCGGCCACCTCGGGCGCGGTCATCATGTCATGCGCGAGGCCGGCCAGGGTGGCCAGTTGCTCGCCCCGCGCGGCACCCCCGCCGCGCGGCATCATGGTGCTCGCATCCCAATGCAGGATGGCGGCGGCTTCCCCCAGGGCGCCCAGCCGGGCGGCGCGCTGCGTCAGGCGGAGATAGGCGGGGTGGCTCATGCGTCGCGGATCCGTCGTCGGGCCCAGAGGAGGAAGATGGCGATCCAGGCCAGGGCGAGGCCGAACCATGTCACGGCATAGCCCAGATGCGGGTTGCCGGGGGAAGGGAAGCCATGCGCGGCATCGGGCACCGGCCCGCGCTGCGGCGCTGGCGCGCTGCCGAGGCCGGAGGGCAGGGGCGCGGCACCCGGCACCACCACCGTCAGCGCATAGGGGGGCGCGTCCGGCGCGCCCAGCGCCGCGGCCAGCGCGCGCGGGTCGAAGCTGTAGAAGCGGCGATTGGCCGGGTCGTCCTTCGCGGCGAAGAGGCTGCGGCGGTCGGCATAGCGGGCATAGCCGCTGACTGTCACGTCACCGCCCGGGCGCTGGATCTGGTCGCCCCCCTCCAGCGGCGCCCAGCCGCGCTCCACCAGCAAGGGCGGCTGGCCCGGCCGGTCCAGCACGGTAACGAGGCTGCCGCCCAGCACCGGCCCGCGCACCTCAAGGCCCAGCATGGCCTCGGCGCCCGGGCGGAAGCGGCCGGTGGCGGTGATATGGGCGAAGGGGGCCGGGTTGGCCGTGGCCTCGACCGGGCCGCGCGCCTGGGCGGCGGCGAGCTCGGCCAGCAGGCCGTTCTTCCAGGCGAGGCGCTGCAATTGCCAGGTGCCGAGGCCGAGCAGCAGGGCGAGCACGGGCAGGGCCAGGAAGCTCGGCAGGATCAGGCGTTGCCAAGGGACCGGGCGTTGTTCGGAAGGGGTCATCACCCCCTCATGTGGCGCAACTTGCCCGCCTTGTCAGGCGGGGTTTTCTCGCCCTCAAACGCCGGGCGCCGGCTGCGCCGGCTTGGCTTCGGAACGCTGAAGCGTTCCGGCTCGCCTGTTCGGCTCGCAAACTTCGTTATTGCGCCCTCTAGCCTGGGCGTATTCTCGTTCGCCGATGTCAGTTCTTCACTTCGACCAGCGTGAAGAGCGCGAGCGGCGGGCAGGCTTCCATGCGCTCGATCTCGGCCTCGCCCTCGCCCAGCAGGTCGCTGAGCTTGAAGTCCGGGTGCCAGCCCAGGATGCGGGCCAGCGGCGCCGTGGTCCGCTCCAGCCACCAGCGGAAGCCGTCATCCGCCGCGAAATGGTTGACGAAGAGCAGGTGGCCGCCCGGGCGCACCACGCGCGACATCTCGGCGTAGAGCTTGCGCGCATCCGGCACGACGGAGGCGGTGAACATCGCCACCGCGATGTCGAAGCTGTCATCGGCGAAGGCGGTGTTCTCGGCGTCCATCTCGAGGAGGCCGTGGCAGGCGGTGATCCGCTCGGCCGCCACGCGCTCCTGCGCTTTCAGGAGCATCTCGCGCGAGAGGTCGATGCCCACCACGTCCAGGTCCGGCCGGTAATGCGGCAGGGCGAGGCCGGTGCCCACGCCCACCTCCAGGATGCGGCGGCCCGCGGTCTGCGAGATGCGGTTGACGGCGGCCACGGCCGAGCGTCGGCCGAAGGCCGAGACGCCGCCGAAGACCAGGTCATAGACGCCCGCCCAGCGCCGATAGGCGTTGCGGACCGAGGCAGCGTCGAGCGCGGCACGGGGATGGGCGCGCTCGCCCTCGGAAAGCCCAAAGGTTGGAATGTGACGATCCCCTGTTCGATCGGGCTCAGGGGTTAGCGCGGCCTTGGGGGGCGTGCAAGCGGCATTGTGGGAATCACGTTGCATGGGCGGCATGGCCCGCTTGCGCCAGGAGGTCACGGCGGGGCGGCCCGGGCCCGTTGCGGCAGGGCGGTCAGCACGCCGCCGGCGGCGATGATGACCGCGCCCAGCAGGGTGATCGCGTCCGGCCAGTCGCCAAAGACCAGGATGCCGGCGAGGCTCGCCCAGACCAGCTGCGTGTAGGAGAGCGGCGCCAGCAGGCTGGCCGGCGCCCGGGCATAGGCCAGCACCAGCAGCCCATGGCTCAGCGCCCCCAGCACCCCCACCGCGACCAGGATGCCCCAGTCCAGTGCGGCGGGCGCCACGAAGACGAAGGGCTGCGCCAGGCTGGTGGCCAGGGCGGCGGCGAGGCCGGTGTGGAAGATGGTGACGCGGCTGTCGTCCAGCGCGGCCAGGCGCCGGGTGAGGATCTGGTAGAAGGCGAACATGATGGCGGTGCCGAGCGGCAGCAGATAGGCCCAGTGCAGCGGCGCGCCCGTCAGGAAGGGCGGCCTGAGCGCCACCAGGACACCCGCAAAGCCCAGCGCCACGCCGCACCAGCGCCGGAGGCTGACCTTCTCCCCCAGCAGCAGCGCGGCCAGCGCCACGGTGATGAGCGGCGAGGCGAAGCCCACCGCGGTCGCATCGGCCAGCGGGATGCGCGCCAGCGCGGCGGTGAAGAGCACGCTGCACGCGCCCAGCAGCAGCGAGCGCAGCGCCTGCAGCCCCGGCGCGCGGGAGCGCCAGGGCAAGCGCCCCATGGCGATGCGCAGCGCGATGGCGACGGTGAGCGAAGAGAAGAGGAAGCGCGCCCAGATGATCTGGAGCACGGGAAATTCCGCCGCCATCACCTTCAGCAGCGTGTCCATCATGACGAAGATCATGAGGGCGCAAAGCTGCAGGAAGACACCAAGCATATTTTGATGCCCTCAGACGCCGGGCGCGCGCACCCGCGCGCTTGGCTTCGAATCGCTGAAGCGATCCGGCTCGGCTATTCGCCTCGCATTCTCGGGAGGCGGCCGCTGCTTTGGTGGGGCCTGACCACTTGGCGAGGCCCCGGCCTTGGTCAGGCGGCGTCTTCGCGGCGGTCCTTCACGCGGACATAGGCGAGGGCCGCGTGCTCGGCGCAATAGGGCTTGCCGCTCATCGCGGGCTCCGAGCAGAAGCGGAAGCCCTTGGTGCCCGGCTCGCCGATCGGCCAGCAGCAGGCCTTGCTGCTGACGCGCGGGAAGGCGCGCACGACGCTGCTGGCCGGCTTGGGCGGCAGGGCCAGGATGGTCGGCGCCACCGGCTTCGGCTCCTCGCGGCGCGGGGCGGCGGCGATGGGCATCGCGGCGCGCAGCGGCGGCAGGGTGGGCCGGCGGCCGGTCGCGACGGGGCGCGGCGTGGCGGGATCGCGGCGGATCGGGCTCGGGCGCGCGGGCAGGTCCAGGCGATGCGCCTTGCCCACCACGGCATTCTTCGAAATGCCCATGCGGCGACCGATCTCGGCGGTTGAATGCCCCTCGGCCCAGAGGGCGCGCAGGCGGTCAATGGCTTCGTTCGTCCAGTCCATAGGATGCAATCCCCCGTCCCTGATACTAAATAGAGTAGCAAATTGGAGGATTGACATACAAGGTGTGGATAATTCCGATTCGCCAGAAACTTGTGGAAAAGCCTTGGCGGCTGGGTTTCGGATTCAGAAACAGAGGGTTGTGAATCCGCCGAATCAGCGCCGGATCAGCACATAGTTCACCGTGAGCTCGATCGTCACCCCATTGGGGTCCGCGCCGGGCGGAAAAGCCGGCAGCCTGGCCCCCTGGAAGGGGAAGGTCGTCCCGAAATTCAGCGAGGGCGAGGTGGAGGGGCCGACCAGCCGCACATTCCGCACCGTGCCGTCCGGCGCCGCCGTCACCACCACCCGCACCACGCCATCCTCGCCCAGCGCGACCGCGCGCTCGGGGTAGCTCAGATTCTGGTCCAGCCAGCGGCGGAAGGCGGCGCGCCAATCGGCCCCCACCTGCGCCCCGGTGACGCGCACCGAGGGGTCGGTGCGCGGGCGGCCTTCCAGGAAGCGCGGGTCCACGGTGGTGTCGGTGCCGCGCGCCTGGGGCCGCCCGGCGGGCGGGGCGGCGGGGCGGCCGAGCTGGACGCCGCCGGGCACCCAGATGCCCGGCAGGTTGGGCTGCGCCGGCTGACTTGGCTGCGCCGGCTGGGCGCGCTGCGCCTGCTGCTGCGGGGGCTGGCGCTGCGGGGGCGCCGGCGGCGTGGGCGGCGGCGGCAGGGGCAGCGTCTCGGAGAGCCGGTCCGGCAGGCGCAGCTCCGTCGGCGGCGCGAAGAGCTCCACCGCGCCGGGCAGTGGCGGGAGCGGCGGCGGCGGCGCCTCGGCCAGGACCGGAGGCCGCGGCTGGGGGGGCTGTGGAACGGGCGGCTGCGGGACGGGCGGCGGCGGCGCCGGTTGCGCCTGGGGCACCGGCGGGGGTGGTGGCGGCGGCGGCAGGGGCAGCGCCTGCTGGATCGGCGGCAGCGCGGGCTGCGAGGGCAGGGGCGGCGCGTCGGGCGGTGGCGGCACCGGCGCCTGGCTGGGTGGCGCGGGGGTGGCGGGCGGCGTCTCCACCCCCTCCACCGGGTCCGCCATTGGGCTTTCCACCTGCCCGCCCTCGAAGACGATGTCGAAGCTGGGCGGCGGCATCTCGTTGGAGGGGCGCTGCCGCGGCTCCGGCCAGAACAGGATCAGTGCCGCCACCAGCAGGTGGGCCGCGATGGAGCCGAGCCAGTAGAGCGGGAAGCCCAGCACCGGGCGCGGCGGCTCCGGCGGGCGCCAGCGGGCGCGAGGCGGGGCGGGGCGCCAGCTCGGCGGCTGCGGCTCACGGCGCGTCGTCACGCGCCGCCGCGCGCCGAAGCGCGTGTGGGTGCGGAGGCGGGGCGGTGTGGTGTTCGCGCGCGTCACGAGGCAGGGCCGGACATGCGCCCGCCATAAACCAAGAGCGCCGCGTCGGGAAACGCTGGCACGTAACAAATCATCCCCATCTGTCAGGCAGACCCTCCTCTGCACCAGCCAAGACGGAGCCCGCATGTCCAGCTCTCGCCGCCCCCTGCTCGCCGCGCTGCTCGCCGCCCCTGCGATCGCGCCCGGCCTCGCCCGCGCCCAGGCCCCCACGTCGAACCCGGCCGAACCCGAGCGCAGCGAGCGCGGCCCCTTCCGCTGGCGCGTCCTCGCCTCCGGCCTGGAAAACCCCTGGGGCGGCGGCTTCCTGCCCGATGGCCGCCTGCTGCTGAGCGAGCGCCCCGGCCGCGCCCGGCTGATGGCGCCGGACGGCACCCTTTCAGCCCCGCTCGCCGGCCTGCCGGAGGTGGTGGCCGAGGGCCAGGGCGGCCTGCTCGACATGCAGCCGGCGCCGGATTTCGCCACCACCGCCGAGGTCTTCTTCGCCTCGGCCACCCTCGTCGAAGGCGGCGTGCTGACCCGCCTCTCCCGCGCCCGCCTCACGCCGCGCGGCTTCGAGGCGGTGCGGCCGGTGCTGGATGCCACCCCGGCCCAGCCCAGCGGCCGGCTGCATTATGGCGGCCGCCTCGCCTTCTCGCCCGATGGCGCGCATCTCTTCCTGACGACGGGCGACCGCAACAACAGCCGGGAGCGGGCGCAGAAGCTGAACGACCTGGCCGGCAAGGTGATCCGCCTGACCCGCCAGGGCGAGATCCCGCATGACAATCCCTTCGCCGGCCGCCCCGGGCTGCGCGGCGAAATCTTCAGCTATGGCCACCGCAACCCGCAGGGCATCGCCTTCAACCCGGCCACCGGCAGCCTCTTCCTGGCCGAATTCGGCCCGCGCGGCGGGGATGAGCTGAACCTGATCCGCCCCGGGCTGAATTTCGGCTGGCCGGACGTCTCCTATGGCCGCGAGTATTCCGGCCGGCAGATCGCCGGCGGCCGTACCTCGGCCCCCGGCATCACCGAGCCGGTGCGGCATTGGGCGCCCTCGGTCAGCCCCTCGGGCATCAATTTCGCGCCGGCCCATGCCCAGCCGCTCTGGCGGGGCGCGCTCTACATCGCCTGCCTCAACACGCCCGGCCTGCTACGCCTGCAGATGGAGGGCGATGCGGTGGTGGCGGAGGAGCGCCTGCTCTGGGGCCGCGCCCGCATGCGCCAGGTGCTCTTCGCGCCGGATGGCGGCCTCCTGCTGCTGACGGATGAATCGCGCGGGCGGGTGCTGCGACTGGACGCCGCCTGAATTGGTGCGAAGCTGGCGGGCCACCACCGAGGCCCGCCCGTGTCCGATCTGCTCTTTCTCCCCGCCCATCGCGCCGCCGCGCTGATCCGCGGCAAGCGCCTCTCGCCCGTCGAATACCTGGACGCGGTGCTGGCGGCGGTGGAGGGCCAGCAGCCGCGGCTCAACTGCTTCGTCACCGTGATGGCCGAGGAAGCCCGCGCGGCGGCGAAGGCGGCCGAGGCGGCGGTGATGGCGGGCGGCCCGCTCGGCCCGCTGCACGGCATCCCGATCGGCGTGAAGGATCTGCTGGACGTGAAGGGCGCGCCGACGCGCATGGGCAGCCGCATCTTCGACGCCGCCGCCCCCGCCAAGGCCGATGCCGTTCCCGTGGCGCGGCTGCGCGCGGCGGGCGCCATCCTCTTCGGCAAGACCACCACGCCCGAATATGGCGTGAAGGGCCTGACCGACGGCCCGGCCTTCGGCATCACGCGCAATCCCTGGAATCTCGATCGCACCGCGGGCGGTTCCTCGGGCGGGAGCGCGGCCGCCGTGGCGGCGGGGCTCGGGCCCATCGCGCTCGGCACCGATGGCGCGGGTTCGATCCGTGGGCCTGCCGCCTGCTGCGGGCTGGTCGGCCTCAAGCCCACGCTGGGTGCCATTCCGCTGGAGGGCGCCAAGGATGGCTTCGGCAACAACAGCTATTCCGGCCCGATGACGCGCAGCGTGACCGATGCCGCGCTGATGTATGGCGTGCTGCGCGGCCCCGCCGACGCCGACCCGCTGGCACGCGACCCCTGGTCCGCCGGGGCTGGGCCGGATGCGCCGCTCTCGCCCGGCCTGATCGGCGGCGATCTCGGCGGGTTGCGGATCGGCTACATGATGCGCTGCGCCAATCCGCGCGTGGCCGCCGAGGTGGAGGCGGGCACCCGCGCGGCCCTCGCCGCCTATGCTGATCTCGGCGCCGAGCTGGAGGAGGTCACGGACGAGATCGACTGGATCGAGTTCGAGGGCCGTGTCCTCTACCAGGCCAATTTCACCGTCCTCCTCGCCGCGCAATTGCCGCGCTGGCAGAATGCGATGGATCCGGTGACGCTGGAATTCATGCGACGTGGCGAGGGCTTCTCGCTCGCCCAGTTCCGCGAGGCGCAATTCGCCCGCACGCGCCTCTTCCGCCAGATCCAGGCGCTGCTGGAACGCTACGACGTGCTGATGATGCCCACCATGTCGCGCACCGCGCTGCCGGCGGTGTTCGACGCCGCGAATGAGGAGGTCGTGGTGGATGGCGTGCCCTGCGGCATCACCCGCCAGGGTTGGACCTCGCCGCAATACCCCTTCAACCTCACCGGCCATCCGGCGCTGACCCTGCCCTCGGGCTTCGGCGCGGATGGGCTGCCCTTCGGCCTGCAGATCGTCGGCCGCTGGCGGGCCGAGGCGGATGTGCTGCGCCTCGCTGCCATCCTGGAACAGGCGCGGCCCTGGGCGCAGCACCGCCCGCCGGGGCTCGGCTGACCTTGGCGCGCAGGCGCATCCTCGCGGGCGGCATCTCGCAGGAATCCCACAGCTTCACCCCCGTGCGGACGGGGCGGGAGAGCTTCACCATCACCGCCGGCGCCGATGCGCTGGCCAAGGCGCGCGGCACCAACTCCACGCTGGGCGGCATCATCGCCGCGGCCGATACCGTGGGCGCGGAGGTGATCGTGCCCACCCTGTTCCGCGCGCAATCCGGCGGCCCGGTGGAGGAGGGCGTCTTCGAGGAGGTGCTGGGCCTCATGTGCGACGCCGCCCGGCGCGGCGATTTCGACGCCATCGCACTGCCGCTGCATGGCGGCATGCTTACGCCCTCACGGCATGATCCGGAGGGCGTGCTGATCGCCGCGCTGCGCGGGATCGTGGGCCCGGAGGTTCCGATCACCGCCGCCTTCGACCTGCACGCGCATGTGACGCCCGGGATCCTGGGCGATTGCGACCTGCTGGCCGGCTATCTCACCAACCCGCATGCCGACCAGGGCGCCACGGGCGAACGCGCCGGCCGCGCCGCGCTGGCCATGCTGGAGGGCCATCTCAAGCCGGTCCTGGCGCATGCCCACCTGCCCATGCTCACGCTCGGGCGGGACCGCACGGATGAGCCGCCGCTGATCGGCCTGCATGCCCGCGCGGCGGCAGCCGTCGCCTCCGGCGCGGTGGCGGACGCCTCGATCTTCAACGCGCAGCAATTCCTCGATGTGCCCGGCCTCGGCCAGGTGGTCATGGCCTATGGCAATGGCGAGGCGGAGGCGGCCCGCGCCCTGGTGCAGGAACTGGCCGAGGCGCTCTGGGCGGCCCGCGCCGAGACCATCATCCAATACCCGGGCCTGGAGGAAACACTCGCCCGCGCCACCCCCGGCCGCACGCTGATCCTGGGCGACCAGGGGGACCGCGTTGCCGCCGGCGCGCCGGGCGACAGCACCGTGATCCTGCATGCGCTGCTGGAGCGCGGAAATGGTTTGCCCGCCATCCTGCCCCTGACCGACCCGGACGCCGTCGCCGCCTGCCGCGCGGCCGGCATCGGCGCCACCCTCACGCTGAGCGTCGGCGGCCGCATCTCCACCATGATGCCGCCCGTCACGCTCACCGGCGAAGTGATCGCGGCCGCCGAAGGCGCCGCCTTCACCTATGCGGGCCCCGCCGAAGCCGGACAGCGCGCGCTGATCGGCCCCTACGCCGTGCTGCGGGTCGGCCCGCTGCACCTGGCGCTGACCGCCTTCCCCTATTCCTATCTCGACCCCGGCTATTTCCGCGCCATGGGGCTGGAGCCCGCGGACCACGCCGTGGTGGTGGTCCGCTCCGGCTATCATTTCACGCTGAACTTCGCCGCCCTCGGCGAATGCGTGACGGTGGACACGCCCGGCCTCTCCTCCTACCGCGTGGCGGAGATGCCCTTCACCGTCGCGCGCCCCTTCTACCCGGTGGACGACATCGCCTTCACGCCCGAGGCGAAGATTCAGCCCCGCCGCACATTCCAGGGATAGCGCACCGAACCGCCCAGCACGCCGGTCAGCTCGGCGCGATAGGCGGTCTTGGGGTAGTAGATGCCGAGCGGCACGGTCGGCACCTCGCGCAGCGCCAGCGCATGGATCTCGCCCATCAGCCGCGCCTGCTGCGCCGGGTCGGTCGCGTCGAGCCACTGGTTGGTCAGGCGCTCCATCTCGGCACTCTCGAACCAGCCGGGCCAGCCGGTCGCGCCCTCGCCGCGCACCGTGGTGTTCAGCACGGGGTTGGCGATGGCGATGCTGGGCCAGGTGGTGTGGAACAGGCTCCAGCCGCCGCGCTCCACCGGGCCGCGATTGTTGCGCCGTTGCAGCAGCGTGCCCCAGTCCATGTCCAGCAGTTCGACATTGAGCCCCGCGCGCCGCAGCAGCTCCGCCGTGATGGGGCCGAGGGGGGCCAGCGTCGCGTTGTCGGCCGGGTTGAGGATGACGACCTTCTCGCCCTTGTAGCCGGTGGCGCGCAGCGCCTCCGCCATGGCCGGCCCGCCGGCAGCGAGGCGGCCGAAGGTGTCGCGCCCGATCTCCGTGACGCCCGGAATGGTGCAGGGGAACATCGCCCGGCATTCCTGGAAGGCGCCCGGATCGGTGCCGGCGACGGTGGTGAGGTAGTCGCTCTGGCGCGCCACCTGCAGCACGAAGCGGCGCAGCGCCGCATTATCGAAGGGCGGCACCAGATGGTTGAAGCGCATGACGACGACGGAGCCGAGCGGGTCGGCATTCTGCGTGCGGATGCGCCGGTTGCGCGCGACCAGCGGCTGCAGGTCGTGCGGGACGGATTCCATCCAGTCCACCTCGCCCTGGATCAGCGCCGAGACGGCGGTGGATTTGTCGGCGATGACACGCCACTCCACGCGCTCGAAATGCGCGACCTTGCCGCCCGAGGTCCATTCCGGCGCCTCGCTGCGCGGGCGATAGCCGTCGAAGCGGCCATAGGCGATGAGATGGCCGGAGGACCATTCCTCGCGCAGGAAGCGATAGGGGCCGGAGCCCACCACCTCCGTGATCGGCGAATCCGGCGCGGCGCGGATGATGCGCTCGGGCATGATGAAGGCGGGCTGCGAATGCGGCTTGGCGATGGCGTCCAGCAGCAGCGGGAAGGGGCGCTTCAGGCGGATCACCAGCGTGCGGTCATCCGGCGTCTCATAGGCCTCGACCGCCGTCGCATAGACGCGGCCGAAGGTGTCGCGCCGGGACCAGCGCTCCAGGCTCGCGGCGCAGTCGCGCGCGCGCACCGGCTCCCCATCATGGAAGCGCAGCCCCTCGCGCAGGCGGATGGTCCAGGCGCGGCCATCGGCGCTGACCTGGTGGCCCTCGGCCATCTGCGGCTGCGCGCGCATCTGCCCGTCCACGCCATAGAGCGTGTCGAAGACGTGATAGCCGTGCTGCACGGCGACCAGCGCCGTCGAGATCACGGGGTCGAGCGAGACGAGATCCGTCGAGGGGACGAGGCGCAGCGTGCGCGCCCGCATGTCCTGCGCGAGGGCTGGCGCGGCCAGCGCCAGGGCGGGGGGCAAAAGCAGCGCATCGCGGCGGCTCAGGGTCATGGCGTTCTCCAGCGTGTTGGCGTGAGCCTAGGCCCTTCCTTGCCTGCGAGTCATCCGGGCATGCATGGACGCATGCGGGAATCCTCGGCCATCCTGCGCGGCGTGAGGCAGGTGGGGATGGCATGGCGGCTTCGGTGATCGTGCTCGGCGCGGGGATGGTGGGCGTCTCGGTCGCGCTGCATCTGCAGCGGCGCGGGCGGCAGGTGGCGCTGCTCGACCGCGAGGCGCCAGGCGAGGGCGCCTCCTTCGGCAATGGGGGCCTGATCCAGCGGGAGGCGGTGCACCCGCACCCCTTCCCGCGCAGCTTCTCCGAATTGCGCCGCATCGCCGGCAACAACGCGCTGGACGTGCATTACCACCCCATGGCGCTGCCCGGCTTCGCCTCGCCCCTGCTGCAATACTGGTGGCATTCCGAGCCGCAGCGCTACGCACATGCCGCCCGCGCCTTCGCCGCGCTGATCACCACCTGCCTCGATGAGCATCGCGCGCTGGCCGAGGGCACGGAGGCGATGGCACTGCTGCGGCCGATCGGCTGGATGAAGCTCTACAGCGACGCCGCCACCTTCGACGCGGCGCTGACCCAGGCGCGCATCGCGCATGAGCAGCATGGCGTGAACTTCAACGTGCTGGACAGCGCGGCGCTGGCGGCGGCGGAGCCGCATCTCCAGGTCAGCCGCCTCGGCGCCATCCACTTCACCGACCCCTATTCCGTGAGCGACCCGCATGCGCTCACCCTGTCCTACGCGCATCAGTTCGAGGCGGCCGGCGGCCGCATCCTGCGCGGCGACGCCATGACGCTCACGCGCGCCGGTTCAGGCTGGCGCGTGCAGGGCGCGGATGGGCCGGTGGAGGCGGAGGAGGTCGTGGTCGCGCTCGGCGCCGCCGCCGTGACCCTCACGCGGCGCCTGGGCTATGCGCCGCCCTATTTCGGCAAGCGCGGCTACCACATGCATTACCGGCTGCGTGGCAATGCCACGCTGAACCGCCCCTTCCTCGACACGGAAAGCCGCTTCCTGCTGGCGCCCATGCGCGTCGGCGTGCGCCTCACCACGGGTGCCGAATTCGCGGCGAACGACGCGCCGCCCACCCCCGTGCAGCTCGAACGCGCCGAGCCCGTGGCGCGCGGCCTGCTGCCGCTGGCCGATCGCGTGGAGAACACGCCCTGGATGGGCGTGCGCCCCTGCACGCCGGACATGCTGCCCATCATCGGACCGCTGCCTGGCCAGAAGGGCGCCTGGTGCGCCTTCGGCCATGCCCATCAGGGCCTCACCCTCGGCCCCACCACCGGCCGCCTGCTGGCCGAGATGATGACGGGCGAGGCGCCCTTCCTCGACCCCGCGCCCTATCGCGCCGAAAGGTTCTGATCACCGCTTCCAGCGGTGGTTGTAGGTCCAGGCGTTGAGCAGCGTCAGGTTCCAGCGCCCGGCCTGCTCATCGGCGCGGCCCTGGGATTGGCGCTCGAGATGCACGAGCGTCGCCGCATCCACCATGACGCGGCGCAGACCGGCTTCCGCGAGGCGCGCCGAGAGGTCGGCATCCTCGAAATCGCCGATGACGTAATCCTCGTCGAAGCCGCCGAAGCGTTCCGCCACCGCGCGCCGCAGCGCGAGGCAGGCGCCCGTCAGCGCCTCCACATCGCGCAGGCCCGCTGCCGCGGGCGGCGGGCGCAGGCCCTTGCCGGGATGCTCGGGGAAGAGCCAGCCGCCAGGGCCGGGCTCCATTTGCATGCCGCCATGCTGCAGGCTGCCATCGGGGTAGAGCAGCCGCGCCCCGGCTGCGCCCACGGAAGGCTCCGCGACGGCGCCGACCAGGAGGTCCAGCCAGTCGGTGCCCTGCGGGAAGGCGTCGGCGTTGAGGAAGACCACCACCTCGCCCTTCGCGTGCCGCATCCCGAGATTGCTGGCCGGGCCGAAGCCGCGCGCCGCGGCCGGCACGACCAGCCGCAGCGGCAGGCCGAAGCGGTCGAAGGCGGATTGCGCGAGGCCGAGCGCCGCCGCGCGCCGCGGCGGATCGTCCAGCACGAAGATCACCTCGTCCCGCTCCATGCCGCAGGCGGTGAAGAGCGCCATCTGTGCCGCCATCATGTCGAGCCGCCCATGCAGCGGGATGACGAGGCTGGCGCGCGGCGCGGCGGGGGGCGTGCCGAAGGCGTGTTCCTCCACCGCCATGGGCCGCGCCAGCCGGTGGCGGTTCAGCGCGACCAGCGGCTGGCCGAGCACGCTGCCGAAGGCATGGTCCAGCGCCGCCTCCGGGATCGCCCCCGCCTCGGCCAGGATGGCGCGCAGCGCCGCGAGGTCGGCCGCTTCCGGCGGGGGCAGCGGCAAGGTGCCGCTCTCGCCGTTCGCCAGCGTGATGTCGAGCCAGGCTTCGCCCAACTTCACCGGCACCGGTGCCCGCGCGAGGAAGCCGCGCCCGCCCTCGCCATCCCAGGCCATGGTGTCGAGCCAGGCGCCGGGCTTGAGGGGCCAGGCCTGCTCGCCCGCGCGCAGCCGGATGGTGGTGACGGCGCCCTGCGGGTCGTGCAGCCAGCCTTGCAGCAGCAGTCCCTCGGGCGTGCGCAGGCAGCGCGCGACGCGCATGCGGACCGGTGCCGAAAGCCAGGACAGCGTGTCCCGTCCGGTGAAGCCGCGTGCCAGCAGCCGCTCCATCTCGCGCTTTGCCGGGCCCTGCGCGGTGGCGAGGCGGGTGACGAATTCCGCCGGCATGGGCCGCGGCGCCTCGGCCTGGTCGCGCGCGGGGGCCAGGTGCAGCGGCGGCCGGCCGGCCGGCAGCAGCTCCGCGCCGGTCACCGCGCCCTCGCCCGCGCTCGCGATGGCGGCCAGCAGCCCGCCCCCGGGCAGGGCGCAGAAGGAGGCGGGGGCGGCGGTGCCCGCGCCGCCCGCATCGCGCAGCCGCATCGGCGCGGGGGCCTGCACCAGCGCGGCCTCCAGCGCCGCATCCGCCAGCCGGATCACCAGCAGCCGGTGGCCCGTGCCGGGCAGGCTCGCCGCTGCTTCGATCACGCCGTCGCCCAGGACGGGCGCGGGGGCGGCGGCGCTCTCCGCCGGCAATTCCGCCGGGCCCACCGTGATGTCCGGCCCGTGGCGCGGCAGCAGGGATTGCGGCGGCCCATTGCCCGGCCGGAAGGCAACCGGCGCCTCGCCCAGGATGCGGATCAGGATGCCGGCGCCGGTGAAGGCGACCTCCACCGTGGGCGAGAGCGCTTCCTCGGGCGTCAGCGGCAGGCGCAGCTCCTCACCCCATTGGCCGCCCAGGCAATCATTCACGATGAGGCAGGGCCGCCCCTCATGGCCGCGCACCACGAGGTGCAGCCGGATATCCTCGCCCTGGTGGTAATTGGCGCTCTCCGAGCGCGCGACCGCGCGCGGGCTGAAGCGCAGCGATTGCGCGAGCGGCGGATGGAGCGTCTCCGGCATGGCTCAGACCCTCCCTGGCCGCGCGATGCGCGCGGGATCCGCCGCCCATTCCCGGTAGCGGGCGAAGAGCGCGGCGGCGGCCTCCTCCGGGCCGGGGGGCGGGACCAGCGCCGACGCCAGGGCGGTGACGCGCTCCGGCGCCTCGGCGAGGTCGAGCAGCAGATGCGCCAGCGCGGTCGGGTTCATCTCAACCTGCCCGGCCGCGAGCACCGGCCGGCCCATCGCCCGGGCGAGGCGGCCCACCCCTTCCGGGTCGGCGCCGGCCGCATCGGGCAGCAAGGCGAGATGCGCGCCGGGCAGCGCGGCGGCGGCCTCGCTCGGGGTGCGGATGTCGAGGATGGGCGCGCGGGGGAAGCCGGTCATCAGCCCGCCCGTGGCGGTGAGCAGCGCGCGCTGCGCCTCATCCGCCGGGAAGCAGGCGACGACGAGGAAGCGCCCGGTGGGCGGCAGGGGGCAGGGCGCGACCTCCGGCGGCAGGCCCGGCTCCACCACCAGCCGCGCCGGATCGAGCCCGAAGGCGAGGCAGGGGGCGATCAGGCTCGCGCAGGGCAGCAGCAGCGTCGCCTCCGCCAGGAAGCGGCGCAGCGGCGCCTGGTGGATGAAGCCGCGCGCCGGGCCGGTGATGCCGAGCCGCCCCGCCAGCTCCGGCGTGAGGGAGAGCAGCAGCCGCGCTTCAGGGCAGGTGCGGCGCGTGAGGCCGATGAACTCCATCCCGAAGGGCGAGAGATCATGCAGGTGGACGATGTCGGGCGGCCAATCGCCAAGCCAGCGCGCGAGGTGGCGCAGCAGGTCGGCGTCGTTCTGGCTCAGCTCCCCGGCGTCATGGCCGGGCTCGGCCTCCGCCAGGAAAGCGCCATCGGCGAAGGGCTGGAACAGGCGCGTGCCGGGCGGCGGCGCCTGCCCGGCCGCGCCGCAGAGCAGCCGGGCGTCGAGGCCGGCGGCCTGGGCGGCGGCCAGCAGGCGCGCGGGGGCGGCATCCGGGTCATGGCGGGCGGCCACCACCAGCAGGCGGAGCGGCGCGGGGCCGGCAGGCGCGTCCTGGTCCAGGAGAAACCCCCTCTTCTCGGCGGTGCGATCCTGCTGGTGTATCCCTGCCCCGGATGCGGCTCAAGCGGCCCGCTGGCCCACCGCCCAGGGCTGGGGCATGCTTCCTCGGCCGCGGCGCCGATGCTATGCGCGCCGGGCCGACATGCACGCAAAGGTGGCACCAGAGCCGATGGATGGCAGCGCCGAAACCCGAGAGGCCAGCCCGGAGGGCATCCCCCCCGTCGCCGTGCCGGGCGGCGAGGTCCGGCCGATGGCGGAGGCCGCCGGCCTCACCGGCTGGGCCGCGCCCGACCCGCTGACGCCGGATGAACCGCCCGAGATCGGCCTGGATGTCGAGGGTGTCTCCACCAGCATCGTCACCGCCGAGCCGCAGCGCGACCCGCAGGGCCGCTTCCGCCTGAGCTGGCCCCTGCCGCCCCTGCTGCGCGACGGCGTGGCGCGGCGGGTCCGCGCCTTCCACATGCTCTCCGGGCAGGAGCTGGACGGCTCCCCCCTCACCCTCGCCGCGCCGCCCCTGCCCGCCGCGCCACCCGCCGCCACGCCGGATGCGGCGGCGGATGGGGCCCATGCGATGGGGCTGCGCTGGCCCGAGGGGCTGGCCGGCATGCGCCCCGCCGGCGGCGTGACGCCGATCGCCGAGGGCGTGCTGGGCGAGACCGACGCCCCGGGCGGCTACCTCCGCTTCCAGCTTCTGGCCGAGGCGCCGGAGGGGCCGCAGGCGCCCCGCCGCGGCATCCGCTTGGTGGCGGATGCGGTGGCGCCCGTCGTCTGCCTCCATTTCCGGCTGGGGGAGGCGGTGGCCGACCAGCCCATGGCCTGGGAGGTGACTGCCTGGCTGCCCGAGGCCACGGAGGCGCATGTGAAGGCGCGCTTCGACATCACGCTGGAGCGGCGCGAGGGGCCGGTCTTCCACACGCTCCGGCGGCTGCGGCGCGGCACGCTGTTCCGCCGGCCCTCGGATCATGCCTTCGAGATCACCCTCGCGCCGGAGGAGGCCGCGCTGCTGGCCGAGGACGGGGTCTGGATCGGGCTCATCGCCCGTTCGGCCAAGGGCCTCTCCGCCTGGCTGCCCAGCCTGGGGCCGGCGCCCCTGCCGGAGGCGGCGCGCTTCGAGGATGCGCGGCTGGATGAGGCCTTTGCCCATGCCGTCGGCTTCGTGCGGGTGCATGGCGAGGCCCGACGGGAGGCGCATCCCCTGCTGCCCGGGCTCTGGGAGCCGCCGCCGCCCGCCCGCGCCACCGCACGGCCGGCAGGTCAGGCGCATCCCTTCACCCAGGTGATCCTGCCCGTCTACAACGGCCATGACGAGGTGCGGGCCTGCCTGCACGCGCTGCGCGCCGCCGCCACCGGGCCCATGCAGGTGGTGATGGTGGATGACGGCAGCCGCGACTTCACGGCCGAGATGCTGCGCGCCGAAGCCATGGCCGACCCGCGCTTCATCCTGCACCGGCGCGACAACAACCGCGGCTACACCAAATCCATCAACGAGGGCGTGCTGCTGACCGGCGCCGACTGGGTGGTGGTGCTGAACTCCGACACGCTGGTCTCGAAGGGCTGGCTCGACCGGCTGCACGCCGCCGCGCTGGCGCGGCCCGGCACCGGCATGGTGGGCCCGCTCTCCAACGCCGCGACCTGGCAGAGCGTGCCGGCGGCGAAGCGGCCGGATGGCAGCTGGTCCACCAACGCCGTGATCCAGCCGCGGCACCTGGCGCGGATGCAGGCCATCCTCGATGAGGTGTCCGAGCGCGCCTACCCGGAATTCCCGGTGCTCAACGGCTTCTGCACCCTCATCGCGCGCGAGGTCTTCGACCGCGTCGGCCTCTATGACGAGGATGCCTTCCCGACCGGCTATGGCGAGGAGACCGACCTTTGCCTGCGCGCCCGCCAGGCCGGCTTTCGGCTGACCCTGGCCGATGACTGCTTCGTCTATCACCACAAGAGCGTCACCTTCGGCCAGGCCGAGCGCACGCGTCTCTCCCGCCAGGGCGGGCTCGAGATGACGAACAAGCATTCCGGCGTCATCGTGCCGGCGCTGGAGCGGATCATGCAGGATTGCGCCCCCCTGGGGCGGCTGCGCGCCCGGCTGAGCAACCTCGCGGCGGAGCTGGATTGAAGATGGCGCGCGTTTCCTTCGTTCTTCCGGTGGGTGGCGGCGGCGGCGGCGCGCATTCCGTGGTGCAGGAGGTGGATGCCATGCGCGACCTCGGCGTCGAGGCGCGCATCCTGGTGAACCAGGCCAATGCCGAGTATTTCCGCGCCGCCTATGACCGCTTCCCCTGGGTGGCGGAGGGCGGCATGGAGGCCTTCGACGGCAACCGCCACCTCGCCTCCCTGCTCGCCGATTCGGACGTGGCGGTCGCGACCACCAACACCTCGGCCCATGCCATCGCGGACACGCACAAATCCATGCGCGGCCTGGGCTTCCGCCATGCCTACTACGTGCAGGACTACGAGCCGCTCTTCTACCGCGCCGGCAGCACCGAGCACGCGCTCGCCGTCGCCAGCTATTCGGTGCTGCGCGACTGCACCTATTTCTCCAAGACGCGCTGGCTGGCCGGGATGGTCGAGGCGACGCACGGCCATGCGACGGCGCTGGTGGTGCCCAGCGTGGACCACGGCCTCTACCGTCCGGTCCGGCGAGCGCCGGGCGCGCTCCGGCAGGTGGTGGCCATGGTGCGCCCCGCCACGCCGCGCCGCGCGCCACGCCGCACCCTTCGCATGCTGGCCCGCCTGGCCGCGGGCGAGTTCGGCCCCGTGGCGCTCACCGCCTTCGGCTGCACGGAGGAGGATCTGGCGGCCGCCGGCCTGGCCCTGCCCGACGGCGTCACCCTGCTCGGCCGGCTGCGGCAGCAGGAGGTGGCCGAACTGCTGCGCGCGACCGACGTCTTCCTCGACCTCTCCGACTACCAGGGCTTCGGCCGGACGGCGGCGGAGGCGATGGCCTGCGGCGCCGTCGTCCTGGCGCCCCGGCTCGGCGGCGCGTCGGACTTCATCACCGATGGCGAGAGCGGCTTCCTCGCCAACACCACGGATGACGCGGCGGTGGCCGAGACGATCCGCCGCATGCTCTCCCTTTCCGAGGCGGAGCAGCGACGCATGCGCCTCGCCGCGCTGGAGGCCGTCTCGGGCTTCACGCCGGTGCGGGCGGCGATCTCGGAATTGCGGGCGCTGGGCCTCGGCTGAGCGCCTGGCCGCCTCAGCGCATCATGCTCAGTCGGGCAGGGTGCGCTCGCCCTCGCCCAGCGGGCGCTGCATGGTGACCACATCCACCCATTGGCCGAATTTCAGGCCGACGGCCTTCATGGTGCCCACCTGGCGGAAGCCGAGCGAGGAATGCAGGCCGATGGAGCCGACATTCTCGCTGTCGCCGATCACGGCGATCATCTGGCGGAAGCCCCTCGCCGTCGCGTGCTCGATCAGCGCCTGCACCAGCGCCTTGCCGACGCCCATGCCGCGCACGTCGTCGCGCACATAGATGCTGTCCTCCGCCGTGAAGCGATAGGCGCTGCGGTCGCGGATCTGGGCGTAGTAGCCATAGCCCACGATCCAGCCCTCATTCTCCGCGACCAGCCAGGCGCAGCCCGCGTCCTGCACCTTGGCCATGCGCTGGCCGATCTCCGCCGCATCGGGCGGCGTCTCCTCGAAGGTGCCCGTGCCGGTGAGCACGTGATGCGCGTAGATCGCGGTGATGGCGTCCAGGTCGGCCGGGGTCGCGTCGCGGATGATCATGCGAGGCCGAGCTCCGCCGCGACGCGCGTGGCGAGGTCGAGCAGCGCGCGGTCCCGCCCCGGGGCGGCGGCGAGCGAGAGGCCGACCGGCGCGCCATCCACCCGCCCCGCCGGGATGCTCACCTCGCAAAGCCCGGCGAGGCCGGAGATGGCGGTGACGCCCATGCTGCGCTCGCGCACCGCGTTCTGCTCGGCCAGCGAGGCGGTGAGCAGTGGCGCCGGGAAGGGCGAGGTGGGGAAGGCGAAGACCGCGCCGCCCGCGAGCAGCGAGCGCACGCGCGCCGAGAAGCGCTTCCGGAAGGCGCGGCCGGCGGCGGCCTTGGCCGGGTCCATGTCGCGCGCCGCCTCGAAGCGTTCCCTCACGCCCGGGCCGAATTTCGGGTTGGTCGCGGTGACCCAGCTGCCCAGCGTGGCCCAGGCCTCCTGCGCCTGGGCGCAGCGGAAATTCTCGTAGGCCTGGGCGAGGATGTCGGTCGGTCCCTCGACGCGCGCGGCGGGCCCCGAGCCGAGCACGCGCTCCACCGCCTCCAGCGCCGGCAGCAGGGCATTGGCGGTCGCCGGGTCGGCGTTCATCCAGACGCCCTGGAGCTTCAGCAGCGGGCCCAGCTGGGTGGCGTTGGGCAACGCATCCTCGGGCAGCAGGGCATCGCCCACCGCCTGCAGCACGCTGGCCTTTCGCGCGAACCAGCCGCAGGTGTCGAAGCTCGGCCCCAGGCCGCAGGCGCCGGCGAGGCTGACCGCCCCCCAGCTCGGCCGGATGCCGAAGACGCCGCAATAGCTGGCCGGGATGCGCACGCTGCCCCCGGTGTCCGAGCCGAGCGCGAAATCCACCAGCCCCGCGCCGACGGCAGCGGCCGAGCCGCAGGAGGAGCCGCCGGGGAAGCGATCGGGCGCATTCGGGTTGATCGGCGTGCCGTGCCAGACATTCTCGCCCGTCAAGCCGTAGGCGAGCTCGACCGTCTTGGTCTTGCCGACCAGTTCGCCGCCCGCCTCCAGCAGCGCCATGACGGCGGGCGCGGTGGCGGCGGCCACGGGGTGGGTGCGGCCCCAGTCCGGGTTGCCATAGGTGGTGATGGCGCCCGCCACGTCGAACAGGTCCTTCACGGCGAAGGTGAGGCCGTCCAGCACGCCGGAGCCGAGGGGCGCATGCGTCACCCGCTCGCCCGGGATGAAGGCCTTCACATCATCGGAGATCGGCATGGTCGTCGTCCTCGCGCCTGGTCCGCGAAGGCGCCCCCGCTGCGGTGGCGCATCCTCGCCGCCCGGTCCCGGCCGTGGTCGTGGCCGGGTTCCAAGCCTTCCCATGCTAGAGGGGCGGCCGGGGCACGCAAGTCCGCCCCGGCCCCCTTTGCGGCCCCCGCTGCGGCGTCGCGCGGGGGCCCGTCCTCGCTTCAGCGCGCCCGCAGCAGCTCGGGCACGTGCAGCAGGATCAGCTCATTGTCGTCCGCGCGGCTCAGGTGGCGGCCGGCCGAGAAGGGCAGGTTGTTGTCATTGCCGACGATGATGTGATCGGCATCCACCATCGCCACGTTCTCGATGGTGAAGAAGGGGAAGGTGAAGACCGCGTCGCTGGCGCCGGCCGCGCGGTCGCCGCGCTGGCGCGCCACCCGCTCGGGGTCCTGGATGGCCATGAGGTCGATATGGCCGATCTTGCGGACGAAGCCCTCGGCATCCGGCGCGCCCAGATCCACCAGGTAGATGCGCTTCAGGCGCGCCGGCATGGCGAAGCATGGGGCGGTGTGGGTGCTCTCCACACCCTGGGCGCAGGCACGGCCGGGATCGCCCTCGCCATTGTCGCGCTCGATCACCAGGGCGCGGCGCTCGTCGATCATGTTGAAGTCGCCGATGGCCGTCGCCCCCGGCTCCAGCCGGTAGCGCAGGTTGCGGCCGGTCCAGGCCATGCGGCCCACGTCGAACTCGATCAGGCGGAGGAAGGCGCCCTCGGGCTGGTTGCTGCCCGCGGCGAAGAGGGGCTGTTCCAGCAGCGCCCAGAGGGTGCGGCCATCCGGCGTCATCGCCATGCCCTCATACCCGCCCGAGCGGCGGACGCGGTGCGGGACGCCTGCGGTCGGGTTCGCCGGAATCACCTGGGCCGGGTGGTCGGGCGAGCGGAGCGGCTGGCCGTCCATCTGCGTCTCGACCACGGCCATCAGGCGGCCCGCGGCGTCGAAGCGCAGCAGGAAGGGGCCGAATTCCTCGCCCAGCATGAAGCTGCCATCGGGCAGGGGCTGGATGCTCTCCAGGTCGAAATCGGCGCCGGTCAGGTAGCGCGTCGGCGTCGCCTCGTTCTGCAGGGCGAAGCTGGCGACGCGGTTGGGGTCGGAGAGGAAGATGGTGTTTTCCACCGCCACCTGCCCGGTCTGCCAGTTCGGCCGCACGCGATGGATCATCAGCAGCGCGTCGGGGCTGTTGCGGCGGTTGCCGAAGCCATTGTCGCCCGTCACCCAGTAGCTGCCGTCGCCCACCGGCTTGATGCCGGAAAAGCCCTGCAGCGGCTGGCCGGGAAAGGGCATGGCGAGGCCGGTGGGCCGGGGGCCATAGCCCGGCAGCGTCACGCCGGGGATGCTGCCGGCCTGCTCGGTCCGCGCATTGCCCGGGCCGGCGAAGCGGCCGGAGAGGCGGAAATACTCGGGCGCATCGGCCGGGGGGGCCAGGAAGGTGGCGCCGGGCAGGATGGCCTGCCCGGCGAGCCGCGCCTCGAAGCGCGTATCGGCGGCGGCCGGCTGGATCAGGCCCAGGGCGGCCCCCAGGGAGACGGTGGTGGCGAGCAGGAAACGGCGCATGCGGATGACCCTCCGGAATGGAGGGCCCCGCCTAGCAACCGCCGATGACACGCCCGCGACGGAAATGTTGCGGCCGCGTCAAGACGGCGGCGCCGCCCCTCAGCCCCCCTGGGTGAGGGAGCGCTTCGGTCGGCCCGCCGCATCCCAGTTGGAATCATCCAGCCAGGCCTGGATGGCGGCGGCGCGCGCCGGCCATTCCTCGGCCAGGATGGAGAACCAGGCGGTGTCCCGCCGGCGGCCCTTCACCGTCAGCACCGCGCGCAGCGTCCCCTCATAGGTGAAGCCGAGGCGCGCGGCGGCGCGGCGGGAGGGGGCGTTCAGCGCGTTGCACTTCCAGGTCAGGCGCCGGTAGCCGAGATCCTCCATGGCGTGGCGCATCAGCAGGAACATCGCCTCGGTCGCCGCCCGGGTGCGCTGCATGCGGGGCGAGAACCAGATGTTGCCGAGCTCGATATGCGCGTTGGCCGGCTGGATCTCCATCAACGTCAGCCATCCGTCCACGGTGCCGGTGCGGTGCTGCCGGACGGCCCAGGCGATGGGGTCGTGCGTGGTGGCGAAGCCGCCGACGAACTGGCCGAGCGCCGCTTCGGAGGCGAAGGGGCCATAGCCCATATAGGCCCAGCCCGCCCCTGTCGCATCGCTCTGCGCGGCCTGCCAGAGGTCGGGCACGTGGCGCATGTGCAGCACCTCGAGGTCCACGCTGCGGCCCTTGTGGGGGATGCGCGCGGGCAGGGGCCGGGGCACGGTGTCCACGCGGGGGCCGACCGGCGGGTTGGTCTCGGGGTCATGCGGAGGGATGAAATCAGCCATGCCCCCATCATTCCCCGCTTGCGCGCGCCTGTCACGGGCCGCAAAACGCCTGCCATGGACACGAACACCCAACCCATCCTCACCGCGCCGCCGGGCTTCTTCGCCGAAGAGGTCACCTGGGTGCATCACTGGACCGAGAGCCTGTTCAGCTTCAAATGCACGCGCGACGCGACGCTGCGCTTCACCTCGGGCCAGTTCGCGATGATCGGGCTGATGGTGGACGGCAAGCCGCTGACCCGCGCCTATTCCATGGTGAGCCCCGCCTGGGAGGACCATCTGGAGTTCCTCTCCATCAAGGTGCAGAACGGCCCCCTCACCTCCCGCCTGCAGCACATCAAGGTGGGCGAGCGCGTGCTGATCGGCCGCAAGCCCGTGGGCACGCTGATCCCCGACAATCTGCTGCCCGGCCGCAACCTCTGGTTCCTCGCCACCGGTACCGGCCTCGCGCCCTTCATGTCCCTGATGCGCGACCCCGAGGTCTATGACCGCTACGAGCGGATCATCGTGGCGCACACGGTGCGCGAGGTGAAGGAACTCGCCTATCGCGACTACATCACGGGCGAGCTGCGGGATCACGAACTGCTCGGCGAGATGGTGCAGGAGAAGCTGATCTACCTGCCGGCCGTGACGCGCGAGCCCTTCCCGGTGCAGGGCCGCATCACCACGCGCCTCGAGACCGGCGAGGCGGAGAAGCAGGCGGGCGTGGCACCCCTCGACCCCGCGCATGACCGCGTGATGATCTGCGGCAGCGAGGCGATGAACGCCGACTGCAAGGCGCTGCTGGAAGCGCGCGGCTTCATCGAGGGCACCAACAACGCCCCTGGCAGCTACGTCCTCGAGAAGGCCTTCGTGACGAAATAGTTCCCCACTAACCCGCCTTCGGCGTCTTCGCGGGGGCCCCGGTTTGGCGTTGACCTTGGTGGCTCGGCTCATCCTGTCGTGGCAGAGCCACGACAGGGCGCCGGGGGGCGGCCAGTGGGCGAGGCTGGACAGGCTTGCCGGCGCGCGCGACGCTGCGAGGGGAAACGACGCACACCGAGAATCCGGCTGCAAGGCAGCCGGCGCGCCGCGACCGCCCTGCCAACCAGCGCCACATCCCTGCGGCGCGAAGCCAAGCCGGCGGAGCCGGCGCCGGCGTTTGAGGACCCAAAAATGTTCGTCGAAGAGCGCATCTACACCATGCACCCCGGCAAGATCGGGGACTACATCAAGGCCTATGCGGCCGAGGGCCTGGCGATCCAGAAGCCCATCCTGGGCCGCCTCGTCGGCTACTACTCCACCGAGTTCGGCCCGCTGAACCAGGTGATCCACATGTGGGCCTATGAGACCCTGGCCGAGCGCGCCGAGCGCCGCACCAAGCTCTTCGCCAACCAGGACTGGCTGAACTACCTGGCCAAGGTGCGCCCCTTCATCGCGACGCAGGAGAGCAAGCTGCTGATCCCCGCGCCCTTCATGCAGGTGAAGTGGCAGGATTGAGCGGCCAGAGGGGGGGCATGTCCGGCCGCGTCGCCTATATCGCCGCAAGCCTGGACGGCTTCATCGCCGCCGAGGATGGCTCCGTCGCCTGGCTGGAAGCCTTCCAGGCGACGGATTACGGCTATGCCGATTTCTTCGGCGGCATCGGCATGCTGGTCATGGGGCGCGCCACCTATGACCAGGTGCTGCGCTTCGGCCCCTGTCCCTATGCGGGCAAGCCCTGCCTGGTGCTGAGCCGCCGCGGCATCGCCCATCCGCCCGCGGGCGTGGAGGCCTGGAAGGGTGACCTCGCCTCGCTCGCCGCGCATCTGCGCGCGGCAAAGGAACGTGTGTGGGTGGTGGGCGGCGGGCAGCTCATCGCGGGGCTGCTGGCCGAGGGCGCGATCACGGAGCTGGATCTCTTCGTGATGCCGGTGCTGCTGGGCCGCGGCATCCCCCTCTTCGCTGGCGTCCATCCACCCGCGCAACAGCTCACCTTGCTGGACACCCAGACCTGGCCCAACGGTGTGGTGCGGCTGCGCTACGCGATTGCCGCAGCGACGCCAGCAAAGGCATAGCGCTGCGCACTGAGAATCCGGCCGCAAAGCGGCCGGCGCGCCCAGGCTGACTTCACGCCCAGCGCACCTGCGGTGGCGCGAAGCCAAGCCGGCGGAGCCGGCGCCCGGCGCTTGAGGGCACCAAGAAATTCTCCGCCTATTGGCGGAGAAGATAATCCGGCAGCCAGGTCACGATCCCGGGGAAGATCGTGATCAGCACCACCGTCACCACCAGCATCATGAAGAAGGGCAGCGCCGCCCAGGCGATCTCGGTCTGCTCCTTGCCCGTCATCGTCTGCATGACGAAGAGGTTGAAGCCGAGGGGTGGCGAGATCTCGGCGATCTCGACCAGCAGGATGATGAAGATGCCGAACCAGACGAGGTCGAACCCCGCGAGCTGCACCATCGGTACCACGACCGAGGTGGTCAGCACGATCATCGAGACGCCATCCAGCGCCGTGCCGAGGATCAGGTAGACCACGGTGAGGATGCCGATGATGGCGAAGGGCCCAAGCTCGGCCGCGGCGACCGCGGCGGCGAGGGCCGCCGGGATGCCGGTCAGCGCCATCGCCTTGGTCAGGAAGGCCGCACCCGCCAGGATGAACATGATCATGCAGGAGAGGCGCGTGGCGCCGGCCAGGCTGTCCACGAAGCTGCGCCAGGTGAGGCAGCGCGTGACGGCGGCCAGCACCAGGCTGCCCAGCACGCCGAAGGCGGCCGCCTCCGTTGCCGTGGTCCAGCCCAGGAACATCGAGCCCATGACGGTGACGATCAGCAGGATGCAGGGAATGAGCTGCGCGGATTGCTTCAGCTTCGCCCAGAGGCTCATCCCCGGCCCGGCCGCCGGCTGCTTCGCCGGATTCAGCAGCGCCCAGATGATGATGTAGAGGCTGAACAGCCCCATCACGAGCGCCCCCGGGATCATGCCGGCGATGAAGACGCGCACGATCGAGACCTCGGCCGCCACCGCATAGACCACCATGATGATCGAGGGCGGGATCATGATGCCGAGCGTCCCCGCAGTGGCGAGGCTGCCGATCGCCACGCGTTCGTCATAGCCGCGGCGCTTCAGCTCCGGCAGCGCGATCTTGCTCACCGTGGCGCAGGTGGCGGCGGAGGAGCCGGAGACGCTGCCGAAGATGCCGCAGGCCAGGATGTTGACGTGCAGCAGGCGCCCCGGGATGCGCCGCACCCAGGGGGCGAGCCCGTTGAACAGCTCCTCCGAGAGCTTGGTGCGGAACAGGATCTCGCCCATCCAGATGAACATGGGCAGCGCGGCGAGCGTCCAGGAGCCGGTGCTCTCCCAATAGGCCGAGGCGAGGAAGAGGCCGGGCGTCGGGTTCACCAGCGACATCGCCACATAGCCGGTTCCGGCCAGCGCGAGGGCGATCCACAGCCCGCTGCCCAGCAGCAGGCAGAGCAGGACGAGCAGCAGCAGGGCGATGTTCAGCATGTCCATGGCTTACATCTCCGCCGAGAAATCGCCGCGCGCGGCACGCTCTTCGGCCGCGCGCACATAGCTCGGCTTCTGGCCGCGCAGCACGACCAGCAGCTCATCCAGGATGGCGATGAGCAGGATGCCCGAGCCCAGCGGGATGGCGAGCTTCGGGATCCAGATGAGGAAGGGCACGCTGCCCTGCGCCACCTCCTCGATCTCGCGCGAGAACATGGCGTCCGAGAAGGTCCAGTAGACGATGTAGCCGACCAGTGCCGCGGCCAGCGTCAGCACCGCCAGCTCGATCACGCGGCGAAGCCCCGCGCCCGCCTTGTCGATGAAGAGGCCGACGCGGATCAGTTCGCCGCGCTTGAAGGTGTAGGCCAGCGCGAAGAAGGTGGTGGCGACGCAGAGATAGGCGGTGAAGTCATCGGCGCCGGGAAGCTGGATATTGCCCTGGCGGAGGAAGACCTGCGCCATCATCACGAAGAAGATGCCGAAGAGCGACAGCGCGGCCAGCCCGGCGCTGAGCAGGTAGAGTCCGTCCAGCGCGCGGCGCAGCAGGGCGCTCATGCGGGGGTCCGGCCGGATGGGGCGCGGCGGGTCGGGGTCATGGGCGGGGTGCCTCTCGGCCTGGTGTCACGCGATGTTCGTGTCGCGCGCGGCCCCGGCGCAAGGGGCCGCGTGATGCGGCAAGCCCGGTGCGCGGCGGCGCTGCACGCCGCTTGCGCAACCGGATCCTGCATGTGGGCAGCGCTTGGGCGCTGCACCCAGCTCAGCCGCGATAGGCGGCGATGACGCGGGCGCCATCCTCGCCGGCGCGGGCCACCCATTCGCGGGTCATTTCCTGGCCGATGCGGTCCAGCGCCTCCAGCAGGGCGGGCGTGGGCCGGGCGACGGTCATGCCGCGCTGCGCCAGCGTCGCCTCGCTCGCCGCGATGGCTTCCTCCGCCAGGCGCCAGCCGGACGCCTCGGCGGCGGCGGCGGCGGTGCGGATCGCGGCCTGGTCGGCGGCCGAGAGCGCCTCGAAGGCGCGGCGGTTCACGAAGACGGCGTTGCGCGTGTGGGTGAAGCCGACGGGCGTGTAGATTCGGCTGAAATCCCAGGCGCTGCTGTCCACGCCGGTCGCCGCACTCGTCACCATCGCGTTCACCACGCCGGTGGCGAAGGCCTGCGGCACTTCGGCCGCCTGGATCAGCGCGGGGTTGGCGCCGATCAGCGTGGCGAAGCGGTTGGTCATCACGCTGAAGGTGCGGAAGCGGGAACCGCGCAGCGCCTCGAGCGTGTCCACCGGGGTGTTGGTGTAGAAGCCCGAATTGGGCCAGGCGACGGTATAGAGCAGCGAGAGGCCCTGCCGCTGGAAGCGCGCCTCGATGAAGGGGCGGGTCAGCTCGTTCAGGCGGCGGGCCTGGGCGATGGTCGGCGCCAGCATCGGCACGCCGTCGATCTCGAAGAACGGATCCTCATTGCCATAGGCGCTGAGCAGGATCTCGCCCAGCTGCACCTGGCCCTGCTGCACGCCGCGCTTGATCTGCGCCATGGGCAGCAGCGACGCGTTGGAATGCATCTGCACCTGCACGCGGCCGCCGGTCGCGGTCTGCACCGCCTCGATGAAGGCGCGGTTGTTGCGGGTGTGGAAGTTCCCGTCCGGATAGGGGGTCGCCATCTGCCAGCGGGCCTGCGCGCCAGCGGGAGATGAACCCAGGCTCGGCACGAGGGGGGCGGCGGCGCCGGCGGCCAGCAGGGTGCGGCGGGTCACGGTCATGGGCGGGATTCTCCGGGAAGGGTGTCTCTCTGGGTGGGATCATCGGCCGGGCCATGCACTTGGCGCAAGCCCGGCATTTGTTGCAGGCGGGTCAGGGCCGCAGCGGGCCGCCCAGGAAACGGTCCAGCAGGTCCAGCCGGTCGTTGCCGAAGAAGAGCTTTCCGTCCGCCGTGACCATGGGCAGGCCGAAGACGCCCTCGGCGATGGCTTCCTCGGTATTGGCGGCGAGTTGCGCCTTCCAGCGCTCGTCGCCGGTGGCGGCGATGACGGCCTCTGGGTCGAGCCCCGCCTCGGCGCCGAGGCGGCCCAGCAGCCCCAGGTCCTCGATGTCGCCCACCTCGCTCCAATAGGCGCGCAGCACAGCGCGGGCGAAGGCGCCGCCCTTGCCCTCGGCGCTGGCGAAGCAGGCGGCGCGCAGCGCGCGGGCCGGGCGCAGCGGGTAGCGCGGGTGATAGCGCAGCGTCACACCGCCCAACGCCGCCCAGTCCTGCAGGTCCTGCCGGTACCAGGCGAGGAAGGCGGCATTCGCCTCCAGCGGGCGGCGGCCATCAATCGCGTCGATCAGCCGTGCGAGGTAGACGGGCCGCCACTCGACGCTGCGCCCATGCTTCGCCGCGATGCCCTCGATGCGGAGCGCGGCGAGGTAGCACCAGGGGCTGTGCACGTCGTAGCGGAAGATCAGCGGGCTCATGCGAAGCGCTCCAGGCGGCCGCCCTCGGCCATGGCGCGCAGCTCCGTCTTGCGGATCTTGCCCGAGGCGGTGAGGGGATAGGCGGTGACGGTGAACCAGGCGGCGGGCACCTTGAACCGGGCGATGCGCGCGGCGCAGAAGGCGGCCAGATCGGCACTCGGCACCGCATGGCGCAGGCGCAGCGCGGCGGCGGGGATCTCGCCGTAATAGGCATCCGCGATGCCGAACACCGCGACCTCGGCCACGGCCGGGTGCTGCGCCAGCACCGCCTCGATCTCGACCGGATAGATGTTCTCGCCGCCGCGGATCAGCATGTCGCGCAGGCGGCCGCCCGCCATGCGGATGCGGCCCGTGGGCGTGATGCAGCCCAGGTCGCCGCTGCGGAGCCATCCCTCGGGCGTGATGGTCTCGGCATTGGCCTCGGGCCGCTCGAAATAGCCGAGCATGACCATGGGGCCGCGCGCCTGGATCTCGCCGATTTCGCCCGCCGGCAGCACTGCGCCGGATTGCGGGTCCACGATGCGAACCTCCATGCCCGGCAGGGGTTCGCCCGCCGTCTCCAGCCGCTCGGGGTCCTCGCAATCGGCGCAGGAAATGAGGGTGCTGGCCTCGGTCTGGCCATAGACCTGCACCAGGCCGGGGATGGGGAAGTCCCGCACGCAATCGGCCAGGATCCCGGGGTTGGCATCGGCGCCGCCGCAGGTTCCGGTGCGCAGGCTCGTGAGGTCGTAGTTCTTGCGGGCCGGCAGGTCGCGCATGGCGAGCCAGGAGGTGGGCACGCCGGAGAGCGCGGTGCAGCGCTCGGCCGCGATCACGCGGCACATCTCCTCTGCGTCGAAGGCCGGCACGCCGACATAGGCCGCCCCCGATTGCAGGCAGGCGAGGATGCCCATGATGCAGCCCGCGCAATGGAACAGCGGGATGATGGAGGTGAGGCGATCCCGCTCCGTCAGCCGCAGGCGCTGGGCCGTGCCCCAGGCATTCATCAGCATGCCCTGGTGCGTGAGCAGCGCGCCTTTCGGAATGCCTGTCGTGCCGGAGGTGAATTGCAGGCTGGCCGGCGCGCGGGGCGCGACCTCGGGCAGGGCGATGCCTTCGGCGCGCAGGTCGTTGAAATGGCGCTCGCCCTCCACCGCGTCCAGCAGGATCAGGTGGCGCAGCGCGGGCAGGTCAGCGCGCAGCGCGCGCACCATGTCGAGATAGGCGTTGCTGCGGAAGCGCGCGCTGAGCAGCAGCGCCTCGGCCCGGCTGGTGGCCAGCGCGGCGCCCAGATCCTCCGCGCGGTAATGCGTGTTGAGCGGCACCAGCACCATGCCCGCCGCCGCCACCGCGAGTTGCGCCACGGGCCATTCGATCCGGTTCTCGGCCAGCAGCGCGACATGCGCCCCGGGCTTGAGGCCGAGGGCGAGAAGCCCGCGCGCCACGGCTTCCGCCTCGGCGAGCCAGCCGGCGAAGGAGAGGCGGCGGCCCTGGTGCGGAAAGGCCAGCGCCTCGCGCTCACCTTGCGTGGCGGCGGCGGCGCGGAGCGCGGCCAGGGGCGTCGGGTAGGGGGCGTGCATGCCCTGCGCGTTCGCATGCAATGCGCGGCCTGCCAAGCCCGATCTCTGGCACGCGGCTTGAAAGGCGGGGGGCGCCATCCCCCACCGGATCAGGCCTGGCGTCGCGCCACCTTGCCCGTTGCCCATCCCGGCATCAGGCTGGCGAATGTCGTGCCTGTTTCCTCAACATCCTTCCCCTGACCGGAGACGCCCATGAACGCCCCAAGCCGCCGCACCCTCCTCGCCGCCGGGCCGGCCATGCTCGCCGCCCCCGTCACCCTGCGCGCCCAGGGCTCGGGCACGCCCATCACCATCGTCACCGCGCTGCGCCTCGCCAACTGGACGCCGGCCTTCGTCGCGCAGCGGCGCGGCCTCTTCGCCAAGCATGGGCTGCGCGTGGAAATCCAGCCGGCCGGCTCGATCGCCGAGCCGGTGGCCGTGCTCAATGCACGCCGCGCGCAGATCGCGCTGACTGGCACCGGCATGAGCGTGAACGCGACGGTGGAAGGTGCCAGCATCAAGGTGATTGGCCTGCTGGCCGGCGCCATCGGCCTCTGGTTCATCCACAAGCCTGGCGTCACGCTGAACAGCCTGGCCGATCTGCGCGGCAAGAGCATCGCCTCGCTGCGCTTCCCCTCCAACACCGTCTCCTCCCCCACCTATGCGATGCGCTCCCGCGCCAACATGGACCCGGCGGCGGCCGGCGTGCGCTTCATCGAGGGCCCGCCGGGCTCGATCATCGCCGCCGTGCGCGATGGCCGCGCCGACCTCGGCTGCGTGTTCGAGTGGGATGCCTCCATCGCGGAAGCCCAGGGCCTCGCCGTCTCGCTGCCGCTCGCGCCCGTGATCGGCCCCATCGCCTTCAGCACGGCGATGGTGCGCGAGGATTGGCTGGCTTCGAATCGCAGCCAGGCGCAGGCCTTCAGCAATGCCCTGGCCGAGGCGCTTCGCCTGATCCGCACCGATGCCTCGGTCTATGAGGAGGTCAGCCGCGAGGAATTCGCGCAGGTGCCGCCGGATGCGGTGAAGGCCGGCGCCGCGCGGCTGCTCGGCACGGCGGGCGTGGTGCCCGTCTCGCCCGTCGTCACGCGCGAGCAGTGGGATGCGATCATCGCGCATGAGCTGGGGGCGGGCACCATGCGCCAGGCGCTGCCCTATGAGCGCATCGTGGACAATTCGCTCGCCGAGGCGGCGGCGCGCGCGGCCGGCATCGCGTGACGCGCGGTTTCAGCCCGGCCCTGCTGGCGAAGCAGGTCCTGCTGGTGGCGGGCATCCTGGCGGCCTGGGAATGGGGCGTGCGCTCCGGCCTCATGGCCGCCTACATCTATGGCCAGCCCAGCGGCATCTATGCCAAGGCGAAGGGCCTCATCGCCTCGGGCGAATTGCTGATGCACACCTGGGTGACGGCGCAGGAGGCGGTGGCGGGCTTCCTCATCGGCTCCACGCTCGGCAGCCTGTGCGGGCTGCTGCTCTGGCTCTCGCCCGGTTTCGCAGCCGTGGTGCGGCCGGTGATGATCGCGATCAACGGCGTGCCGAAGATCGCGTTGGCCCCGCTCATCATCGTCTGGTTCGGCATCGGGATGGAGGCGAAGATCGCCATCGCTGCCATCCTCACCTTCATCGTCAGCCTCATCGCCACCTTTGCCGGCACGCGCGAGGTGGACCAGGACCTGATCCGGCTGATGCGCAGCCTCGGCGCTTCCCGCTTCCAGACCTGGCGCAAGGTGGTGGCGCCCGCGACGCTGCCCTGGATCGTCTCCGCGCTGCGGCTCAATGTCGGCTTCGCGCTGATCGGCGCGGTGGTGGGCGAGTATATCTCGGCCAAGGAAGGGCTCGGCTACCTCGTGTACTTCTCCGGCACGCTCTACGACCTCAATGCCGTCTGGACCGGCATCTTCGCGCTGATGGCGCTGGCCCTGGTGCTGGACCGCTGCGTCACCTTCATCGAGAACAAGGCGCGCTGGGCATGAGCGAGAATGTCGTCCTGCGGGCCGAGGGGCTTTCGCTCAGCTTCCCCGGTGTCCTCGCCTTCACCGGCATTTCCTTCGCCCTGCACCGGCGCGAGGTGCTGGCCATCGTCGGCCCCTCAGGCTGCGGCAAGTCCTCGCTGTTCAACGTGATCGCGGGGCTCCAGGCGCCGAGCGAGGGGCGCGTGGAGGTGCTGGGCCAACCTGTGGCGGGCGCCACTGGCCATGTCGGCTACATGCTGCAGAAGGATCTGCTGCTGCCCTGGCGCAGCGTGCTCGATAACGTCCTGCTCGGCCTCGAGATCCGCGGCGTGAAGCGCGCCGAGGCCGAGGCGCGGGCGCGCGGCCTGATCGAGGCCTATGGCCTCAAGGGCTTCGAGAATGCGCGGCCCGGCACGCTTTCCGGCGGCATGCGCCAGCGCGTCGCCTTCATGCGCACCCTGGCCCCGGACCCCGAGGTGGTGCTGCTGGACGAACCCTTCTCCGCGCTCGACTTCCAGACCAAGCTGCTGCTCCAGCGCGAGGTGCAGTCCATTATCCGCGAGCGCGCGAAGAGCGCCATCCTCGTCACGCATGACATTGGCGAGGCGATCGTCATGGCGGACCGCGTGCTGGTGCTGAGCCGGCGGCCCGGCACCATCAAGTCCACCCATGTCATCGCGCTGCCCGATGCGGTGCGCGATCCGGTGGAGGCGCGGCGCACGCCCGAATTCCAGGCGCATTTCGACGCGATCTGGAGCGACCTGGACCAGCCGATCGAGGCCGCGCCGCGCTGAGGCGTGGCGCGGCGCGCGATCTCGGCTATGGCTCGCGCATGAGCCAAGCCACCCTCGATGCCCTGCGCCGCGGCGACCTGGCCGGCGCGCGGGAATTGCGTCTGGCCGGCTGCGGTCTCACGGAATTCCCGCGCGAGATCCTGGACCTGGCGGAGACGCTGGAATTCCTCGACCTCGGCGGCAATGCGCTCACCGCTCTGCCGGAGGATTTCGGGCGGCTCGCGCGGCTGCGCGTGCTCTTCGGCTCGGCCAACCGCTTCGCGGTGCTGCCGCCCGCGCTCGGCGATTGCGCGGCGCTGAGCCAGGTGGGTTTCCGCGCCACCGGGATGCGCGAGGTGCCGGCGGAGGCGCTGCCGCCCCGCCTGCGCTGGCTGACCCTGACCGACAACCGCATCGCGGCCCTGCCCGCGGCGCTGGGCCAGCGGCCGGCGCTGCAGAAGCTGATGCTGGCCGGCAATGCGCTGGCCGCGCTGCCGGAGAGCCTGGCCCAGGCCCCCGCGCTGGAATTGCTGCGGATCGGCGCCAACCGCTTCGAGGCGCTGCCGGGCTGGCTCGCGGAGCACCCCACCCTGGCCTGGCTCGGCCTGGCCGGAAATCCCGCGCTGGAGGGGCCTGCGCCGGCCGCGCGGCTGGTGCCCTGGGCGGCGCTGATGCCCGGCGCGCTGCTGGGCGAAGGCGCCTCTGGCCATGTGCATCATGCCCTGTGGCGCGATGATCCGCCGCGCGAGGTGGCGCTCAAGCTCTTCAAGGGCGCCATGACCAGCGACGGCCTGCCGCGGCATGAGATGGCCGCCTGCCGTGCCGCCGGGGCGCATCCGAACCTGGTGGGCGCGCTGGGCGAGGTGGCGGATCATCCGGAGGGCCGCGCCGCGCTGCTCATGCCGCTCATTCCGCCCGGATGGCGCGCGCTGGCCGGGCCGCCCAGCCTTGAGAGCTGCACGCGGGATGCCTATGCGCCCGGCCTGCGGCTGGAGGCAGGCGCCGCGCTGCGCCTTGCGCGCGGGATCGCCGCGGCGGCCGCGCATCTGCATGCGGCGGGCGTGCTGCACGGCGATCTCTACGCGCACAACATCCTGTGGGACGGGGCCACGGGCGCGGCCGTGCTGGGCGATTTCGGCGCGGCCGCCCTGCTGCGCGGCGGGCATGCGGCGTTGCTGCGGACCGAGCTGCGGGCCTTCGGAATCCTGCTGGAGGAGCTGTCGGCGCTGGCCGGCGGCGAAGACACGCGGCTGCGCGCCATCGCGCGGCGCTGCCGGGCGCCACGCCCGGCCGAACGGCCCGGCATGGCGGAGGTCGCGGCCGCGCTGCGGTGAGGCCGGCGCGCGGCGCGCCGGCCATCGGGCCCTATTCGGGCTGCACCCCGGCGGCGCGCAGGAGCGCCACGCTGCGCTCCGTCTGGGCGCGGATGTAGTTCATCACCTGGTCGGAGGTGGTGAAGTTCGGGCGCACCTGCACGGCCAGTTCGGTCAGGCGGCGCTTGTTCTGCTCGATCGCGGTCTGGAAGGCGGCGCTCAGCGTGGCCAGCACGGCCGGCGGTGTGCGGGCCGGGGCGAGGACCGGGAACCAGATCTCGGCGATGAATTCCGGCAGCCCGGCCTCGGCCGAGGTGGGCACATCGGGCATCGCCGGGCTGCGCTCGGCGGCCGCGATGACGAGCGGGCGGGCCGAGCCCGCGCGCACGACGGAGGAGGCGGCCGGGATGTCGGGCGTGCTCATCTGCGCCTCGCCGCTCAGCACCGCCAGCATGGAGGGGCCGCCGCCGCGATACTGCACGATCTGGAAATCCACATTCGCGCTGGCGCGCAGGATCTCGCCGGCCAGGTGGATGGCGCTGCCGATGCCGCCCGAGGCCAGGTTGTAGCGGCCCGGATTGGCCCGCAGCAGGGCCAGCAGCTCCTGGAAGGTGCGCGCCGGGACATTCGGGTTCACCACCACCACATGCGGCGCGAAGCCGATGATGCCGATGCCCGCGAAGTCGTTCACCGCGTGATAGGGCATGCGCGAGACCAGCGCGGGGGTGATGGCCTGCGCGCTGCTGTTCACCAGGATGGTGTAGCCATCCGGCGCCGACTTCGCGACGAGGTCCGTCCCGACCAGCCCGGCCGCGCCGCCGGTTCGGTTCTCGATCACCAGCGGCTGGCCGAGCGCCGTGCCGACCGCCTCGGCCAGGACGCGCGTGACCACATCCGTGCCCCCGCCCGGCGCATGCGGGATGATGACGCGGATGGGCCGGTCCGGGCGCCAGGCGGGCTGGGCCAGGCCGGGCGTGACCAGGGCTGGGGTTGCGGCCAGGGCAAGCGGGGCGGCCAGCGCCGCGCGGCGGTTGAGCATGAATCGTTTCTCCCTGCGGGGTGGCGTCTCATCCGCGCCACGCTCTCACGCGGGCAGCTTAGGGAACTCGCGTGCGCCCCGCATCACGTTTTGTCGCAAGCATCCCGCCCGGTGAGAGGATGCCCGGTGGCGGCCCGCCACATGGCGCCCGGGGCGGAAGGGCGGCATCCTGCCGCTCGCGCGCATCCGCTTCGCCGCCAAGGACAACAGCAGGGAGGAGTGACATCATGAAAGTCGGGTTCATCGGCCTCGGCACCATGGGGGCCTTCATGGCCGCCAATCTCCAGCGGGCCGGCTATCAGCTCGTGATCAACGACATCCGCCGCGAAGCGGGGGCCAACCGCATCGCGGCCGGCGCCGTCTGGGCGGAAACCCCGCAGGAACTGGCCGCGCAATGCGAGGTGATCTTCACCTCGCTGCCCGGCCCGAAGGAGGTGGAGGCGGTGGTCTTCGGGCCCGAGGGCCTGCTCGCCGGGGTGCAGCCCGGCGCGGCCTATTTCGACCTCTCGACCAACGCGCAGTCCCTGATGCGCCGCGTGGGCGAGGCGATGGCCGCGAAGGGCGCCTTCGGCTTCGACGCGCCGGTGAGCGGCGGGCCCAAGGGGGCGGAGACCGGCAAGCTCGCCATCTGGGTGGGCGGCGACAAGGCGGTGTACGAGCGCTGCAAGCCCGTGCTGGACGCGATCGGCGACCAGGCGGCGCATCTCGGCCCGATCGGCAGCGCGACCGTCGCCAAGCTCGTGCACAACATGGCGGGCTACGCGATCCAGGTGGTGCTGGCGGAGGTCTTCTCCATGGGCGTGAAGGGCGGCATGGACCCGCTCGATCTCTGGGCCGCCGTGCGCCAGGGCGCGTATGGCCGGCGGCGCACCTTCGACCGGCTTGCCGACCAATTCCTGACCGACCAGTACGAGCCGCCCGCCTTCGCGCTGAAGTTGGCCCACAAGGATGTGACGCTGGCCGTCACCATGGCGCGCGAACTCGGCGTGCCGATGCGCTTCTGCCAGCTGACGCTGGAGGAGATGAACGAGGCGTTGAACCGTGGCTGGGGCGAGCTGGACAGCCGCGCGCCGATGCAGCTGCAGCTCGAGCGCGCGGGGGTGAAGATCAAATGCGACCCGGCGGCGATCCAGGCGGTGCTCGATGCGGATCGCGAGGGATGAGGGGGCTCGCGGCCCGCACGGGATGATGATGGGGACCCCACACAAGTCCTCCCCGCGTCCGGGCGCCTGGCCCGTCGAGGGGGTTCACCCCCTCAGGCGGCCGGTGCCCGGGCCAGCCGGTTTTCCAGCTGATCCGCCGAGCGCTGGATGGATTCCGCCGAATGTCGCGCCTTGCCCTCCTCGGCGCGCAGCTGTGGTGTGGTCTGCGCGCTGCGGCTCAGGCGATTGACGAAATCCTGGGCGCCGCTCTGCTCGGTCCGCAGGAGGTCCACATCCGATTGCATGGAGCGCACCTGCGCCTGATAGGAGGCGGCGGAAATCTGCCCGCGGCGATACTGGGCTTCCAGGGCGTCCAGCCGGCGCAGATTGTCGGCCGTCAATTCATTCGCCGCCTGGGCGGAGCGCTGCAGCTCCACCGTGCGGGCCTGCGCATCGGCGATGCGGTCCCGCAGCGGCATTTCCTGATTTTCGAAGGCGAGGTTGCGGTTGGCCACCATGGTTCCGGCCACCAATCCGGCCAGCGCGCCCGCCCCGGCGCCGATCAGCGCCGCCGTGCCGCGGTTCCGCCCGCCCACCGCGGCGCCGAGCGCGGCACCGCCGGCCGCACCCACCAGCGCCCCGGTCGCGACCGTCGCGTTCCAGCGGCCCGCCTGCTGGCGCATGGCGTTCTGCTGGGGCGTCAGGCTCGGGTCATAGGCGGTGGACGCGCAGCCCACGAGGCTGAGCGTGGCCACCATGGCCAGCATGGCCGCGCGGATCGGTCTCGATAGCTTCACGGCTGTCTCCCTGGCTTGCCTGTCTCACATTGCGCCGAAGCGGCGCACCTCGGCATCCAGCGCGCGGGATCGCTCCTCGACGCGCTGCACCTCATCCGCGCTGGCCTGCGCCGCCGCCGCGCGGCGCTCCCGCTCCAGCGCCGACAATTCCTGCTCCAGGCGGTTGGCCTCCGCCGCGCGCGGCGTGCCGGCCTGCAACTCCTGCCGCAGCCGCGCCAAGGTCGCGCGGTTGCGCGCGATATCCCGCTGGACGGCGGCCAGCCGTCGCTCCGCGGCGCTGACCTGCCGGCTCGAAAGGCTCGCGGCCTGTGCCGCGCTCTCCTGGCGCCGCTGGGCCAGGCGGGCTTCCAGCTCGGATTGCTGCGCGGTCGCCTCCAGCCGCTGGACATTGCGGACATCGGCGCCCGTCACCGCCGCTCCGATCCCGGTGAAGAAGCCTCGCTGGTCGGCATTCTGCCCCTCCACCGCGCAGGCGGTGAGCGGCAGCGCGAGCAGCAGGGTCCTGGCGAGGGCGCGGGGTTCGTGCATGCCTTTCAATGTGGTGTTCCTCATCGGACCGGGCAATCGAGGCTGTAGCGCCAGACGGTGCTGGAGGAGCCGGGCCTGCCGACCACCCGCACCTCCACCACGTAATCCTCCGCCGTCCCGTTCGGGGGAGGATTCCAGTCGAAGCTGAAGGCGCCATTGCCGGATTGGAAGCCATCGGACGAGCCGAGCCGCCGCCCGCGATACAGCACCTCGAAGCTGTCCGGCTCCATCCGCGCATCGTATTTCAGCATGACGCGGCCGCGCGTTGGCCCGAGGTAATGCCGCGTGACGGTGACGCCCTGCCCGCCGCTGTTGGTCTCCTCGCTGCAGGGCGCCGCATTGGCCGGGCGCTGCGGCGGTGGTGGCGGCGGACGCGGCGGTGCCTCGCGCGGGGGTGGCTGTTCGCGCCGTGGTGGCTCGGCCGGTGGCGGCGGCGGTGGCGGCGGCCTGACCTCGCGCAGCGGGCATTGGCTCTGCCGCTGCGCCACATCGCCGAGCAGCCTGGCGATCTCGGCCCGCAGCCCCTGCTCCCGCTCGCGCTCCTGTTCAAGCCGCAGGAAGGCGGTGATGTCGCCTTCCTCGATGCGGCATTGGCGTTCCCCGCGCTCGAGCATGGGGATGGCGACGGCCGCCAGCGCGCCCAGCAGCGCGAGGCCGGCCGCGCCCAGCCCCAGCGCGAGCCAGGGCATGGCCCTGCCATGCTCGGCCGGCCGGCCGTCATCCAGCGGACGCAGCAGCCCGGCCCCCTGCGGCTGGTTGGCGGGGGCGAGGCCCCAGCCGGCCAGCACGGGGCGCCCCGCCTGGGCGAAGACATGCTCGAAGGAGGGCACCTCCAGCGCGGCGGCGACCAGCGCCGGCAGCCCGCCATGCGCCACGGGGTCCGCCCGGGCCGCCACCTCGGCCACCTGGCGCAGCAGCTGCGCGAGGCGGCCGATCTCGGCCCGCAACCGCGCGCGCCCTTCGGCGTCGAGCTGGTCGAAGCGCGCCAGCCGGCCCATCGGTGCCAGGAAGGCCCAGCCCTCCGGCGTTTCCTGGACGGCGGCAAAGAGCCTGGCGGTCTCCGGCCCGGCATGGGTGGCCAGCATGCCGGAGAGTGTCGCCAGCGCGGTGGCATGCGAGAGGCCGGCCGGCAGCAGCGCGACATGGGTGGCGGCGGGGAACTCGCTCAGTTGCTGCATGGCGCGTCCCCGGCCCGGATCATGGCGAAGGATCCGCTCATGGCACGGTGAAGGTCGTGACGGTCACGCTCTGCCCCGTCGCGACCTGCCCCGAGAAGCGCTGCTCCGGCCGCCCCTCGCGGCGGAGCGTGACCCGCCAGGGCGAGACGCGCGGGCCGCCCGCATGGGTCGCGTAATGCGTGACCACGATGGTGTAGGTGCCCGGGGGCGGATCCTGGGAGAAGACGATGTTCTCGACGGGCCGCGGGGTCGGCGCGCCGCCGGCATTGCGGTCCACGTCGAGCGTGCCGCCGCAGGCGGTGGTCTGGCCGAAATAGATCCGGGCTTGGCCGGCCGGGCAGAGGATCGAGAGATCCAGGTCGTTCACATCGTCCCAGGCGAGGATGACCTGGATCCGCCCGGTGCGTGCCCCTTCCTCCCGCGCGCGCTCCGCATCCTGGTTCGGCGGCTGGGGCGGAGGTGCGGCGGGTGGCGTGGCAGGCGCTGGCACCGGCGCCGGCACCGCTGGTCGCGGCGGCTCGGGCGCGCGCACCACCGGCGGGCAGGCAAGGCGGCGCGCGGCCAGGCGTTGCATCTCCTGCAGGATCTCCTGCCTGAGGCGTCCCTCGCGCTCCTGCTCGGCGCGCAGCCGTTCCGCCAGCTCGAGATCGCCCGGCGCCACGACGCATTGTTGCGGCGGGGCATGGAACCAGCCGAAGGGATCGCGCCAGAGCAGCAGCAAGGCCAGCAGCAGCAGAAGCAGGGCCAGCAGCAGGGCCCCGATGGCGGCCCAGGGTTGGCGCGGCGGCTCGGCGGGTGGTGGGCCGACGATCTCCATGTTGCCGGAGCCCAGCGTGCCGGGCGGCCGGCTCAACTGGCCCAGCAACAGCTCGGGCGCGGGCGCCGCGTTCACCGCCGCATGCCCCCAGGCGACCAGCACGGGCTGCCCGCCGATCACCCGCACGCTGTCAGCCGAGGGGGTGATCAGCGCCAGCGCGAGCAGCTCCGCCAGCAGCTTGTCCGCGTCCCGGCGGCTGGCGCGCAGTTTCGCGATCTCGCCGTTCACGTCCTGCACGAGGCGGGAGAGGGCGTTCCGCGCGGCCTCGCGCGCTGGTTCGGCCATTTCCTCCAGCACAAGGGCCGGGCCTTGGGCGGAGGAGTACCAATCCGTGAGGCCGCGGTCGGGGGCCGGCTGGGGTTCGGCCAGCAGCGCGGCATGGGCGGGGCTCAGGCTCTGCCGCAGGTGCCCCGCGATCTGCTGCCAGACCTCGGTCGCCACCTGGCCGCCGGTCGCGAGCGGACGCAGATCCGCATTGCGCGTCGTGGCGATCAGGGAGGCTTCCATGCCGCGCGCGCTCCGCGCCCGCTACCTGGGCCCGGCCGGAGCCGGGGCAGGAGCAGGAGCAGGAGCGGGAGCAGGAGCCGCGGGTGCGGCCGGTGCGGGCGGGCTGGGCTGCAGCGGCAGGCCGGGCAGGGCGGGCTGGCAGGCGCCCTCGCGCAGATCCACGGGCGCGCCGTTCTGCTGCAGCCAAGCCAACAGGCTGTCGGTCTTCTGGGCGTATTTCACCCGGTCCGCGACGGCCGTCGCGCGGCTGATGAAGGTGTTGATGCCTACCACCCGGCCGCAGAGATCCACGAGCGGCCCGCCGCTGTTGCCGGGCGACATGTCGGCGGTGTGCGGCATCACGGTGAAGTTGTTGCCCAGTGTCTGGAAGGTGCTGATGGTGCCCCGGGTCAGCACGATCTCCGGCGGGGTCTGGAGCCGGCCCTGGCGCAGCTCCTGCATGCCCTGCTCCACCTGCACGACCGAGGCCGGGTAGCCCGCCGCCACCACATCGGTCAGGCGCTCCGCCGTGCGGGTGAAGCCCAAGGGCTGCGCGCCCGGCACGGGCTGGTCGAGCTTCAGGATGGCGAGGTCGAGTTCGCCCGGTTCCACCGCCCCGCCGCCGGCGCCACGCGTCTGCGCCACCACCCGCGCGCGGATCACCCGGCCGATGCTGGTCGAGGTGATGAAGACCTGCTGCGGGTCGGCCCCTTCCACCACATGCGAATTGGTCACGATCGTGTCGCCCGCGACGAAGAAGCCCGTGCCGTGGCCGATGCCGCGCTGCCCCGCCGTCACCACCATCACCACGCCGCGTTCCAGCAGCTGCGCCAGCGAACCGTTGAAGGGCTGCGGCGCCTGGCCTTGCTGCTGCGGCACGGGTGGCGGCACCGATCCGGGCGGGATGCGCTGGCGCTCGGGCGCCGGGGGCAGGCTCAACGGGCCCTCGGCGGCGCAGACCTCGGGCTGGGCCGCGGCGCGGCGGGCGCGTTCCAGCTCCGCCTCCAGCGCCCGATTGGTTTCCTGCTGGATCCGGATCGCCTCCTGCGTCGCGCGTTCGTCGAGCAGGGAGATGGTGGTGGGCTGGCGGGCGGCGTCGCGGGAAAAATGCAGCCAGGCGAGCCAGGCGCCCAGCAGCAGGAAGACGGCGCCGACCGCGATCATCAGCGGCACGAGCCAGAGCGCCGAGGCCGGCGGCCGCGGCCTGGGGGGCACCGCGATCCCGGCCACGCCGGCGGCCGCCGCGGCGGCAGGGGCCGCGGCGGCGCGCGGGGGCGGCGCCGCGGCGGGGCGGGCCCGGGCGGCGGCGGGCGGTGGCGCGGTGAGCGGCCGCCCGCTCAGCCAGCCTTCCCCGGCCGTGGCCAAGGGCGGGCTGAACCGGGCGAAGACCGCGCGGACGCGATCGGCGATCGCGGCCTCATCCTGCGGCGTCCCGGCCGGGATCATGCCCCAGCCCACGATCACGACGCCGTCATCCAGCGCGTAGAGCCCGTCATCGATGCCGACGCAGAGGGCGCGGCGCAGCAGCGGGCCGGCCGTCGGGTGGTCGAGCGCGGGCAGCAGCTCGTTCAGCCGCGCGCGCAGCACGGCCTCCGCCTCGGCGCGGCGGGTGGGCGAGAGGGTGGCGAAGCGCTGCGGATCGCCCGAGCCTTCGGCGTAGAGGCTGACGGCGCTGCTGCCCACCACGGGCTCGGCAAACAGCCGGGCCGCGGCAGGGGCGCCCAGCTCGTTCAGGATGACGACCAGCTCGCCATGCAGCCGGATGACGGGCGTCGGGCCCAGATTGACGGGTTCCGCGGTCGTGAATTCGACCTTGCCGATGAACAGCGGTTCAGCCATGGCGACCCCCAACCCCTGGTGCAGAGTATTTCCGCTTTCATGCAGCTGCCAAGTGGGGAAGCGCCACGCACCGCCGCGGCCCTTGAATCGCCGGGGGGCGTCGGGCACCATGCAATATTATAGAGATCACAGGGCAATGTTTGATGCAGGTGCTGCCGCGTATCGTCAGCCTGGTGCCCCAGAGCGGCGTCCAATTCATCGACATCCGCTTCACCCTGGACAAGCTGCCCCGCATCCTGCGCAGCTTCTGGGAACGCCCCATGCCCGAAGGTGCGGAGGCGGCGCCCAACCTCGTCAACCTGCGGGTGCTGACCGAGACGCATGACGCGCTGATCGACCTCGAATCCGGCGTGACGCCGCCGGAGGAGGAAACCTACAACATCGGCCGCAACCAGGCGCTCGAGCCCTATCTGGACCGCTGGGTGCCGCTGCCCTTCCTGCGCATCGCGACGCTGATGGCGGGCGGCCAGGAGGTCTATGACAAGGGGCCGACCAATTGGGCGCGCATCCGCATCGTGCCGCTGCCCGCGCCCGATCATGACGGCCACACCCACCACGCCGTGCTGGCCTTCGACACCGCCCTGCGCGCGCGGGAGGAGGCGCGCCCCTACACCGCCATCTCGCCCGATGACAGCAAGGGCGCCGGCGAGTTCGTCCTCGTGGCGCGCCGCGACGCCAATGCCTGGTTCATGAACGAGGCCTGGATGGCGCAATGGCTGGAGGAGCTGCAGCGCGAGATGCGCGTGGCGCGATCCGGCCCGCGCGGCGCCGCCGTGCCCGAGGGCCGCGCCTGTGAGCACTGGGCGCGCTACATCACCTTCCTCGAATTGCTGAGCGAGGCCGACCTCCTGCCGCGCATCAAGCTGGTGGACGTCGTCTCCGAGGTGAAGCCCTATGAGCCGATCCAGGTGGACCTCGTGCTCGACATCGGCAATTCGCGCACCTGCGGCATCCTCATCGAGGACCGGCGCGAGACGCAGATCAACCTCAACAACAGTTACCCGCTGAAGCTGCGCGACCTCGGCCAGCCGCATCTGAGCTACGCCCAGGCCTTCGAAAGCCGCGTCGAGTTCAGCCGCGCGACCTTCGGCAAGGACATGCTGAGCCGCCGCTCGGGCCGGGGCAACGCCTTCCAGTGGCTGGCGCCCGTGCGCGTCGGCACGGAGGCGATGCGCCTCGCCGCGCTGTCCCGCGGCAATGAGGGCGCGACGGGCCTCTCCTCCCCCAAGCGCTATCTCTGGGATGAGCGGGCCACCTCGCAGGTCTGGCGCTGGAACGGCATGGGCAGCGACGGCACGACGACCGAGCCACCGGTCAGCGGTAGCCTGATGACGCTCGTCTCGGAGGAAGGGGAGGTGCTGCGCGGCACGCGGCGGCGGCGCGGCGGCGCGCTGAGCCCCGCCATGCGCGCGCTGTTCAGCCGCTCCTCCATGATGACCTTCCTGCTCGCCGAACTGCTGATGCAGGCACAGACCCAGATCAACGCCGTCGAGACGCGCTACGCCACGAAGTTCGCCGATGTGCCGCGCCGCCTGCGCCGCATCCTGCTCACCATGCCGCCGGCCATGCCGCTGGTGGAGCAAGGGATCTTCCGGGACCGTGTGGAGGCCGCGGTGCGCCTCGCCTGGGACATGCTGGGCTGGAGCCAGGCGGGCATCGCGGCACCCATCGAGCCGCGGGTGATCGCCAACCTGGACGAGGCGACGGCGACGCAGCTCGTCTTCCTCTACACGGAGTCCACCGAGCGGCTGCGCGCGAGCCCGGGCACCTTCTTCAGCCTGACCGGCCGCCTGCGCGAGACATACGGGCGGGAACCTTCGCTGCGCGTCGCGAGCATCGACATCGGCGGTGGCACGACGGACCTCATGATCTGCACCTACACCACGCGTGAGGGGCAGGAGGTGGAGCCGCACCAGAATTTCCGCGAGGGCTTCCGCATCGCGGGCGATGAGGTCCTGCAGGAGGTGATCCAGAGCATCGTCCTGCCGCAGATCGAGAAGGCGCTGCGCGAGGCGGGCCTCGCCAATGCCAAGGCGCTGCTGCAGGAGGTCTTCGGCGGGGACAAGGGCGCGCAGAGCGAGGCGGAGCGACATCTGCGCCGGCAGCTCGTCAGCCAGGTGCTGGAGCGGCTGGGCCTCGCCGTGCTGCACGCCTATGAGCGCAGTGAGGGCAGGGCCAATCACGAGGTGCTGCGCCGCAGCCTGGGCGACATCCTGGCCGGGCATGAGGTGAAGGCGCCGCTGCATTATCTCGAGCAGCGGATCGCCCGCTCCGGCCTCGCCGACTTCCCGCTGGCCGCGATCGAGATCACGGCCTTCTCCGGCAAGGTGGACGCCGTGGTGCAGAGCGCCGTGGGCCAAGTGCTGGCGGATCTGTGCGAGGCGGTGCACGCCTTCGATTGCGACTGGCTGCTGCTCTCGGGCCGGCCGTCCCGGCTGCGCGCCGTGCAGGACATCATCCGCGCCAAGATGCCGGTGCCGCCGCATCGCATCGTCGCCATGAACGGCTATCCGGCCGGCGGCTGGTATCCCTTCCGTGATCCCGCCGGCCGCGTCGAGGACCCGAAGACCACGGCCGCCGTCGGCGCCATGCTCTGCGCCCTGGCCGAGGGGCGGCTGGAGGGCTTCCTGCTGCGGTCCAGCAAGCTCGCGATGAAATCCACGGCGCGGTATTTCGGCCGGCTCGAGCTCAGCGGCCAGATGCTGCGGCAGAACGTGCTGCTGGAGGACCCCGACCGCCTGCCCGGCAAGGGCGGTGACGCGCAGGACATCAGCTTCACCATGGAGTTCCGCGCGCCGACCTTCCTCGGCTTCCGGCAGCTCGACCTCGAACGCTGGAACGCCTCGCGCCTCTACATCCTGGAATACGCCAACCCCGACGACGTGCCGCGCCTCTCCCTGCCGCTCACGCTCAAGATCCGCCGCGCCGACATCTCCGAGGATGCAGGCGCGAAGGCCGAGGCGCTGCGCGAGGATTTCCAGATCGAGGAGATCCTCGACGCCGACGGCGCGCCCCAGCGCAGCAGCACGGTGCGGCTGCGCCTGCAGACCGAGAAGCAGGAGGCCGGCTACTGGCGGGACACCGGCGCGCTCTCCCTTCCGTGACCCTCCTCCGGCCTGAAAGACCCGCATGACCGACACCCCCGCCACGGATGCCGAGAACGAGGCACTGGCCCGCGCCTGCGAGGCGGTGGCCGATGCCGCGACGGCGGGCGTCGAATGGGTGGGCCTTGCCGCGGCCGAGGTGCGGGAGGACGGGCCCGCCATGGCGCGCGAACTGCGGCGCGGCGCCATCCGCGCGCGCAAGCTCGCCCATGCCGCGCGGCGGCCCATGTGCGTCTCCGTCTTCGGGCCCAGCCAATCGGGCAAGAGCTACCTGATCTCCGCGCTCGCGCGGCGCGAGCAGCGGCCGGCCAAGGTCGTCTTCGCCGGGCAGGAGCTGGACATCGTCCGCGACATCAACCCGGAGGGCGGCAAGGAAGCGACGGGGCTGGTCACGCGCTTCTCCATCCGGCCCACGCCCTCGCTGCCCGGCCTGCCGGTCGCGCTGCGTCTGCTCTCGCAGACCGACATCGTGCGCATCATCGCCAATGCCTTCATGGAGGATTTCAACCGGGACACGGTGGTGCCGCTGACGCGTGACGAGGTGGCCGCGGTGATCGGCCAGCTGCGCGGCAAGGCGCGCCCCACGCCGGTCGATGTTCTGACCGAAGACGACATGCAGGAATTGTTCGAGTATTTCGAACGCTACTTCCGCAACCATCCGACGCATCTCGCCCTCACCCCCGCGCCCTGGCGGGAGATCGAGACGCTGGCGCCGCGCCTGCCCATCGCCGAACGCGCGCGGCTCTTCGGCCTGCTCTGGAACAATGTGCCGGAGCTGACGCAGCTCTGCGCGCGCCTGCTCACCGCGCTTGCCGAGCTGGACTTCGCGGGCGAGGCCTTCTGCGCGCTGGACGCCATGGTGCCCAAGGCGCGCAGCGTGATCGACGTGGCGACGCTCTTCAACCTCGGCAAGGATGAGAGCGACCGCGTGGCCATCGGCACCCGCGCGGGGCGCCGGGCGCAGATGCCGCGGCCGGTGATCACGGCCATCGTGGCCGAGCTGCAATTGCAGCTGGCCGAGAAGCCGTTCGACTTCTTCGACCACACGGACCTGCTGGATTTCCCCGGCGCGCGCTCGCGCGAGCGGTATGACGGGCGCGATGCCGAACGCACGGCGGCGGCCAACCTCTATCACCTCTATATCCGCGGCAAGGTCGCCTATCTCTACCAGCGCTACCTGGCCGAGCAGGAGCTCACCTCCATGCTGCTCTGCCTCGGCGACAGCAACCAGGAGGTCCGCACCCTGCCCGCGATGGTGAAGGACTGGATCGACAGCACCCATGGCGCGACGCCGGAGGCGCGCGCGGCGCATCCCGATGCCGCGCTGTTTCTCGTCCTCACCAAGTTCGACAAGGAATTCGTCGCCAAGGCGGGCGCCGATGACGAGAATGTGGAGCGCTGGTCCACCCGCCTCGACACCACCATCAAGAGCTTCCTCGCGCTCGATCACGACTGGCCCTATCAGTGGACGCCTGGGCAGCCCTTCAACAACATCTTCTGGCTGCGCAATCCCAACGCCTATGACGAGGGGCTGCTCGACTACGCGCCACCGGATGCCGAGAAGACCCGGCGGGAGCTCAACTTCCGCAATCGCCCTCGGCTCGACATGCTGCGCGCGCGCTTCCTCGAGAATTCCGAGGTGCGCCGCTTCTTCGCCGATCCCGCCACCGCCTGGGACGAGGCGATGACGCTGAACGATGGTGGCCTCGGCCATATCGCGCGCAAGCTGCGCCCCGTCTGCAATCCGGAGACCAAGCGGCGGCAGGTGCGCGCGCTGCTGGCGCAGCAGGCGCAGGGCCTGGCAGGCAGCCTCCGGCCCTACTACGTCTCGAGCGATGTGGAGGCGGAGCTGCAGAAGCGCCTCGCCGAGGCACGCGGCGTGGTGGCCGCGCTGAACGAGACGGCGCGGCGCCAGGCCTTCGGCCTGCTGCTGCACGAGATGCAGGTGCGGGCCGACACCCTCGCCGATGTGCTGCGCGCGCGGCAACTCAGCGTCTCCGACCTGCCCTCGGCCGTCGCGGGCCCGGTGGGCACCACGCTCGACGCGGCCGATCTGGACGACGAGCTGGCCGACATCTTCGGTGACGCGCCGGCGCCCAAGGCCGCGCCCCGCGAACAGGCCCGCGACCTCGCCGACGTCTTCGCGGAGACGGCGCTGTCCCATTGGCATGAGGTGCTGCATGGGCTGGCCTCGCGCGAGGATCTGGAGCCGCTCTTCGGCTTGACGCGCGAGGCGCTGGCGAGCCTCACCGGCCAACTGGGCGCGGCCTCCCGCCGCGTCGGGCTGCGCGGGCGCATCGCCCAGGGCATCCGCGCCAGCGCCTCCTATCACGAGAAGATCGGCGAGCGGCTGCTCAAGCCCGTCCTGATCGCCGAGCGCGTGATCAACGACTTCGTCTATTGGCTCGACATGGATCGCCTGACGCCCGAGGCGCGCCCCACCGCCGGGCGCCCCACGCCGCGCCCGGTCTTCACCCGGCCGCCAGCCGCCGAGCAATGGCCCGATCTCGGCGAGCGCGCGCAGCCCTTCGAGCGTGACTTCTATGTAGACTGGGCGGTCAGCTATCGCCGCCTGGTCGAGGAGAATGCAAGGGCCGCGAGCGGCCTGGTCGGGGATGTCGCGCTGAACGAGAAGCTTGGGCGCATCCTGGCCGCGCTGCGCTGACATGTGCTGGGGAATGGCCGCATGGCGCTGAGTGCAAGAGCGGAGCCGGATGGAAGCAGGTCCCTGGGGCATGCGCGGCTGATCCTGCGCGGCGTGGGCCCAGCCGCGGCCAAAAGCGGCTATCGCATCCACCGCGAGGGCTACCAGTCCAGCAATCTCGGCCAGCGTGGCTGGCAGGTGAGCGAGGAGGTGCTGCACCCGATCGCGGTGGAGCCGGAGGGGGAGGAGATCGTCTTCATCCTCGGCCCGCGCATCACGCGCCACATGGAGCCGGGGCCGGTCCATCTGGTGTTGCCGGGCCTGGGCGAGACCGGCCTCTTCTGGCCCGAGACGATCGAGGTGTTCGACGGCGAGTTGCCGCCCGACCCCGTGATCCCCGCCGAGCGTCCCGTGCCGCCGCCCGCGCCCACGCCGGACGCACCGCCTGTCCCTCGCCCGGTGCCGCCCCCCGCAGCGTCATCCCCCCCGCCGCCCGCCGCCCCTCCGGCACCCGCCCGTGGCGCGCCCGTGGCGCTGTGGGGTGGGCTTGGCCTCCTGCTGCTGCTGGCCGCCGGCGGTGGCGCCTGGTGGCTTTGGGGGAGGGATGCGCCCCCGGCAGCCCCGCTCGCCCCGCCGCAGGCTGCACCCACGGTGCCACCGCCTGCCCGGCCGGCGCAGCCGCAGGCGGCGGTCTGGCCGGATGGCACCGATGACCTCGCCCTGCGCGACGTGGTGGGCCGCGCCGCCGATGCAGCCGCCATCTTCGCCGTGGCGCTGCGCCGCCAGGCGGCGGGGCGGCACGATGACGCGCTGGTCCTGCTGGAGGAGGCGGCGGCGCGCGGCCATGCCCCCGCGATGACGGCGCTGGGCCGCCTCTATGACCCGATCGGCTTCCAGCCCGGCCGGCCCTTCCGCACGCCCGATCCGCGTGCAGCGGCCCGGCAATACGCCGAGGCCGAGCGTGCCGGCGACCCCGCCGCCTTGCCCTTGCGCGCGGCGCTGCGCGCCTGGCTGCAGCAGCAGGCCGATGCGGGGCAGGCCAGCGCGGCCACCACCCTCAGGGAGTTCTGGTGATGCGTCTTGGCGCCCTTCTTCTCGCCCTGGGCCTGCTCCTGGTCCCGCAGGCCCAGGCGCAGCAGCGCCCCGCCGCGCCGCAGGCCACCCGCGCGCCGCTGACGGTCGAGGGGCGCACGCAGCTCTTCCAGCGCGTCATCACCCGCCCCGGCGCGGGGATCTACGAGCGGGCGGAGGCGAATGCGCCGCGCCGCGATATCCCGGCCTTCAGCGTCTTCTACGTCTATGCCCGCCAGGTGGGGTCAGGGGGCGGAGCCGGGGCGGATGGCTGGCTGGAGGTGGGCGAGGCGATGGATGGCCGCACCCTGGGCTGGCTACGCGCCGACCGTGCCATCGACTGGCGCCACAACCTCGTCGCCGCCTTCACCCCGCGCGAGCAGCGCGAGCGCGCCATGTTCTTTCGCGACGCCGCCCTGCCCGAGCAGGTCTGGCTCGACACGCGCGGCGGCGCGGCCCGCGCCCAGGCGCTGCGCCAGGCGGCCGAGCGCAACGAGGACGGCCCGGTCATCGCGCTGGAGCCCGAAGCCTTCGTGGACATCACGCGCCAATTCTACCTGCTGCCCATCCTCAGCGCGCGCCGCATCGAGAACGAGGCCGGCAACGAGGCCCGGCTGCTCGAGGTGATCTCCGCCCCCGCCCAGGCGCCGCGGACGCAGATGGCCGACCCCGACGCGCTGCGGAACTACCGCGGCGCGGTGGTCTTCGTGATCGACACCACGATCAGCATGGCGCCCTATATCGACCGCACGCGCGAGGCGGTGCGCCGTGCCGTGGGCCGCATCCAGGACACGGCGGTGCGGGAGAACTTCCGCTTCGGCATGGTCGCCTATCGCGACAACATGGGTGGCAACCCGAACCTCGAATACGTCACGCAGCTGGTCAGCGCGCCCGATTTCGCCGCCGCACCCGACGCCGTGCTGGAGCGCCTCGCCGTGGTGCGCGAGGCGGGCGCGAGCAACCAGGGCTTCGACGAGGACGCGATCGCCGGCATCAAGACCGCGCTGGACGAAGTGGATTGGAGCGGCTTCGGCGGCCGCTTCATCATCCTCATCACCGATGCCGGCACGCGGGACGGCAATGACCCGCTGGCCGCCACCGCCCTCGGCATCCCGGAGATCCGCCTCCTGGCCGCCAGCGAGGCGCGGCAGGTCGCGATCATCGCCGTGCATCTGCGCACGCCGGAGGGCCGCAACAACCATGCCCGGGCCGAGCGGCAATATCGCGAGCTGACGCGGCGACCGGATGGCAATTCCCTCTACTACCCAGTGCCCAACGGCGATGTGCAGCATTTCGGCGAGACGGTGGACGCGCTGAGCGACTGGGTGCTGGGCGAGGTGGCCGCGGTCACCGGCCGCGCCATCGGCGGGATCCGCCCCCCCGCGAATGAGGCGCAGCGCCGCATGGCCGAGCAGCTGGAACGCGTGGGCGCGGCCATGCGCCTCGCCTATCTCGGCCGCGTGCGGGAACAGGCGGCGCCGGATGTGGTGCGCAGCTTCGTGCTCGACCGCGACTTCGTGCGCCAGGAGCCCGGCTTCGCGCCGCTCGACGTGCGCGTGCTGCTGACCCGCAACCAGCTCTCCGACCTGCGCGACACGGTGCGCGCCATCCTGCAGGCCCAGGCCGCCACGCGCCTCAGCCCTGAGGATTTCTTCAGCCGGGTGCGCGGGGCGGCGGCGGCGACCATCCGCGATCCGCGCCGCCTGGGCGAGTTCCAGCGGCTGGGGGGCGTCTTCGCCGAATTCCTGCAGGATCTGCCCTATACCAGCGAGATCGCCGACATCAGCCAGCAGCAATGGATGGACAGCGGCCCCGCCGCGCGCTCGCAGATCGCGAACAACCTGGAGCGCAAGCTCGCCCTCTACGAGGCGATCAACGCCATGCCGGTCTGGGTCAACCTGGATGGCGGCCGCAATCCCAATGAGGCCGTCTATCCGGTCCCACTCGACGCGCTGCCCTGATGAGCGTCGCGCTCAGCCTCTCGGGCCTGCGCGCGTGGCATGCGGGCTTCGTGCTGGAGGTCGAGGGGCTGAACCTCACGCGCGGTGAGGCCGTTGCGTTGCACGGGCCCTCGGGTGCGGGGAAATCCACCCTGCTGGACCTGCTGGCCCTGGCCCGCGCCCCCGAGGTGGCGGCGCATTTCACGCTGACCCCGCGCGAGGATGCGCCGCTCGATCTCCGCGCGCTGTGGCTCGCTGGAGAGGACCGCGCCATCACGGATGCGCGCGCGCGCCACTATGGCTACGTGCTGCAGCAGGGCGGGCTGCTGCCCTTCCTGGATGTCCGCGCCAATATCGAGATGCCACTGGCCCTCCTGGGCCGCAGCGCCGAGGGGCGGCTGCGCGCGCTGGCCGAGCGGCTGGAGATCGCGCCGCTGCTGGGCCGCATGCCGGCGACGCTCTCGGTCGGCCAGCGGCAGCGCGTCGCCATCGCGCGCGCCCTGGTCCACACGCCCGATATCGTCCTCGCTGACGAGCCCACCGCCAGTGTGCATCCGGGCATGGCCGACACCGTCATGGCCCTGCTGCGCGAGGAGGCCGCCGCCGCCGGGGCCGCACTGCTGCTCGCGACCCACGACCCTGAGCGTGCCCAGCGCCAAGGGTTCCGGCTGCTGCCCCTGTTTCCGGACCCGGGCGGCGCCGCACGCTCGGTGCTGCGCGCATGATGCGCTGGCGCCTCGTCCTCCGGCTCGCGCTGCGGGATCTGCTGCATGAGCGCCGGCTGGCCGTCTGCTCCTTCATCGGCCTCGCTGCCGTCTTGCTGCCGCTCCTGCTGCTCTTCGCGCTGAAGCATGGCGTGATGCAGGGGCTGCGCGAGGAGCTGATCGAGAATCCGCGCAGCCGCATGGTGGTGAACCAGGCCAACCGCGCCTTTCCGGAGAGCTTCCTGGAACAGCTCTCCGCCCGGCCCGATGTCGCTTTCGCGATCGGCCGCATCCGCTCGCTCAACGCCGATGCGCGCTTCCTCACGGCGGCCCGCCCCAACGAACCGACCCTGGCCGAGCTCTGGGCCACCGGCCCCGGCGACCCGCTGCTGGGCGAGGCGCGACCGCGCGAGACGCGGGACGTGGTCTTCACCCGGGCGCTGGCGGCCCGCAGCGGCGCCGAGCCGGGCGAGGCGGTGACGCTGCGCGCCATTCGCGTCAATGCGGATGGGCGGCGCGAGGTGTTGAACCTGCCCCTGCGCCTCATTGGCGTGGCGCCAGCCGCCGCGCTCGACCGGCCCGCGGCCTTCGTCGAGATGCGCGTGCTGCGGCTGGTGGATGGCTTCCTCAATGGTGAGCTGCCTGCCACCATCGCGCCCGAAGCCATCCCGCCCCGCGCCACCACGCCCTATGCCGGCTTCCGCGCCCATGCCCGCCGCCTGGAGGATGTGCCGCGCCTGGATGCCGAGCTGCGCGCCGCCGGCGTGGATGTCGAAACCCGCGCGGTGGAGGTGGCGAGCCTGCTGCAGCTCGACCGCAGCCTCGCGCTGCTCTTCGCGCTGATCGCGGGGCTGGGGGGTGCCGGCTACCTGCTGTCGCTCGCCGTCGGGCTCTACGCGAATGTGGAGCGCAAGCAGCGCCAGCTCTCGCAGCTGCGCCTGCTTGGCCTGCGGCGGGGCGAGGTGGTGCTGCTGCCGCTGATCCAGGCGCTGGTGGTGGGCGTGGTCGGCACCATGCTTGCGGCGCTTGTGGCGCTGGGCGCAGCCCAGCTCATCAATGGGCTCAACCTGGCCGGGGCCGGGCCGCGCGCAGTGGCGGTGATCCGGCCCTGGCATCTGCTGGTGGCGCTCTGTGTCACGCTGCTGGGCGCGGCGCTGGCCGCTGGCTTCGCGGCGCGCCGGGCAGGGCGGGTCGTGCCGGCCGAGGGGATTCGCGATGGCTAGGAAAGCATATGGCGCATTTCTGCTGGCCCTGGGCCTTTCCCTGCCGGCGCTCGCGGCCGAGACGCCCGCCATCACCTGGCCCGAGGCGACCTGGAACCCGAGGCCGGCCGAGGGAGACCTCATCCTGCCCCTGCCCTGCGGTGGCGGCATCGCCTTCCGCCGCGTGGACACCCCCGCGCCGCCCTCCGCGCTGGCCGATCGCGCCGCCAGCCTCGGCAATCCGGACCCGCAGACCGATTACAGCGAATTTCTGCGCCAGGCCTATCTCGTCGGTCCCTTCCAGGAGGCCGGCCGCCCGGGGAGCCAGCACTATTTCATCGCCAAATACGAGGTGACGACGGACCAGTTCACAGCCGTCATGGCCGAGACCTGTCCGGAGCTGCCCTCGGGCGCCGGCGGGCGCCTGCCCCGCGCCCAGGTGAGCTGGCAGGAGGCGGTGGGCTTCACGCTGAGGGCCAGCGCCTGGCTCGCGCAGCATGCCCGGGCCCGCCTGCCCGAGCCCGAGGCGCGCGCCATCCCCTTCCTGCGCCTGCCGACGGAGGATGAGTGGGAATTCGCCGCGCGCGGCGGGACCGCGGTGCCCGACGCCGATTTCACCGGCCGCGTCTATCCCATGGAAGGCGGCATGAGCCGGCACGCCTGGTTCCAGGGGCAGCGATCCGCCAATGGCCGCGCCCAGGCGATCGGGCGGCTCGAGCCCAATCCGCTTGGTCTGCATGACATGCTCGGCAACCTGGCCGAATGGGCGCTTGGCCCCTATCGCCTCAACCGTGTCGGCAGGCCGCATGGCCTGGCGGGCGGCAATGTCGCGCGCGGCGGGGATTTCCGCACGCCAGAGGACGCCTTGCGCACCGCCATGCGCGTGGAATACGCGCCGCTGAACCCGAGCACATTCGAGCCCCTCCGCCTGGACAGCGTGGGGCTGCGCCCCGTGCTGACCCGCGTCGCCATCGCCGATGACAACGCGCCCGTGGCCCTGCGCGGAGCCTTTGCGGAGGAGGCGCGCCGGAGCGAGACCGTCGCGGATGATCCGGCCCGGCTGATCGAGGCCTTGCGCGGCGACATGCCCGAAGGGCCGCTGCGCACCGGTCTCACCCGCATCGAGGCAACGCTGCAATCCGACCGCCGCGCGCGGACCGACCAGGAGAGCCAGGCGATCCGCGCCCAGATGGAAGCGGCGGGCCATATCGCGCGCCAGATCATGGCGGCCGAGGCGCGCCGGGCCATCAACACCGCCCAGGTGGAGCGGCTTTCCAATGTGGCGCGGAACCAGGGCGTGATCGCGGCCGAGCAGGCGCGCCTCGCCGCCGCGAGCCAGGGTGCGCTGCAATCCCGCCTCACGGCGCAGGAGCGCGACATGCGGACCTTACGGAGCGACCTCGAAAGCGCGGCCACCGCATTGACGGTCGCCATTGGCCAGGCGCCGGCGCAGATGCGGGACCTGGCGGATGGCTATCTGCGCACGATCCGCACGCTGGGCACGGGATTCTCCGCTGCACGCCTCACGCGGGAGGCGGAGGTGCTGGCGCGCGAGAACGGGCAGCGCCCGCAACCGCTCTGGCTGCCCGAGGCGCAGGCCATCGCGCTGCGCCACATCACCGCGGCGGCCGCGGGGCGGGTGCCTGAGCGGGACCGTGTGGTTGAGGAATTGCAGGCCGAGGCCACCCGCCTGATGAACGCGCCCGCCCCACCACGGCCGCGCTGACGCGGATCGCTTGTGGGGCAGCTGCGGCGCACTTCATGGGGGCGCTGGGAGCTGCCGCGGGCTTTCACCCGCCCGGCCATCGGCAGGGCGCTGTGGACGACAGAGAGAACGAGATCGCGGGCTCAGAATGTGCGCTGCTCGAGCGGAGCAGGACCGTGGGTCCGGTGGACCGTGGCCGGTCTGGTTCTGAGTTTGTAAGGAGATGGCGTCCCGTACGGGATTCGAACCCGTGCTGCCAACGTGAAAGGCTGGTGTCCTAGGCCTCTAGACGAACGGGACAGTCAGTGGCGCGGGAATAGGGGCGAAGCGCGTGCAGGTCAATCCTGCCGCGCCGCCCGAATTCTCACCCCTTGAACTGCCCAGCGCCGTCAATGTCGATCACCGTGCCGTTCAGATAGCCGCCGCGCGGCGAGGCGCCGAAGACGGCCATCTCCGCGATCTCGCGCGGCTCGATCGGGCGGTCGAAGGGCAGGCCCTTCACCATCTCGGGCCAGCGATTCGGGTCGCCCAGCGCCTGCTCGGCCCGCCAGCGCGCCTGCGTCTCCATGCGCTCGGTCCGCGTCACGGCCGGGTTGATGCCGAAGACACGCACGCCATCCTTCTGCGCGTCGAAACCGACGGCCGAGGTGAACGCGATCAGCGCCGCATTGCCCGCCGTGCCGGCGATATAGGCCGGCTTCCAGGCCCGCCCTGCCATGCCGATGATGTTCACGATCACACCCGATTTCCGCGCGCACATGCTGCCCATGTAGAGCTGGGTCAGGTGGAAATAGCCGAAGACCTTGAGCTGCCAGGCCTCGGCCCACTTCTCCATCGAGATGTCATGGATGCCGCCCGAGGGGATGGCGCCCGCATTGTTCACCAGGATATCCGCCTCCGGCACCGCCGCATGCAGGCTGGCGCGGTCCTCCGCGCGGGAGAGATCGGCCGTGATCGCCTCCACCCGCACCTGGTACTTCGCCCGCAGCGCTGCCGCCGCCGCATCGGGTTGGCGGGCGGCGAGGACGATGTCGCACCCCTCCGCCGCGAAGGCCTCCGCGCACGCATAGCCGATGCCCTTGGACGCGCCGGTGACGACGACGCGCTTGCCCGCGAGTTGCATGTCCATGGGTCTAGTTTCCTTCCCGTGCCGCGCGCATGGCATCAGCCAGCGCGGCGTTGTGCTGCCCCACATCCTCCAGCGCGCCATCGCGATCCGCGGCCGGCCGGTTCTGCGAGAGTTTCCGCTTGCCGATCAAAGCTTCGATCGTCAGCACCACGCCGACAATCCCCTTGAGCTGCCCCGCGATGAAATCCGCGGGCGCGTCATCTACCTTCCAGCGCGCCGCGCGCGGCTTCTCGTGATGATCCGTCAGGGTCGAGACGATCTCATGCAGCCGGCCCGCATCCTCGATGATCTCGATGGGGCCATGGGCATGCACCGCCTCGTAGTTCCAGGTCGGCACCACGCGGTGATGCTCGGCCTTGGAGGGGTAGCTGGAGGGCGAGACATAACCCTCCGGCCCCGGGAAGATGGCGATGGCGCAGCCGGCCTCACGCAGGGCCTTCCAGTGCGGGTTGGCGCGCGCCAGGTGGCCGACGATGCGCGTGCCATCGGTCAGCAGCGGAAGGTGGGTGACGTCAGGCAGGCCATTCGCGCCGTTGCTGACGAGCAGCGGCAGGCGCGACTGATGCATGAGGCGGAGCAGGACCTCCGGGCGGTCCTCGCGGAAGGCAGGGGGCGTGTACATGCCCCCCAGCCTAGCAGCGTTGCGGAAGGCTTAAAGCCCGCCGCCCTTGCGGCCCGCCATGGCGCCGAGGCGCAGGCGCAGCGCGTTCAGCTTGATGAAGCCCTGGGCGTCGAACTGGTCATAGGCGCCCTGGTCATCCTCGAAGGTGACGTGCTTCATCGAGTAGAGGCTGTTGGGCGACTGGCGGCCGGTGACGATGACATTGCCCTTGTAGAGCTTCATCCGCACCGTGCCCTCGACCGAGGCCTGCGAGGTGTCGATCAGCGCCTGCAGCATGCGGCGTTCCGGGCTGAACCAGAAGCCGTTGTAGATGCACTCGGCATAGCGCGGCATCAGGCTGTCCTTCAGGTGGGCGGCCTCGCGGTCGAGCGTGATGCTCTCGATCGCGCGATGCGCCTGCCAGAGGATGGTGCCGCCCGGCGTCTCATAGCAGCCGCGCGACTTCATGCCGACGAAGCGGTTCTCCACCAGGTCGAGCCGGCCGATGCCATTCGCCTTGCCCAGGGCGTTCAGCTTGGTGAGCAGCGTGGCGGGGCTCATCGCCTCGCCATTGATGGCCACCGGGTCGCCGTTCTTGAACGCGATGGTGATCTCGGTCGCCACATCGGGCGCGTCCATCGGGCTGAGCGTGCGCTGCCAGACCATCTCATCCGGCGCATCCCAGGGCTCCTCCAGGATCTTCCCCTCGGAGCTGCTGTGCAGGAGGTTGGCGTCCACCGAGAAGGGGGATTCGCCGCGCTTGTCCTTGGCGATGGGGATCTGGTGCTGCTCGGCGAAGGCGATCAGCGCGGTGCGGCTGGTGAGGTCCCATTCGCGCCAGGGGGCGATGATCTTGATGTCGGGCTTCAGCGAATAATAGCTGATCTCGAAGCGCACCTGGTCATTGCCCTTGCCCGTCGCGCCATGGGCGACGGCATCGGCGCCGACCTGCTCCGCGATCTCGATCTGCCGCTGGGAGATGAGCGGGCGGGCGATGGAGGTGCCGAGCAGATACTGCCCCTCATAGAGGGCATTGGCGCGGAACATCGGGAAGACGAAATCCTTCACGAAGGTCTCGCGCAGGTCGTCGATGAAGATGTTCTCCGGCTTGATGCCGAGCAGCAGCGCCTTGTCCCGCGCCGGGCCGAGTTCCTCGCCCTGGCCGAGATCCGCCGTGAAGGTCACGACCTCGCAATTGTAGGTGGTCTGGAGCCACTTCAGGATCACGCTGGTGTCGAGGCCGCCGGAATAGGCGAGCACGACTTTCTTGACGTCCTTGACGCGCATGGGAGGGCAACCTTCTCGCGGAACGAATTTCTGCGGAGGTGGATGCCAGGGGATGGCGGGCGGGGCAAGGTGGCCCCGCGGCTGCTCGCTGGATCTTGATCAACGGGGATTGGTCACGATCCAGCCATTCGCTGTGAGGCGGATTCACGTCTTGGGTGTTTCCACCAAAGACGATCAGGCTTCAGGTCTGCGTCAGGGGCGCAAGCGGCTTCCCGGGGGGCGGTGCGGGCCGGGCCGGCGCGGGCGGGTTGCTGAAGGGCTGGGTCGGCGCCGAGGGCCGCGGCCCGTCAAAAGGCTGCGAGGGCGCGGAGCCCGCCGGCAGGGCGCGAAGGCAGGTCACGAAGGCCTCCATGATCGCGTTCGTCCCGGCCAGGTTGAACGTCCAGGGCGGCTCGGTGCCGGTCATGAACTCCACCCGCATCGCGTTGCCCCGGCGAAAGGCGGCCTCGAACCGCGCCATGACCGGCCCCGTCGGGATCGTCCATTTGACCTCCCGGTTGGTCCCGGATGCGGTGGCGGACCAGGGGGCATTCCCATCGATGACGATCCGCACGGGGATGTCGGTGTTCGCCGGAATCGCCCAATGCGGTCGGATCAGGCGCACGTCGAGATGGCGGTTGCCCTGGTAGAACTGGATGAGGAAGTGGCGCGTCCGGTTGGCGTCCTGGGCGTCAAGACCGCATGTCGGCGTTCCCCGCTCGGTCGTCCCGCCGAAGGCCGTCCAACCGCCCGCCTGCGCGATGGTGCGGGTCTGGGCCGATGCCGGGCTGGCAAGGGAGATGATCAGCGCTGCGACGATCCATGCCTGACTCGCCAACGATCCGCCTCCTTCGGTCCGACCCCTTGGCCCATCACGCCACGATGACGCTGCGGGGCGCGGATTGGCTGCCCATCCGACGGACCCGCATGGAGCCAGGAGAATTCTGGCGCTCAAGTTTGATCAACTTGAACAGGCCGTTCAAGGGGGCCGTTGCATCTCCGGGACGGCGCTGTCGTGGGGGCCGAAGCTACGCGGCGCGCGGCCCCTGGCCCCGCACCCACACCGCGAACACCGCCATCCCCGCCGCCGCGATGCCGAAGGCCCCCGCATAGCCCGTCGCCGCGATCACGCCCGCGAACACCAGGCTCCCGCTCGTCTGCCCCATGAACAGCGCCATCGCGAAGGCGGAGACGGCTGTCCCGCGCGCCTCCGGCATGGCCTCCGTCGCCCGCGCCTGCAGCACGCCATGGAAGCTGTAGAAGCAGAACCCCAGCAGCAATTGCAGCGCCAGCACCACGCCCCAGCCCGGCGCCACCGCCGTCAGTGCCAGCCCTGCCGCCAGCCCCAGCCCGCCCCAGAGCAGCAGCCCCCGCTCGCCGAAGCGCCGCACCATCCGCCGCGCGATCTGCGTATAGGCCAGCGCGCCCAGCCCGAAGCCGGCGACGATCAGCCCCGCCTCGCCCGCGCTCAGCGAGAAATCCTCGATGAGGAAGGAGGCGATGAAGGGAAAAGCCCCACCGAACAGCAGCGCGCCGTCCAGATAGGCCGCCAGCAGCAGGCGCCGCGCATTGGGGTTCCGCAGCAGCCGCGCATAGGCCATCAGCCCCGATTGCCCGCGCGCCCCATCCGGCGTGCCGCGCCACATCTGCGGGCCGAGCCGTGCGGCCAGCAGCAGCCCGACCGAGGCGGTGAAGCAGCCGAACACCAGGAAGCTCGTCTGCCACCCGAAATGCTGGCCCAGGATGCCCGAGATCGGCCCCGTCAGCATCTGCGCCATGACATTGCCGATCAGGAACTGCCCGATCACCGCCTGGCGTTCGTTGTAGGGCACCGTATCGCCGATATGCGCCAGCAGCAGCGGGATGACGGCGCCGGCCACCAGCCCGCCCGCCGCGCGCAGCAGGGTGAGCTGCGTCAGGCTCGTCGCAAATTCCGCCAGCACCGTGAAGGTGCCGAACAGCATCAGCGCCACCGCCGCCACCCTCAGCTTGCCCAGGCGGTCGCCCAGCGGCCCGACGGCCACCTGCCCACCGCCATAGGTCAGCATGAAGGCCGCGATGAGGATGGCGACGCCCGAGACGGTCACGCCGAAATCGGCGGCCACCAACGGCATCAGCGGGTCCATGATCCGCATGCCGGAGCCCGAGGCGAAGCCCGCCAGCGCCACCAGCCAGATCGAGACCTGCGGCGCCGGGGGGCTCACGCGCCGCGCTTCGCCCGTTCGGATTCGGTCTTGAGCTGCCCGCAGGCGGCCAGGATGTCCCGCCCGCGCGGCCGGCGGATCGGGCTGGAATAGCCCGCATCATTCACGATGGCGGCGAATTTCCGCAGCGCCTCGGGCGTGGAGGTCTGGTAGGGCGAGCCGGGCCAGGGGTTGAACGGGATCAGGTTCACCTTGGCCGGGATGCCACGCAGCAGCCGCACCAGCTCATGCGCCTCGGCCTCGCTGTCATTCACGCCGCGCAGCATCACGTATTCGAAGGTGATCCGCCGCGCATTGGAGGCGCCGGGATAGCGCCGGCAGGCGTCCAGCAGCTCGGCGATGGGATACTTCCGGTTCAGCGGCACGATCACGTCGCGCAGCTCATCGCGCACGGCATGCAGCGAGACGGCCAGGTTCACGCCCAGCTCAGCGCCGCACTTGTCCATCATCGGCACCACGCCCGAGGTGCTGAGCGTGATCCGCCGGCGCGAGAGCGCCACGCCCTCGTGGTCCATCAGGATGGTCAGCGCGCGGGCGATGTTCTCGTAATTGTAGAGCGGCTCGCCCATGCCCATGACGACGATGTTGGAGAGCCGCCGCCCCTCCTCGCCCTTGGGCGTCGGCCATTCGCCGTAGGAATCGCGCGCCGCGAGGAACTGGCCGACGATCTCCGCCACGCCCAGGTTGCGCACCAGCTTCTGCGTACCGGTGTGGCAGAAGGTGCAGGAGAGGGTGCAGCCCACCTGCGTCGAGATGCAGACCGAGCCGCGGTCGCTCTCGGGGATGTACACGGTCTCGACCTGCTGGCCGTCGCGCCACTGGAACAGCCATTTCCGCGTGCCGTCCGTGCTGGTCTGCTCGGTCGTGATGCCAGGGCGGCCGATCACGAAACGCTCCGCCAGCTTGGCCTGGAGCGGCTTCGCGATGCTGTTCATGGCGGAAAAGTCGCGCACGCCCTGATGATAGATCCAATGCCAGAGCTGCTTGGCGCGGAAGAGCTTCTCGCCGATCGCGGCCATTTCCTCGGCCAGCTCCTCGCGCGTGAGCCCCACCAGCTCGCGCCTTCCTTCGGCATCCACCATGGGCGGCGGCGCGAAGAGCGCGGCCTTGGCCAGGATCCGGTCCCGCTCGGCCTCGGTCAGGCCGTCGCTGGTGGCGACGCGGGAATGCGGCGTGAAGGCCTTGCTGGTGGTGGCGCTCATCGCCGGGCGGGCGCCGGCGGCGGGCATTCCCGGCCGATCGCCTCATAGGCCTGGGAGAATCCAGCCAGCGCGAAGGTATCGGTCGCCTGGCCGCGCCCATTGGGGCCGGGGCCGCGATGCACCGCCTCCCGCCCCGCACGCAGGGCGGCGACGACGGCGCGGCCATCGCGCGCGAAGGAATTGTCGCTGGCGGTGAAGAAGGCGAATTCGTTCTGGCCGATGAAGAGCTTGGTCTCGGCCCCGCGCGGGAAGTTGTAGCCGGCCCGCACGGCCACCTGGTCCCGCCCGCCGGGGCGGTGCGTCACCAGCAGCATCACGTTGTTGGCATCGCGCCCGCCCACGCCTTCCATGCTGCGCGCACGGGTGAAGGCGTAGCAGACCTTCTGGCCGCTCTCGGTGTGCGCGGCGGCGGTCCAGGACTGGTAGTCGCCCAGGCGCGAGGGGCGGGGCGCATTGGCCGGCGCGCGATTCGATTGCTGCGCCTCGGCCAGCGGCGCGGCGAACATCAACAGGGCGGCGGGCAGGAGAAGACGGCGCATGGCGCTCCTTACGAGCGGGCGGCGCGCATCGCAACGGCGAAGCGCGCAACCCTGCTCACACAGGGGCGATCAGCCCTCTTCCTCGCGGTCGGATTCGACTTCGATCTCGGCATCGATCGCGTCGTCCTCGTCCTCCAGCTCGTCCGCATCCTCGACGCCGGCATCGGCCTCGACATCGTCCAGCTCCACCTCGTCCGCATCCACCTCCGTGGCCGCGGCGGCGCGCTTCTTGAGCTTGTCATCCGGGGTGATGTTGGCCGAGCGGCGCAGGCGCGGCTGTTCTGCCGGCTGCTCGGTGCCGCATTTCGGGCACACGGCCGGCACCTTCGTCATGTCGTAGAACTTGGCGCCGCAGGAGACGCAGACGCGCTTCATACCGAGATCAGGCTTTGCCATGGAGCCCTCTGTTCCTTTTGCCCACTCCCCGACGGCGGGCGGGGCGCATTGCCACGGGCCGCGCATCGGTGTCAAACCCGGCCTCATGTCCCACGGTTCCAACCCCACCCCGCTGCGCTCCCTCCCGGCCCGCCAGGGCCTCTCCGGGCGGCTCTCCGTGCCCGGCGACAAATCCATCAGCCACCGCGCGCTGATGTTCGGCGCGCTGGCCATTGGCACCACCGAGATCGAGGGCCTGCTGGAGGGCGAGGATGTGCTCCGCACCGCCGCCGCCATGCGCCTGCTGGGCGCGGAGGTCGAGCATCTCGGCCCCGGCCGCTGGCGGGTGGCGGGCCGCGGCATTGGCGGCCTGACGGAGCCGGCCGATGTGCTGGACATGGGCAATTCCGGCACGGCGGCGCGGCTGATCTGCGGCCTGCTCTCGGGCCACCCCATCTTCGCGGTGATGACGGGCGATGCCAGCCTCCGCCGCCGCCCGATGAAGCGCGTGACCGAGCCGCTGGCCGCCACCGGCGCCCGCTTCTGGAGCCGCGAGGGCGGCCGCCTGCCGCTGGCCATCCAGGGCGCGCGGGAGCCGCTGCCGCTCGACTACACGCTGCCCGTCGCCTCCGCCCAGGTGAAGAGCGCCTGCCTGCTGGCCGGGCTCTGTGCCCCCGGCGTGACGCGGGTGGTGGAGCCGGAGGCCACGCGCGACCATTCGGAAAACATGCTGCGGCATTTCGGCGCCACGGTGCGCGTCACCGTCAGTGACCACCCCGGGGGGCATGGCCGCGTGATCGAGCTGGACGGCCAGCCCGAGCTGCGCGCCGCCCCCGTGATGGTCCCGGGCGACCCCTCCTCCGCCGCCTTCTTCGTGGTCGCGGGGCTGATCGTCCCGGGCTCGAAGCTGGTGATCGAGAATGTCGGCCTGAACCCGCTGCGCACCGGCCTCTTCCAGTCCCTGCGCGAGATGGGGGCGGTGCTGGAGGTGGGCGCCCCGCGCCTGGAGGGCGGCGAGCCGGTGGGCGACCTCACCGTCAGCGCCACCAACCTCAAGGCCGTGGAGGTGCCCGCCGAGCGCGCGCCCAGCATGATCGACGAATACCCGATCCTTGCCGTCGCCGCCGCCTGCGCCACCGGCACCAGCCGCTTCCGGGGCCTGTCCGAGCTCAAGGTGAAGGAGAGCGACCGCCTGACCGGCACGGCCGAGCTGCTGCGCGCCGCCGGCGTGGAATGCGCGATCGAGGGCGATGACCTGCTGGTGCAGGGCTGCGGCGGCGCGCCCCCGGGCGGCGGCCTGGTCGCGACGCAGATGGACCATCGCCTGGCGATGAGCGCCCTGGTGCTGGGCCTGGCCTGCCGCGCGCCGATGCGGGTGGATGACGGTGCCTTCATCGCGACCAGCTTCCCGAACTTCATCCCGCTGATGAACCAGGCGGCGGGGGCCGAGGCGATCGGCGCGGCATGAGCCGGCCGCTCATCATCGCGGTGGATGGGCCGGCGGCGGCGGGCAAGGGCACGCTGGCGCGGCGGCTGGCCGCGCATCTGGGCCTGCCCTATCTCGACACCGGCCTGCTCTATCGCGCCACCGGCCGCCGCGTGCTGGATGCGGGCGGCGATCCGGCCAACCCGGCGGATGCCACCGCCGCGGCCGAGGCGCTGCACCCCGCCGACCTCCAGCGCGACGACCTCCGCGGCCCGCCGGCCGATGCGGCGGCGAGCCAGGTGGCCGCCATTCCCGGCGTGCGCTCGGCCCTTCTCGATTTCCAGCGCCGTTTCGGCCAGGCGCATGGCGCCGTGCTGGACGGGCGGGACATCGGCACCGTGGTCTTCCCCGAGGCGCCGGTGAAGCTCTTCGTGACCGCCAGCCCGGAGGAGCGCGCCCGCCGCCGCCATGCCGAGCTGGCCGCGCGCGGCGCGGCCCCCAGCCTCGCGGAGGTGGCGGCCGAGATGGCGGCGCGCGACGCCAGGGATTCCGCGCGGGACGTGGCGCCGCTGCGGCCGGCGGCGGATGCCGTGACGCTCGACACCAGCGCCCTGGACGCCGAGGCCGCCTTCGCCGCCGCGCTGCGAATCGTGGAATCCTTGCGCGTCCAGTGATTTTCGCTTGACGCTCCGCCGACTTCGGCAGATGTAGCGCCTGTCATGGCCCGATCAGGCCATTGGCCGGACCGGGGTGGACCGTCACGCGCCCCAGACCTGGCGGTCGCCCTCCCCCCTGATGATCAGGAACCGGCGCCGCAAGCCGTGATGTTCCGCCGCGGGCGGGGCGTGGCGCAAGACCGGCATGCGGGGCCAGCCCCCGCACAAGACCCAGGACACAAACTCTACATGGCAAGTGCCAACAGCCCCGCCACGCGCGCGGCTTCCGAAGATTTCGCCTCGCTCCTCGATGAGATGCTGGGCGCCAACACCGGCTTCGCCGGTTCCGTCGTCACCGGCAAGGTCATCCGCATCGATGACGACTATGCCGTCGTGGATGTCGGCCTCAAGAGCGAAGGCCGCGTTCCCCTCAAGGAATTCGCGCCCCAGGGCATGAAGCCCGAGGTGAAGCCCGGCGACGTGGTGGACCTGTTCGTCGAGCGCTACGAGGACAAGGACGGCTCGATCGTCCTCTCCCGTGAGAAGGCGCGCCGCGAGGAGTCCTGGACCAACCTCGAGAAGGCCTTCGCCGCCAACCAGCGCGTGAACGGCGTGCTGTTCGGCCGCGTGAAGGGTGGCTTCACCGTGGATCTCGGCGGCGCGGTCGCGTTCCTGCCGGGCAGCCAGGTGGACATCCGCCCCGTGCGCGACGTCGGCCCCCTGATGGGCCAGTCGCAGCCCTTCCAGATCCTCAAGATGGACCGCGCCCGCGGCAACATCGTCGTCAGCCGCCGCGCGGTGCTGGAAGAGACCCGCGCCGAGCAGCGCGCCGAGCTCGTCCAGGGCCTGAAGGAAGGCATGGTGCTCGATGGCGTGGTGAAGAACATCACCGACTACGGCGCCTTCGTGGACCTGGGCGGCGTGGACGGCCTGCTGCACGTGACGGACATCGCCTGGCGTCGCATCAACCACCCGAGCGAGGCCCTGACGATCGGCCAGCCGGTGAAGGTGCAGGTGATCCGCTTCAACAGCGACACGCAGCGCATCAGCCTCGGCATGAAGCAGCTGATGTCCGATCCGTGGGACGGCGTCGCGATCAAGTACCCGGTGAACGGCAAGTTCTCCGGCCGCGTGACCAACATCACCGACTACGGCGCCTTCGTGGAGCTGGAAGCGGGCGTCGAGGGCCTCGTGCACGTCAGCGAGATGTCCTGGACGAAGAAGAACGTTCACCCCGGCAAGATCGTCGCGACCTCCGAGCAGGTGGACGTGCTGATCCTCGACGTGGATGAGCCGAAGCGCCGCATCTCGCTCGGCCTCAAGCAGGCCCAGGGCAATCCGTGGGAACTGTTCCTGCAGAACCACCCGCTGGGCAGCGAGATCGAGGGTGAGATCCGCAACATCACCGAGTTCGGCCTGTTCATCGGCGTGGGCCCGGATGTGGACGGCATGGTCCACCTCTCCGACCTGAGCTGGGACGTGCCTGGTGAGACCGCCATCGCCGGCTACAAGAAGGGCGATGTGGTGAAGGCCAAGGTTCTCGACGTGGATGTCGAGAAGGAGCGCATCTCGCTCGGCATCAAGCAGCTCGCCGCCGATCCGGCGGCCGAGGTCCTGGACAAGGTGAAGAAGGGCGACATCGTCACCTGCACCGTGACCAAGATCGAGGCCAACGGCATCGAGGTGAAGATCGACGAGGTGCTGACCGGCTTCATCCGCCGTGCGGAGCTGGCGCGCGATCGCCAGGACCAGCGCCCCGACAAGTTCGCCGTGGGCGAGAAGGTCGATGCGAAGATCACCGCTGTGGACCGCGCCGCCCGCCGCCTCTCCCTGACCGTGAAGGGCAAGGAGATCGAGGAGGAGCGCGAGGCCGTGAAGGAGTTCGGCACGGCCGACAGCGGCGCGTCGCTGGGCGACATCCTGGGCGCGGCCATCCGCCGCCGCCGCGAGATGGCCGGCGAGGAGTAATTCCGCGCAGCCCTGGCTGCACGGAAACAGGAAGGGCGCCCTGCAAGGGGCGCCCTTTTTTGTTGCGGCGGCGCGCCGGAATGTTTCGATAGACGGGACAGCGGGCCGGTTTTCGCAACACGAGACCAGCCTGCGGCAAATTCATTAACGTTCTTCGCAGGAGGGACGTTTCTGACTCGCCCGGTCAGGATTTTCACGGGAAAAGGCGCATTTGGTCCCGTTATATGAACTTTATTTTTTTAAAGACACACCAAAAGCTGAATTTCCCTTGGCGGGCTCGCGTCATGGTGGTAACTCTCCACACGCAAAACGTGTGGAGATGACCCCGAAATGCGTATCCTCCTCGTCGAAGACGACCGCTCCGCCGCCCGCGGGATCACCTTCCAGCTCCAGCAGCACCGCATGGTGGTGGACGTGGCCGATTGCGGGGCCGAGGCTCTCGAGCTCGCCCGCCTCTACGACTATGACGCCGTGGTGGTGGATCTGATGCTGCCGGACATGGAGGGGTATGACGTCGTCACCAAGCTCCGCGCCTCCCGCATCGAGGCGCCGGTGCTGATGCTCTCCGCCGTGGCGCGGACCCAGGCCAAGGTGCGCGGCCTCTCGGTCGGCGCCGATGACTACCTGGCCAAGCCCTTCGAGCCGGAGGAGCTGGTGGCCCGCCTGCAGGCGATGATCCGCCGCTCCAAGGGCTTCAGCCAACCGCGCATCCAGATGGGCCCGCTCTCGCTCGACCTCGGCGCGAAGGAGGTCGCGGTCCAGGGCCGCACCGTCCACCTGACGGGCAAGGAATACGCCATCCTCGAGCTGCTTCTGATGCGGCGCGGAACGGTCCTCTCCAAGGAGAACTTCCTGGACCACCTCTATGGCGGCATGGATGAGCCGGACAGCAAGATCATCGACGTCTTCGTCTGCAAGCTCCGCAAGAAGCTGCAGACGGCCGGCGCCAACAATGTGATCGGCACGGTCTGGGGCCGCGGCTACATCATCCGCGATGCCGCGGCCGGCAGTGCCGCCGCCCGTGCTGGCCTTGGCGAAAGCCGCCTCGCCACCGCCTGATCAGGCCGTGGCCCGCTCCGGTGCGGGCGGCGAGAGGTGGGCCCCGCCCACCCGCAGCGTCGCCTGCAGGTCCGGGATGGGCACCGCGCGCGGTGCCACGCCGCCCGCCACCGCCAGGGCGGCCGCCGTCCCGGCTGCCTGGCCGGTCATCCAGCATTGCGGGATCTCCCGCAGGAAGGAATGGCTGTTCGCATCGCAGCTCAGGTGCCGCCCCGGCGCCAGCAGCCCGTCCAGCGCCACGGGCACGAGCGCGCCATAGGGCACCGAGACATTGGGGAATTTCGGCGAGAGGCTGGGCGAGACGCCGATCTCATCCGCCCACACCCGCCCGTCCCAGTCGCCCCGCGTCACCGCCGCCACGCCGGTGAGGCGCCGCGCATGCCGCACGCCGAGCTGCGGCGCCGAAAGCATCAGGTAGGCGTTCTCGAAACCCGGCGCGCCCGCGCGGTAGAGCGCCAGGTGCTCCGCCATCAGCCGGTGGCTCTGGATCTCGACCGCCGTCAGGTCATCCACATCCACGGCCGAATAGCCCGAGAGGCGCGGGCCCATGAACAGCGCCACATCGTCCCGCCAGGAGGCGAAGGCCTTGTCGAAGAAGCGCAGCCGCTCGCGCCCCGCCTGCAGGAAGGCACTGAACGCCCCGGGCTGCTCCGCGCGCCAGCGCTGGTAGCGCGGCATGTTCACGCCGCCGAAGAGCCAGCTTGTGTTCATGCAGTGATGGATGTCGCGCTCGTCAATGTCGTCGCTGTAGGCGGCGCCAGCCCGGGCGAAGAGGTCGCCATCGCCCGTCGCATCCACGGTCACGCCGGCCAGGATGGCGCGCCGCCCCTGCTTGGACTCGAAGAAGACGCCGCGCACCGCACCCTCCCGCAGGATGGGCTCCGCGCCCCAGGCGTGGAAGATCAGCTCGGCGCCCGCTTCCAGCACCATTTCCTGCGCGGCGAGCTTCATCGCCTCCGGGTCGCAGGTGGGGGAATGGGTGACGATGCCGTGAAACGCGCTGGTCCGCGCCGCCCACCAGGCCGCCGTCGCGGCGTCGCGCGCGCCCCAGAGCGCCGGGGAGGGCCCACTGACCGCGCCCTTGGGCAGACGATCCAGGAACTCCTCGGCGAAGCCGCGGATGACGCGCCGGCCCGACCAGTCGGTCATCCGATCAATCCAGATCACCAGCCCGCCGGTGGAGAGCCCGCCCAGGTGGTTATGGCGCTCCAGCAGGATGGTCCGCGCGCCCTGCCGCGCCGCCGCCACCGCGGCCGCGACGCCGGAGGGCCCGCCGCCCACCACCAGCACGTCGCAGCGCGCATGCAGCGGAATGTCCCGCCCCGGCTCGGGCACGGTCTCATCGGTGGGCGTGCGGCGGGTGCGCCGGGGATCCGCCGCGAAGGTCTCGCTGCGGAAGAAGAGGCGCCCGCCCTCGGTCTCTGGCGTTTGTGACATGGCGGGGCGCAGCATAGGCCGTCTTGCCCGCAAGGATAGGCTTTGGCAGAGACAGGGGGTGCTCCGTCTCCTGCCCCTGCTGGCCTTGCTTGCGGCCTGCGCGGCGCCGCCGCCCGCGGCGCAGCTGCCCCAGCCGCTGAGCTACCCGCCGGCCGCGCGCGAGCGGATGCTGCGCCTGGCGCTCGCCGAATGGCAGGATTGGGGCTGCGTCACGGTGGGCCTGCCAGGCCCCGCGGGCCTGCCCTGTGCGCCGCGCGAGGCGGCACGCCCCGAAAGCGCGCCGGAGAACTTCCCCCGCGTGCTCGCCTATTGGCGCGCCGTGCCGCAATCGGGCGAGGCGATCCCGGCCAACCGCACGCGCTACCAACGCGCGCTCGAGGGCACCGGCGGCGGCAATCCAGGAACCCCCCTTTGGGCCGAGCCCTTCTGGTCCGCGGCCTTCATCTCCTGGGTGATCGGCGCGGCCGGCGTGGATGCGCCGGAATTCGCGCCCGATGCCGCGCATGCCCGCTATCTCGACCACCTGGATGCGCTGGCCGCCGCCTGGCCCGCCCAGGCGCCCTTCCTGCCGCGCGACCCCGCCCTCTACGCGCCCGCGCCGGGCGACCTCGTCTGCCGCGACCGTTCCAGCCGGCCCTTGCGCGACTGGGCCGAGCGCGCGGAGGAGCGCGGCCGATTCCGCCCCATGCATTGCGACATCGTCGTCCATGCCGCCCCTGGCGTGGTGGAGGCGGTGGGTGGCAATGTGAGCGACACGGTGGCGCTGGCGCGCTGGGCGACGGATGGGGAAGGGCGCCTGCTGCCCGAGCCCCGGCCGTTTCTCGTCATCATGGAAAACCGCCTCGGCCGCACGCCGCCCTTTGCGTCTTCTTCACTCCAGGATCCCCGCTCATGACCGATCTGTTCAGCCCGCTCACCCTGCGCGGCGTCACCTTCCGCAACCGCATCGGCGTCTCGCCCATGTGCCAGTATTGCGCGGGCGAGGACGGCAAGCCGACGGATTGGCACATGGCGCACCTCGTCTCCCGCGCCGTCGCCGGCCCGGGCATGGTGATGACCGAGGCCGCCGCGGTGACGCCGGAAGGCCGCATCAGCCCAGGTGACCTCGGCATCTGGAGCGATGACCAGCTGGCCGGGCATACCCGCCTGGTCAACGCCATGGCCGCGATGGGCACGGTGCCGGCCATCCAGCTCGCGCATTCCGGCCGCAAGGGCAGCCGCCTGCCGGCCTGGGAAACCGGCCCCGCCGTGCCGGGCTGGGAGGCGCTGGCCCCGAGTGCCACGCCCTTCCAGGGCTACGCCACGCCGCGCGCGATGAGCGAGGCCGAGATCCTCGGCACCATCCAGGCCTTCGCCGATGCGGCGGTGCGCTCGGTCAAGGCGGGCTACACCTTCATCGAGCTGCACGCCGCCCATGGCTATCTGGTGCATCAGTTCCTCTCGCCCATCTCCAACCTCCGCAATGATTCCTGGGGCGGCGATTTCGAGGGCCGCACGCGGCTGCTGCGCGAGATCACCCGCGCGACCCGCGCCGTGATCCCGGATTCCATGCCGCTTGGCGTCCGCATCTCCCACACCGACTGGGTGGAAGGTGGCTGGAATACCGAGGAGAGCGTGATGCTGGCCGAACGCCTCAAGGCGCTGGGCGTGGATGTGGTGGATGTGAGCTCGGGCGGCCTCGATGCCGGCCAGAAGATCCCGCTCGGCCCGGGCTACCAGGTGCCTGGGGCGGAGGCGGTGAAGAAGGGGGCCGGCATCCCCGTCATGGCGGTCGGCCTCATCACCGAGCCGGCGCAGGCCCAGGCCATCCTGGACGAGGGCAAGGCGGACATGATCCTGCTGGCCCGCGCCTTCCTGCGCGACCCCTATTGGGTGGTGAATGCCGCAGTGGCGCTGGGCCGCATCGAGGCGCTGAAGATCCCGCCGCAATATGACCGCGCCTGGGGCAGCCTCGCCAAGTTCAAGACCGACCCGGCGATCGGCAAGCCGCTGCCCCCGCTTTAGGCCGGGCTACCGCAGCACCTCGAAGAAGCCCGTCTCCTCATCCATCCGGCGGTGCTCCTGGGTGCGGAAGTCGTAACGCGAGACGATGCCGAGCAGATGCCCGTCCTCCACGACGGGCAGGTGCCGGAAACCGCCATCGGTCATCAGGCGCAGCGCGTCATGCGCGCGGTCATGCGGGCTGAGGCAGCAGGGCTCGGCCGTCATCACCTGGCCCACCAGCGTCCGCTGGGGGTCGAGGCCGACGGCCAGCGCATGCACCGCGTCCCGCCCGGTGAAGATGCCGAGCAGGCGGTGCCCTTCCACGATCAGCACCGCGCCCACACGGCGCTTGTGCATCGCGGCGCAGGCCTCCTGCACCGTGGCGCCGGGGCCCAGCGTCAGGGGATTCTGGTGGCGGACCATCTCCGCCATGGTGCGCGTCTGCATGGGTCAGATCCTCTGCGTTGCGGATGACATTGCCATGACAACGCGGCCGCCGCCTTGCGGTGGCGCAACCCTGCGCCGGATTCCGGAGCGCGGAAAGGCTGGCGGCCCGGCGGCGATGATGCGAGGAAGGGCCGATGGAGGCGGTGGATCTGGCCCTGGTGCTCGCCGTGGATGTCTCGGCCAGCGTGGATTTTGATGAATTCGCCTTGATGCTGGGCGGCCTCGCCACCGCCTTCGAGGATGCGGCCGTGATCGCCGCCGCAACCGGCGGCCCGCGCGGCGCGGTGGCGGTGGCCGCGCTCTTCTGGTCCGAAGCGCAGGAGGTGGCGCTGCCCTGGACGCGTCTCGCTACCGCCGAGGACGGCGCGGCCATCGCCGCGGCCCTGCTGGCGGCCCCCCGGCTGCCGCGGGCTGGTGCCACGGCCCTGGGCGAGGGGCTGGTCGCCGCCCTCACCCTGCTCGGCCGCTGCCCGGCGCCGGCCAACCGCCAGGTGGTGGACCTCTCGGGCGATGGCGCGGGCAATCGCGGCCGCGCCTCGGGCCCGGTGCGGGATGTGGCGGTGGCGGCGGGCGTGGTCATCAACGGCCTCGCCGTGCTGAACGAGGAGCCGGACCTGTTGCAGCACTACGCGGCGGAGGTGATCGGCGGCCCCGGCAGCTTCGCCATGCCCTGCGCCGACTACGCCGATTTCGCCGAGGCGATCGGCCGCAAGCTGGTGCGCGAGATGCGCGGGCCGGCCCTCGAGTCGTGAGGCCTCAGCTCTCCACGCGGATCTGGTTCACGCGCACCACCTCGCCCCAGCGGGCATAGTCCTCCGCCATGAGCCGACCCATCTCCTCCGCGCTGCCGCCGCCCGGCTCGGCGCCGCGGCTGGTCATGCGCTCGCGGATGGAAGGCTCGCCCAGGGCGGCGTTCAGCGCGGCATTGAGGCGGGCGACGATCTCGGGCGGCGTGCCGCGCGGCGCGAAGAGGCCGGTCCAGGTGTAGAAGGCGAAGTCGTTGAGGCCCTGCTGCTCCGCCGTGGGCAGGTCGGGAAAGGCGGGGCTGCGCGTCCGGCCGGTGGCCAGGACGCAGCGCAGCTGCCCGGCCTGCACCAGGGGCGCGACCACCGAGGCGCCGTCGAACATCAGGCTGAACCGCCCGGCGACGAAATCCGCCATCGCCGGGCCCGAGCCGCGATAGGCCATCTGCGTCATCTCGGGCTTGCCCAGGCGCTCGCGGAACAGCTCCATCGCGATATGGGTCAGGCTGCCCGTGCTGGTGGAGCCATACTGGATCGAGCCGCGCGGCTGGGCGGCGATCCAGGCGCGCAGCTCCGCCAGATTCCGTACATTGAGCGAGGGATGCGTGCAGAGGATGAGCGAGGACCGCAGGATGAGGCCGATCGGCACCATTTCGCGCGGGTCGATCATCATGCCTTCCATGGTGTGCGGGTTGATCACCATGGGCGAGATGTTGCCCGCCAGCAGCGTATAGCCATCTGGCCGGGCGGCCATCACCGCCTCAGTCCCCAGATTGCCGCCGGCCCCGGCCCGGTTGTCGATGGCGACGGAGACGCCGAGCGCCTTCTGCAAGCCCGACTGGACCACGCGGGCTGCGAAATCCGTCTGCCCCCCCGCGGGGAAGCCGACCACGAGCGTGATCGGCCGCGTCGGGTTCCAGATGCCCTGGGCACGCAGCCCGGGGGCCGGGAGCGTGGCGGCGGCGAGGGCGAGGGCGCCGCGACGGCTGAAACGCGCCATGATCTTCGCCTCCCCCCTTCCCGCCTTGGCCTAGCGCGGCGGCTGGGCGGCGCGGGCCTCCGTCAGCTCGCGCTGTGCGGTCTCAAGCGCGGTTCGAAGCTGCGCGGCGGCGGCCTCGGCGGCGGTGAGGCGGCCCTGGAGCGCGGTGCGCTCGGCGGTGGCGGCCGACTGGGCCTGGGCCAGCGCGGCCTCGGCGGCGGTGAGGCGGCCCTGCAGCGCCGTGCGCTCGGTGCCGGCGGCCTGGGCTTGCGCCTGCGCCTGGGCCTGAGTCGGGGCCACGGCCGCCTCGGCCGCGGTGAGGCGGGTCTGCAGGGCGGTGCGCTCACCGGCGGCGGCGGCCAACCGCTGGTCGCGCTGGCCGATCTCGGCCGTGGCGGTGGCGACCGCCTGGGTCAGCGCCGCCTGCGCCTGGGTGGCGACGCCTTCCGCGGTCCGCAGCCGCGTCTCCAGCGCCTGGATGGCGGCGCCGCGCTGGTCGAGTTCGGCGCGCATGGCGACGCTCTCGAAGCGGGCAAGGTCGAGGTCGGTGCGCAGCGCCTGGATCTCGGCGGCGGCATTGGCCTCCAGCGCGGCGAGCGCGGCGACGGCCAGGGCCAGCTGCTGGCGCGCCGCCTCGGCGCGGGCGGGCGCGGTGGCGGCGAGGCTGCCGGGGGCGGAGCTGACCGCCTCGGCCACCAGGCGGCAAGTGCGGAGCTGGCGGTCGCCCGAGAAGATGCCGCCGGCCAGGTCGAAGCGCGTGTCGGAGGTGGCAGGGCCGGCGAAGCGCAGGCTCCAGCGGTCATTGCCGCGGCTGCGCTCCACCGTCGCCGTCATCTGGCCGTTCTCGATGCGGGCGTTGAAGCGGCTGCTCTCATCCAGGCCCTGCGCGGTGCGGCCGCTGCGGCTGCGGGTCGCGGCATTCTGCGTGACGGGTGCGGTGAAGCGCTCGGTGAAGGCGGCCTGGTTGCCGCTGGCCGTGCAGCTCATGGTGAATTGCCAGTTGCCGTCATACTCGACGGCGGCGGCCGGCGCCGCGGCGAGCAGAGGGGCGGCGAACAGTGCCAGGGCAGCCGCGCGCAGCGCCGGCCGGGTGAGCGTGACGTGATGGCTGCGCATTGCAGAAGCCTCCTTGGAAGACGCGGGTCTGGACATCGCCCGCGCGGGAGAGAAGCAGGGAATGCGCTGTCTCACAATCTGGTAATTTCGCTGGCGGTGGGCGGCGGCGGGATTTCCGCCGCCCGGTGCATGCCGGGTCCGGTAGGCGCCGGGTCAGGCGCCCTTCTGCTCCGGCCTGCCGCCGCGCCCGCGCCCGGGGGGGTCGCTCGGGTCGTTGTCGGTCGGCCCGGCCGGCGCCGGCCGGGCGCCGCCACGGCCCTGGCCGGGCGGGTCGGTCGGGTCGGAATCGCTCTGGCCGCGCGGGGCATTGCCGCCGCGACCCTGCCCGGGTGGGTCGGTCGGGTCGGAATCGCTCTGGCCCTGGCGGGGCGCATTGCCGCGGCCGCGGCCCTGGCCGGGCGGGTCGGTCGGGTCGGAATCGCTCTGGCCCTGGCGTGGCGCATTGCCGCCGCGGCCCTGTCCGGGTGGGTCGGTCGGGTCGGAATCGCTTTGGCCGCGCGGGGCATTGCCGCCGCGACCCTGCCCGGGTGGGTCGGTCGGGTCGGAATCGCTCTGGCCCTGGCGTGGCGTATTGCCGCCGCGGCCCTGTCCGGGCGGGTCGGTCGGGTCGGAGTCGCTCTGGCCGCGCGGGGCATTGCCGCCGCGGCCCTGGCCTGCCGGATCCGTCGGATCGGAATCGCTGCGGCCCTGCTGGCCCGGCCGGGGCGCGTTGCCGCCACGGCCATTGCCGGCGGGGTCGTTCGGGTCGGCGTCGGTCAGGCCGCTTTGCGGCGGGCGGGGGCCGGATTTCGTGCCCTGTGCCAGGGCCCCCGCGCCCGAGGCCGCACTGCCCAGGGCCACCAGGTTCACCACCAGCAAGCGGCGGCGAAGCCGTGGGTCGAATTCTGTCATGCGTGCCTCCTCAATCGGGAGGGATTCTACGCTGGCACCGCTCGGATTGCACGCGCAACGGAGGCGGATTTTTGCGTCAGGGCGGGACGACCACCTGCTCCATCGCCGCCAGCACGCCGGCCGCCCCCACCAGCCGGAGCCGACCTTGCAGGCGCAGGCAGGCGCCCAGGATCAGGCCGCGCGCCAGCAGCCCCTCGGCGCAGCGCTCGCCCGCATCCAGCGCCGTGCCCACCGCCTCTTCCGGCAGGGCGCCCACCTCCACCGTCACATGCAGGTCGCGCAGGTCGCTGTCGGGGTCGAGTTCGCAGGCCCGGGCGCGGGAGATGGCCGGATGGTCCACATCCACCGCATTGGCGATGATGCTGGCCGCCGCATCCGCCTCCGGCGCGCGGGCGGCAAGCACGGTCACCGCATCGGCGATGCCCCGGCTGAAGCTGCGCCCCCGCCAGCCCGAGGTGGCGATGCCGCGCACCGCATCGCCGCCGCGAATCACCGCGAGGCCGCTGGGCTCCGGCCGCGCCGGATCCTCGACGAGCCCGACGCGCAGGGTGCTGGCGGGCGAGAGGTGCAGCGCGATGTCGCCGCCATTGTTCACATGCGCGAGGCTGATGCCCGGCACCGCGATGATGGCGCGCAGCACATGCTCGGCGACGGCGCCGGCCACCGCGACCATGGGCGTCACATAATGCATGCGGTGCGGCCAGGCGGCCTCGGCCATGCGCTTCGCGACCGGATGGGTGAAGGCGGGCATGCGCCCCATCAGCGGCGCGCGCAGCAGGGCCAATTCGCGGGAGAGGCCGGGCAGCACGCCATGCAGCCCCTGCCAGGCCGCCTCCCGCGCCTCGATCACCGCGGCGCGGGCCCCTTCCAGCCCGATGACGAGGTCAATGGGCCCGTCCTGCAGGTGCAGCCGCCCATCGGGCAGCAGGGCACGGCGCGGCGGGGGCCACTCGACCTCGGTCATCCCGGGCTCTGTCGTCCGGGGGCGCCCGGCCAGGGCCCGGGGGCCCCCGGCCAGGGATTATCGCGCAGCCACTCGCCGCGCAGCGCGGCATTCCCCTCCTGCTCCAGCAGGGTGGCAAGGCTGATGGCCTGGTCCACATGCCCGCCCAGGGCGGCGTAGAGATCGGCGCGCAGGGTGAATTCGAGCGGCGCCACGAGGGCGGGCGTCGGCACATGGCCGAAGGCCTTGTCCGGCAGGCGCAGGACGTCCGCCATGATCGTGATGCCGCCTCCCGGATACAGGTAGCAGGGCGCACCCCCCATCGTGACCGTAACCTCGCCACGCTGCACGGCCCGCGTCAACAGGATCGGATTCTCCGTGACCCCCGCGCGCAGCGAACCGCCCGCGCCGGCCATGAACAGGATGGAGGTCAGCGCCGGCTCGCAATTCTCGCCGATGCGCGCCACGGTGGCGGCCACGGCGGCCGGCACCGGGGCGGGGACGGGGCGCAGCGCCTCATCGAGCTCGACATAGAGGAAATCCTCGCCTGTCGTGCTGGTCAGCAGCAGGCGCAGCCCAGGCCAGGCGAGCTTGGGGTCGATGCTCTCGATGAGCGAGAGCGGGTCCGTCACATCGGTGCCGCCCCAGCCGCTGCCGGGATGCGCCACCTGGAAATACCGCCCGGGGGTGGAGCGCCGGCCGCGCACGCGGATGCCGGAGGCGCGCATGTTCAGGCATTTGCCGGCCTGGTGCTCGGTCAGCACGCCAGTGATGTGGTCATCCACCACGATCACCTCATCCACATGCCCCTGCCATTGCTGCGCGAAGATGCCCACGGCCGCGCTGCCGCAGCCGACGCGCATCCGCGTCTCCGGCACGCCGTTCACGATGGGCGCGGCGCCGGCCTGGAGGATGAGCTTCGAGCCGCCCTCGATCTCCACCTCGATCGCCTGCTTGGAGCACAGGGCCAGCATGGCGGCGCAGGTGACATTGCCCTCGCGCTTGGAGCCGCCGGTCAGATGCCGCACGCCACCGAGGCTGAGCATCTGCGAGCCGTATTCGGCGGTGGTGACATGGCCGATCTGCTCGCCCTCATGCATCACGCGGGCGGCTTCAGGGCCGAGGTGCCGGTCCGTGTCGATCTTCGCCTTGAGGCCGCAATAGCTGAAGATGCCCTCGGTCACGACCGTCACCGTGTCCACGCCCGCATGCGTGCTGCTGACGATGAAGGGCGCGGGCTTGTAGTCGGGATAGGTGGTGCCGGCGCCGATGGCAGTGACGAAGGTGGGGCGCGTGATGCCGCCATCCCAATCCTCCGCACCCTCCAGGAAGGGCACGAGCGGCTGTTCCGTCTGGGTCAGCAGCACCAGCGGGTCGGTACGGACGAGGCGGCCGTCTTCATTCGCATAGCGATGGCAGGCACCGGCACGGCCGGGGCGGATGCGGCACAGCACAGGGCAGGCGTCGCAACGGACAATGCCATCGGCCTCGGCGGCGCCGAAGATGGAGGTGCGGTCTACCATGAGAAGAGGCCTCCGGCGGCTGGGGCCGCAAGGCCCCAGACCCCAGGACTGGGGGTGCGCTGTTCTACCATCGGCCGGTCTCCTTCAGCGCCTCCAGCACCCGATGCGGCAGCGCCGGAATGCGATGGCACTCCGCCCCCGTCGCGTCGCGGATCGCCGAGAAGATCGCGGGCGCGGTCGCCACCAGTGCGGGCTCGCCCACGCCCTTGGCGCCGTAGGGGCCGAGCGGCTCGCGCTCCTCGATCAGGATCGTCTCGATCGGCGGCACATCGCCGAAGCTCGGGATCAGGTAGTCATGCAGGTTCTCGGTGCGGCCGGGGAGATATTCCTCCATCAGCGCAAGGCCGATCCCCTGGGCGATGCCGCCATGGATCTGCCCCTCGACCAGCGTCGGGTTGATCGCGCGCCCCACATCATGCGCGGCGACGATGCGTTGCAGTTGCACGGTGCCGAGCTTCACATCCACCGCCAGCGCGCAGAGCTGCGCGGCGAAGCCATAGGTGGCGTAGGGAATGCCCTGGCCATTGGCGTCGAGCGGGATGGTCGGCGGGTCGAAGCGGCCATGCCCCTCGATGGGGGCCGCGGGCCGGAAGGGCGCGCCATCCAGTGTGAGGGCGCCATTCCACCCCAGCACGCCATTGCTGCCGCGCAGGATCTTGGCCCGCAGGTCGAGCGCGGCCTCCATAGCGGCCCGCCCGCTGACGAAGGTCTGGCGCGAGGCGCTGGTCTTGCCGGCATCGGGCGTCGTCGCCGTATCGCCATTCACGTGACGCAGCGCCGAAACCGGCAGGCCGAGCGCCTCGGCCGCGATCTGCGCGAGCACGGTGGAGGAACCCTGGCCGATATCCACCGCGCCGTTGAAGAAGGTGATCCGCCCATCCGTGCCCAGCACGAGCCGCATCTCGGAAGGGTTGGACATGCCGGTATTGCCGATGCCGTACCACATGCCCGCGACGCCCACGCCATGCCGCAGCACGCCGCCCCTTGCATTGCGTGCGGCGGCTTCGGCCCGCAGTTCCGTCCAGGCCGGGCGCAGCGCCTCCAGGCAGAGGCGCTGCCCGGCGGAGTGTTCCAGAAGCTGCCCCGTGGCGGTCACATCGCCTACGGCCAGCGCGTTGCGGACGCGGAATTCCAGCCGATCCAGCCCGCAGGCATCGGCGAGCCGGTCCCACAGCGCCTCCTGCGCGATGGCGGCCTGGGGCACGCCGAAGCCACGAAAAGCGCCGGAGGGTGGCTGGTGCGTGTGCACGGCCCGCGCGCGGGCGCGGACATTCGGCACGCGATAGGGGCCGGTGGCGTGCACCGGCACGCGGCCGGCGACGGTCGGGCCCCAGCTCGCATAGGCGCCGGTGTCGTAGATCCCCTCGAAGTCGAGTGCGAGCAGACGTCCCTCCGCATCGCAGGCCGCGCGCGCGGTGATGCGCGCCGGGTGGCGCTTGGTGCTGGCCGCCATGCTCTCGGTGCGGGACCAGATGGCGCGGACCGGATGCTCCATCACCCAGGCCGCGACCGCCAGCATGGGCTGGATGCCGGCATCGAGCTTGCCACCGAACCCACCGCCACAGGCCGAGGGGATGATCCGCACCGCATCCATGGAGAGGCCCAGCACGCCGGCCACCTCCTCGCGATCCATCGCGGGGGCCTGGGTGCTGGACCAGAGCTCGATCCGGTCGCCGAGATGTTCCTTGCCGGCCTCCGGCCGGACCCGCCGCGCATAACCGGCCTCGGGCTCGATATAGGCGTGCTCGACGAAGCTGGTCTGCCAATCGCCTTCCACGACATGGGCGGCCTCGCGCAGCGCGGTCTCCACATCGCCGCGGCGCACGAAGCCTTCGGCCAGGACATTGTCGGGGAATTGCGCGTGCAGGGCGGGGGCGGTCAGCGCCGCCCGGGGATCATCCAGCGCGTCGAGCTTCTCCCAGAGGATGGGCAGTGCCTCGAAGCGCAGCGCTTCCAGGGCTTCGCGCGTGCCGATCACCGCGGCCACCGCATCGCCCCGATAGAGCGCGGTGTGTTCGGCGAAGACCGGCTGGTCCTTGATGTGCGGATAGATGCCATAGCCGTTGCGGCCGGGCACATCGGCCGCCGTCAGGAAGCGCGCGATGCCGGGATGCGCGGCGAGGAAGCCCGCCACATCGCCGAAGGTGAACCGCGCATGGGCATGCGGGCTGCGGATGGCGCGCAGCCAGAGCGCATCGGCCGGCGCCAGGTCCGCGCCATAGCGCTCGGTGCCGTCCAGCTTGGGCCCGCCATCCACGCGCGGCAGGCGGGCGCCGACCGTGCCGGTCTCGGCACTGGCTTCCACGCCGCGCACCGCGTCAATGATGCGGCGATAGCCGGTGCAGCGGCACAGCACGCCGCCCAGAGCCTGTTCCACCTCGGCCTCGGACGGCGTCGGGTTCCGCCGCAGCAATTCCGTGGCGGCGACCAGCATGCCCGGCGTGCAGATGCCGCATTGCGCCGCGCCATGCGCATGGAAGCGCGCCATCAGCGCCTGGCCCTCGGGTGTGGCCGCGATGCCCTCCACCGTTTCGACCTCGGCGCCGGCGCATTGGCCGAGGGGCGTCAGGCAGGCGCAGGCCTGCGCGCCATCCACCAGCACGGTGCAGGCGCCGCAATCGCCCGCGTCGCAGCCGAGCTTCGTGCCGGTCAGGCCGAGGCTGTCCCGCAGCGCATCGGCCAGCCGCGTGCCGCCATCCAGCGCCAGGTCGCGCGGCACGCCATTCACCAGAAGCGCCGTCATGCCGCGAGCCTCGCCTGGGCGCGGGCCACGAGTTCCGCCGCCGCAGCATGGCGATAGGCGGCGCTGCCGCGCACATCATCCATCGGCGTCAGCGCGCCGTCACCCCACAACCGCGCGACCTCCGAACAGGAGCCGACGGCGACGCGCCCCGCCGCATCGGCGGCGACCATGACAATGGAAATCACGAGATGCGACCGCGCCCCCAGCTTGAGAAACACCGAGCGCGATTGGGCGCGCTCGGCCGGCACATGCAGCGCCACCAGCAGCTCATCCGCCGCCCGCGCCGTGCGGCGATTGCCCAGGATGAAGTCATGCAGCTTGAGGCGGCGCCGGCCGCGCGCGCTGGCCAGCTCCACTTCCGCATCCAGCACCAGCAGCGGCGGCACGCCGTCGGCCGCCGGGGAGGCGTTGCAAAGATTGCCGCCGATCGTCCCGCGCGCCTGCACCTGGCGCCCGCCCACCTGCCGCGCCGATTCGCGCAGGGCGTCGAAGCCGGGCGGCAGATCCGCATCGCGCAGCGCGGCCCAGGAGGTGGCGGCGCCGATGCGCCAGGAATCGCCCTGGCGCGAGATGCCGCGCAGCTCAGGGATGGCGGTGATATCCAGCCAAGCGGCATCGGTGGGGTTGCCCCAGGCCACGCGATGCGCGCGCGCGGGGAAGACATCCGTGCCGCCCGCCATCACCTGCCAGCCGCCCTGGGCCAGAAGCGCCAGCGCCTCGTCCAATCCATCCGGCCTTCGATACGAACCCAATTCCGGTCTCCCACTTGGCGCGATGCTGCCCCGCCCATTAACCTGCTGTCACAGTTTAGGGGAGCCCGCGATGGCGCGCATACTGATCAAGGGCCTCGGCCTGGTTTTTTCCGGTGATTTCGCGCAACCGCGTCTCGATGCGGATGCGATCCTCATCGAGGGCGGAAAGATCGCCGGCATCGGCACCGCCAAGGATTTCGAGGCCGAAACCACCATCGACGCGCAGGGCTGCGCCGTCATGCCCGGCCTCATCGACAACCATGTCCACCCCGCCTTCGGCGATTGGACGCCGCGGCAGAACCAGCTCGGCTTCATCGAGGCCATGGTGCATGGCGGCACCACCACGCTGATCTCGGCGGGCGAGGTGCATCTCCCCGGCCGCCCGAAGGATGCGGTGGGCGTGAAGGCGCTCGCCATCGCCGCCCAGCGATGCTTCGCCGCCTTCCGCCCCATGGGCGCCCGTGTGCTCGCCGGCGCCCCCGTGCCCGAGCGCGGCTTTCGCGAATCCGACTACCAGGAGATGGCCGCCGGCGGCGTCACGCTGCTGGGCGAGATCGGCCTCGGCACGCTCAAGGAAGCGGATGAGGTGGTGGAGACCATGGGCTGGGCGCGCAAGGCCGGGCTCAACGCCATGATCCATTGCGGCGGCCCTTCCATCGCCGGCTCCAACCTCATGCAGGCCGAGGTGGTGATCGCCGCCGATGCCGACATCGTGGCGCATATCAATGGCGGCCCGACCTCGCTGCCGGCCGCCGAGCTGACGAAGGTGATAGCGGGCACGAAGCGCGCGATCGAGATCGTCCACAACGGCAACCCACGCAACGCCATTCATGCGCTGAAGGTGCTGACCGAGATGGGCCGGCTGGACCGCCTGGTGCTGGGCACGGACAGCCCGGCCGGCTCGGGCGTGCAGCCCTTGGGCGTCATGCGCACCATCTCGCTGCTCTGTTCGCTGGGCGGGCTGGACCCGGCCATCGCCATCGCGGCGGCGGGCGGCAACACGGCGCGCTGGCGCAACATCCAGGCCGGCGTGATCAAGCTTGGCGCGGCGGCGGACCTCGTGTTCCTGGATGCCCCCATCGGCGGCGCCGGCCGCCATGCCGACGAGGCCTTCACCTTTGGCGAACTGCCCGGCATCGGCATGGTCATGGTGGATGGCGAGGTGAAGACCATGCGCAGCCGCAACACGCCCCCGGCCGCGCGCATCCCCACGGTGCTGTCATGATCATCCGCAAGGTCCTCGTCAGCGTCGAGGAGACGCATCTCGAAATGGGACGCGAGGTCTCGCCCCCCATCCGTCGCGCCATCGCCGCCATGGTGCTGAAGAACCCCTTCGCCGGCCGCTACGTGGAGGACCTCTCGGAGCTGATCGAGGCGAGCGTGCCGCTCGGCGCGGAACTCGCGCAGCGCGCCATCGCGGCGCTCGGCATCCCGGGCGATGCGGTCCACAGCTTCGGCAAGGCCGCCATCGTGGGCGAGGATGGCGAACTGGAACACGCCGCCGCCCTGCTGCACCCCAAGATGGGCGCGCCGGTCCGCAGCGCGCTCGGCAAGGGCCCGGCGCTGATCCCCTCCGCCAAGAAGCGCGGCGGGCCGGGCACGCCGATCGACATCCCCCTGGGCCACAAGGACGCCGCCTTCGTTCGCAGCCATTTCGACGCGATCGAGGCGCGCATCACCGACGCGCCCCTGCGTGACGAGATCCTGCTCTGCCTGGCGCTGACCACCGGGGGACGGCCGCTGCCGCGCGTGGGCGGGCTGACCACCGACCAGATCATCGGCCAGGACGGCCTCCGATAATCGGGTGAACTTTTCGTAAGCGTCATTTATGCTGCACCGCATGAATGACGCCATCCGCCTCATCCTGAACGGGGTTTCGCGCGAATTGCCGCGCGAGACCCGCCCCACCACCACCCTGCTCGACTGGCTGCGCGCCGAGCACCTGACCGGCACCAAGGAAGGCTGCGCCGAGGGCGATTGTGGCGCCTGCACCGTGGTGCTGGAGGGCGCCGATGGCAGTCGCACCCCCATCAATGCCTGCCTCTGCGCGCTGGGCCAGCTGCATGGCCGCGCCGTCCGCACCGTGGAAGGCCTGGGCACGGAGCACCCCATCCCGCGCGCGCTGGCCGAGGCGGATGCCACGCAATGCGGCTTCTGCACGCCCGGCATCGTCATGTCCGCCTGGGCACATGCGGTGGAGGGCGGCGATGCGCATGAGGCGCTGGCCGGCAATCTCTGCCGCTGCACCGGGTATCGTCCCATCCTCGACGCCATGGCCGGCCTCGCCGCCGAGGAGGCCACGCCGCCCGCGCTGGGCCCCGCCACCAGCGCGCGCTTCGGCGGCTTCCACCTGCCCGCCACACTGGGCGAGGCGCTGGCCCTGCGCGCCGCCCATCCCGGCGCCTGGCTGCTCATGGGCGGCACCGATCTCGGCCTGCGCTTCTCGGAGCATCGCGAGCATCCGGCGGAGGTGATCTGCCTGCTGAACGTGGCGGAGATGCAGGGCATCACCCGCACGGCCGAAGGACTGCGGATCGGCGCCGCCGCCGCCTATGCCGAGCTGCTGGCCACCTGCCGCGCCGATGAGGATTTCGCTTCGCTCGCCCCCTATCTCGCGCGGCTCGGCTCGCGGCAGATCCGGGGGCTGGGCACGGTGGCGGGCAATCTCGGCACCGCCTCGCCCATCGGCGATGCCCTGCCCATCCTGCTGGCGCTGGAGGCGGAGGTGGAGCTGGCCGCGCCACACAGCACGCGGCGGATGCGCGTGGAGGATTTCCTCACCGGCTATCGCCGCAACGCCCTGGCGCCGGAGGAGCTGATCCTCGCCATCCATCTGCCGCGCCCGCCCATGGGCGGGCTGCTGGCGGCGGAGAAGCTCTCGCGCCGGCATGACCAGGACATCAGCGCCGTCTCGCTCGTCGCCTGCCTCACGCTGGAGGAGGGCGTGGTGCGCCGGGCGCGCCTCGCCTTCGGCGGCATGGCGGCCAAGGCCGAGCGCGCGCCGATGGCCGAGGCCGTTCTGGTCGGCCGCGTGCTGGATGATGCGGCGATGCGGGCCGCCGGCGCCGCGCTGCATTTCACGCCGCTCAGCGATGCCCGGGCCAGCGCGGATTATCGCCTGGAGGCCGCGCGCGGCTTGTTGCGCCGCGTGGCCCTGCGGCACACCCATCCCGAGGTGGCGGCCGAGGTGCACGCCTGATGGATGACGCGACGCCCCCGCTGCGCTTCGCCGGCCAGGCGCTGCGCCATGACAGCGCCCTGAAGCACGCGACCGGCCAGGCCCGCTTCCTGGACGACATGCCCGAGCCGTCCGGCACGCTGCACGCGGCCCTTGCCCTTTCGCCTGTCGCGCATGGGCGGCTGCTCGGGCTCGACACGACCGCCGCCGCCGCCATGCCCGGCGTGGTGCGGATCATCACCGCGGCCGACCTGCCGGGCGAGAACGACATCGCGCCCATCGGCAGCGGCGAGGCGATGCTGGCCGATGGCGTCGTCGAGCATCACGGCCAGTCGCTCGCCCTGGTGGTGGCCGAGACGCGGGACGCCGCGCTGCGCGCCGCCGCCGCCATCACGCCACGCATCGAGACGCTGCCGCCGGTTCTCAGCATCGAGGAAGGGCTCGCGCGGCAGGCGTGGATCATCCCGCCGCAGGTGATCCGCGAGGGCGATGCCGCCACGGCGCTGGCCGCTGCCCCGCATCGTCTGCAGGGTGAGTTCCATGCCGGCGGGCAGGAGCATTTCTACCTCGAAGGCCAGATCGCCCTCGCCATTCCCGGCGAGGATGGCGAGATGCTGGTCCATTCCTCCACCCAACACCCAACGGAGGGGCAGCACGTCATCGCGCGCGTGCTGGGCGTGCCCTATCACCGCGTCACGGTGCAGTGCCGCCGCATGGGTGGTGCCTTCGGTGGCAAGGAGAGCAATGCGAGCTGGGTGGCCGCCGCCGCCGCTGCCGCCGCCGCGCTGACCGGGCGCCCGGTGAAGCTGCGCCTGCCCCGCCGCGCGGACATGGCCGCGACGGGCAAGCGCCACCCCTTCCTCTATCGTTGGGATGTGGGTTTTGACGCCTCGGGCAAGCTGCTGGCGCTGGACGCGCTGCTGGCCGGCGATGGCGGACACAGTGTGGACATGTCCGGCGGCGTGGTGTTCCGCGCCGTCACCCATGCGCTGAACTGCTACGCCGTGCCGGATGTGACGCTGACGGCCTGCGCGGTGAAGACCAACCATGTCAGCAACACCGCCTTCCGCGGCTTCGGCGGCCCGCAGGGCGCGTTGCTGATGGAGGAGGTACTGGCCGCCATCGCCGCCCATCTGGGGCTCGACGTGGAGGAGGTCCGCGCGATCAACTTCGCCGACCGCACCCCCTATGGCCAGGCGCTGGAAGCTGGCCTCATCCGCCGCGTGCATGCGGAAGCCAAGCGCGATGCCGGCTGGGCGGAGAGGCAGGCCGAGATCGCCGCCTTCAACGCCACGCATCCCACGCTGCGGCGGGGCCTGGGCAGCTTCGTCTGCGCCTTCGGCATCAGCTTCGGCATCCCGCATCTGAACCAGGCGGGGGCCTTGGTGCACATCTACACCGATGGCTCCATCCGCCTCGCCCATGGCGGGACGGAGATGGGGCAGGGGCTCTTCATCAAGGTCGCGCAGGTGGTGGCCGAGGTGTTTTCCGTCCCTGTGGAGCAGGTCGGCATCAGCGCCACGACGACCGCCGAGATCCCCAACACCAGCGCCACCGCGGCCAGCACGGGCAGCGACCTCAATGGCTGGGCCGCGCATGCGGCGGCCACCACGCTGCGCGACCGCATGGCCGGCGTGGCCGCCGACCGCTTCGGCTGCGCGCCGGAGGAGGTGGTCTTCGAGAACGGGGCCGTCTTCCCCGCCAGGCCCGGCAGCAATGAACGCCTGAGCTTCGGCGATCTGGCCAAGCTCTGCTGGAAGGCGCGGGTCAGCCTCTCGGCCACCGGCTTCTACAGGACGCCCGACATCCATTGGGACGCGCGCGCCATGCGCGGCGAACCCTTCTTCTATTTCAGCTACGGCGCCGCCGTGGCCGAGGTGATCCTCGACACGCTGACCGGCGAGCATCGCTGCCTCTCGGCCCATCTCGTGCAGGATTGCGGCCGCAGCCTGAACCCGGCGATTGATCTCGGCCAGATCGAGGGCGCCTTCGTCCAGGGCCTGGGCTGGCTGACCAGCGAGGAGCTGTTCTGGGATTCCGAGGGCCGGCAGCGCAACCTCGGCCCCTCCACCTACAAGATCCCGGGCTCGCGCGATGTGCCGCCCCTGCTGCGGACGCGGCTGCTGGCGGGCGCGCCGAACCGCGCCGCCACCATCTTCCGCAGCAAGGCCGTGGGGGAGCCGCCGCTCCTGCTCGCCACCGCCGTGGTGAACGCCCTCCGGGCCGCGGCCGGGGTGACCCGCCTTGACCTGCCCGCGACGCCGGAGCGGGTTCTGCTCAATTTGCGGGCACAAGAAACCGGGACATGAATGCCGCTTGCAAGCCGCTTCCTGCCTCGCCATACAGGCAGCAAGGTGGCCCGCAAATGTGGCAACCCAGATATGCAGGGGACAGGTCCGGGTGAGCGATACGATCCTTGAAACGCAAGGGCTGACAAAGGAGTTCCGCGGCTTTCTCGCGGTGCAGGGCGTCAACCTTACCATTCGTCGCGGCACGATTCATGGTCTCATCGGCCCCAATGGCGCCGGCAAGACCACCTGCTTCAACCTGCTGACCAAGTTCCTGATCCCGACGCGCGGCAAGATCACCTATGACGGGCGGGACATCACCAACATGAAGCCGGCCGAGGTCGCGCGCCTCGGCCTGGTCCGTTCCTTCCAGATCTCGGCCGTCTTCCCGCACCTGACGGTGCTGGAGAATGTGCGCGTCGCGCTGCAACGGGCACGCGGCAGCAGCTTCGACTTCTGGCGTTCCGATTCGGTGCTCAAGCAGTTCGACGGCCGCGCCCGCGAATTGCTCGCCGATGTGGGCCTGACCGAATATGCCGAGCTGCAGGCAGGCTCGCTGCCCTATGGCCGCAAGCGCGCGCTGGAGATCGCGACGACGCTTGCCCTCGAACCCACCATGATGCTGCTGGACGAGCCCACGGCCGGCATGACGCATGAGGATGTGGACCGCATCGTGACGCTCATCAAGCGCGTCTCGAAGGGCCGCACCGTGCTGCTGGTGGAGCATAATCTCAAGGTTGTCGAAGGGCTTTGCGACAACATCACCGTCCTCGCCCGCGGCGAGGTCCTGGCCGAAGGGGACTACATGGCCGTCAGTCGCAATCCCGATGTGCAGGCCGCCTATCTGGGCACCGATCCGGCCTCGGTCGGCGTGCCGGAGAGCGCCGCCCATGGCTGAGCCCCTGCTGAAGGTCGAGGGCCTGGAGGCCTGGTACGGCGAGAGCCATGTCCTGCATGGCGTGGGCCTCGAGATCCACGAGGGCGAGGTCATCACCCTGCTCGGCCGCAATGGCGCGGGCAAGACGTCCACGCTGCGCGCCATCATGGGCCTGGTCGGGCGCCGCTCGGGCTCCATCCGCTATGAGGGGCAGGAGACGATCAACCTCCGCTCGGACCTGATCGCCCGTGCCGGCATCGCCTATTGCCCGGAAGAGCGCGGCATCTTCGCCTCGCTCGACGTGACCGAAAACCTGATGCTGCCGCCGGTCATCCGGCCGGGCGGCCTCTCGGTGGCCGAGATCCACACGCTCTTCCCGAACCTGAAGGAGCGCGCGCGCAGCCCGGGCACCAAGCTCTCCGGCGGCGAGCAGCAGATGCTCGCCATCGGCCGCATCCTGCGCACCGGCGCCAAGCTCCTGCTGCTCGATGAGCCGAGCGAGGGCCTCGCGCCGGTGATCGTGCAGCAGATCGGCCGCACGATCCGCGAGCTGAAGACGCGCGGCTTCACCGTGCTTCTGGTGGAGCAGAACTTCCGCTTCGCCCAGACGGTGGCCGACCGCCACTACGTCATGGAGCACGGGCATGTCGTGGACATGGTGCCGAATTCCGAGCTCATGTCCTCGCTCGACCGTCTGCACGAATACCTGGGCGTCTGACCCGGGATCATGAAAAAAACGTCCGATGAAAAAAATGACCACAGGGAGCTGAGACGATGACCGAAGCCACACGCCGCACCCTCCTGGGCGGCATCGCCGCTGCCCCCTTGGCGGCGGCACCGCTTTCCGCGCGCGCCCAGGCGGCCAACACCATCCGCATCGGCGTGCTGACCGACCTCTCGGGCACCTTCCGTGACCTGAACGGGCCGAACACCGTCGCCGCCACGCGCCTCGCCGCGCAGGAATTCGCGGGCCGCGGCTTCAATGTCGAGGTGGTGGTGGCCGACCACCAGAACCGCCCCGATGTCGGCGTGAACATCGCCCGCCAGTGGTTCGATCGCGAGAATGTGGACGTGGTGACGAGCCTCGCCGCCTCCTCCGTGGCGCTCGCCGTCTCCGACGTGGCGCGCGAGCGCAACAAGGTGGCGATCGCGACCTCGACCGCGACCTCGGATCTGACGGGCCGCGCCTGCAACGCGAACACCATCCATTGGGTCTACGACACCTATATGCTGGCCAAGACCAGCGGCCTCGCCACCGTGCGGGCGGGTGGCGACACCTGGTTCTTCATGACGGCGGACTACGCCTTCGGCCATGCGCTCGAGCGTGACACCTCGAACTTCGTGCGCGCCGCGGGCGGCCGCGTGGTCGGCAGCGTTCGCACGCCCTTCCCGGGCACGACCGACTTCAGCTCCTTCCTGCTGCAGGCCCAGTCGTCCCGCGCCAAGGTCATCGGCCTCGCCAATGCCGGCGTGGACACGATCAACTCCATCAAGCAGGCGGCCGAGTTCGGCATCACCCGGCGCGGCATCAAGATCGCCTCGCTGCTGCTCTTCATCACCGATGTCCATGCGCTCGGCCTGCAGGTCGCGCAGGGGCTGATCTGCGCCAACACCTTCTATTGGGACGCGAACGACCAGACGCGCGCGCTGACCCGCCGCATCCGCGCCCTGGCCGGCGGCGACACGCCGGTCGCGATGAGCCATGCGGGCGACTATGCCGGCACGCTGCACTACCTGAAGGCGGTGGCCGACATGGGCGTCGCCAATGCCAAGGCCAGCGGCCGTGCCACCGTCGAGCGCATGAAGGCGATGCCGACGCAGGACGACGCCTTTGGCGCCGGCAGCATCCGCATCGATGGCCGCAAGCTCCATCCGGCCTACCTCTACGAGGTGAAGTCGCCGGCCGAGAGCCGCTACCAGCACGACTACTACAAGCTGCTCCAGACCACGACGCCCGAGGAGGCCTTCCGCCCCCTCGCCGAGGGTGGATGCAGCCTCGTCCGAACCTGATCCACACCTACGGGAAAGCCACATGATCGAAAGCAGCCGCCGCAACTTCCTGACCGCCACCGGGTCTCTCGGCCTTGCCGCAGCGACCCCCATGACGGGCGCGCGCGCCCAGGCGGCCAATACCATCCGCATCGGCGTGCTGACCGACATGTCCGGCCCCTTCCGTGACATTTCGGGCCCGACCAGCGTGGTGGCGACGCGCACGGCGGTGCAGGATTTCGGCAATCGCGGCTTCAACGTGGAAGTGCTGGTGGCCGACCACCAGAACCGCCCCGATGTCGGTGTCTCGCTGGTGCGCCAGTGGATCGACCGCGACGGCGTGGACGTGGTGGTGGACGTGCCGAGCTCGGGCGTCGCGCTGGCGGTGAACTCCGTCATGCGCGAGCGCAACAAGGTCTATCTGAACAGCACCGCCGCGACGGTGGAGCTGACGGGCGGGCAGTGCAGCCCGAACACCATCCACTGGACCTACGACACCTGGATGCTGGCGCGCAGCACCGGCGGCGCGCTGGTGCGGGCCGGCGGCCAGAGCTGGTTCTTCATCACGGCGGACTACGCCTTCGGCCACAGCCTGGAAAACCAGACCATGGAGTTCGTCCGCTCCGCCGGCGGGCGCGTGGTGGGCAGCGTCCGCCACCCCTTCCCGGGCACGACGGACTACTCCTCCTTCCTGCTCCAGGCGCAGGCGAGCCGCGCGCAGATCGTCGGCATCTCCAATGCCGGCGTGGACGCGATCAACGCCATCAAGCAGGCGGGCGAGTTCGGCCTGATGCGGCGCGGCCAGCGCGTCGCGGGCCTGCTGGTCTTCGTGAACGACGTGAACAGCATGGGCCTGCAGATCGCCGGCGGCTCGGTCTGCACCGAGACCTTCTACTGGGATCTGAACGACCGCACCCGCGCCGTCAGCCAGCGCATCGTGGCCAACGGCACGCCCGGCGGCAACCGCCCCTCCATGGGCCATGCCGGCTGCTACAGCGCGACGCTGCACTACCTGAAGGCCGTGGCCGACATGGGCGTGGCCAATGCCAAGGCCAGCGGCGTGGACGTGATCAACCGCATGAAGGCCATGCCGACGGATGACGACGCCTTCGGTGCCGGCACCATCCGCCCGGATGGCCGCAAGCTGCACCCCGCCTACCTGTTCCAGGTGAAGACCCCGCAGGAAAGCCGCGGCGCCTGGGATTTCTACACACTGCTGCAGACCACGCCGGCCGAGGAAGCCTTCCGCCCCATGGCGCAAGGCAACTGCGCGCTGGTTCGTACCTGATCCATCATTTGCCGGGGTGAGCGGGCGCGAGACCCGCCACCCCCCTTACGGGAGCCTCGTTCCATGACTGACTTCAACCGCCGCACCCTTTTGACGGGCGCCGCCGCCACCGCCGCCTTCGGCGCCCTGCCGACCTGGCAGGCGCGCGCCCAGGCCGCGAACACCGTCCGCATCGGTGTGCTCAACGACCAGTCGGGCCTCTATCGTGACGTGAACGGCCCGGGCTCGGTCGCCTGCGTGCGCCAGGCGATCCAGGATTCCGGAGTGACGGCGCGCGGCATCAATGTCGAGGTGGTGGTGGGTGACCACCAGAACCGCCCCGACGTCGGCGCCACGCTGACCCGCCAGTGGATCGACCGCGACAATGTGGACGTGATCCTCGACGTGCCGACCTCCTCGGTCGCCCTCGCGGTGAACACCATCGTGCGCGAGCGGAACAAGATCTTCCTGAACTCCTCGGCCGCGACGAGCGACCTGACGGGGGCGCAGTGCTCGCCCAACACCATCCACTGGACCTACGACACCTACATGCTCGCCAAGAGCACGGGCGGCGCCATGGTCCGCGCAGGCGGCGACACCTGGTTCTTCCTGACTGCCGACTACGCCTTCGGCCATGCGCTGGAGCGCGACACCTCGAACTTCGTCCGCCAGGCCGGCGGCCGCGTGGTCGGCGGCGTGCGCACGCCGTTCCCGGGCACCGATTTCTCGGGCTTCCTGGTGCAGGCTCAGGCCTCGCGCGCCAAGGTCGTCGGCCTCGCCAATGCGGGCGGCGACACCATCAACTCCATCAAGCAGGCGGCCGAGTTCGGCCTCACGCGCCGCGGCACCAAGCTCGCGGCGCTGCTGATGTTCATCTCGGACGTGCATTCGCTGGGCCTCGAGACCGCGCAGGGCCTGGTCTGCACCGAGACCTTCTACTGGGACCTGAACGACCGCACCCGCGCCTTCACGCGCCGCGTGCTGCCCAACATGCCGGGCGGCTCGCTGCGCCCCGGCATGGGCCAGGCCGGCTGCTACTCGGCCGTCATGCACTACCTGAAGACGGTGGCCGAGATGGGCGTGCCCGCCGCGCGCGCCAGCGGCGTGGACACGGTGAACCGCATGAAGGCGCAGCCGACGGATGATGATGCGATGGGCCAGGGCAGCATCCGCCCCGATGGCCGCCGCATCCAGCCGAGCTACCTCTTCGAGGTGAAGTCCCCGCGCGAGAGCCGCGGCCCGTGGGACTACTACAAGCTGCTGCAGACCACTCCGGCCGAGGAGGCATTCCGCCCGATCGCCGAGGGCGGGTGCGCCTTCCTGCGCACCTGACCCGCAAACGGGGGTGAGCGGGCGCGAGACCCGCCACCTCCACCACCGAGGGAGTCAAGTTCCATGACCGAATTCAACCGTCGTAGCCTGATGGGAGGGGTCGCCGCCACGGCGGCCCTTGGTGCACTGCCGCGCTCGCGCGCCCGTGCGCAGGCGGCGAACACCATCCGCATCGGCGTCCTGAACGACCAGTCGGGCCCCTACCGGGACATTTCGGGCCCCTATGGTGTGCAATGCGCCATGCAGGCGGTGGCGGAATTCGGCAATCGCGGCTTCAACGTGGAGGTGATCAACGCCGACCACCAGAACCGCCCCGATGTCGGCATCAACATCGCCCGCCAGTGGTATGACCAGGGCGTGGATGTGATCGTGGACGTGCCCACCTCCTCGGTCGGCCTCGCCGTCGCCAATGTCGCGCGCGAGAAGAACAAGGCCTATCTCAACACGGGCTCCGCCACCTCGGACCTGACGGGCGCGCAGTGCAGCCCGAACACCATCCATTGGATGTACGACACCTACATGCTGGCGAAGTCCACCGGCGCCGCCATGGTGCGCGCGGGCGGCGACAGCTGGTACTTCATCACCGCGGACTACGCCTTCGGCCATGCGCTGGAGCGGGACACGGGCAATTTCGTGCGCTCGGCCGGCGGCCGCGTGCTGGGCGCCGTGCGCTACCCCTTCCCGGCGACGACCGACTTCTCGTCGTTCCTGGTGCAGGCGCAGGCCTCCCGCGCCAAGGTGATCGGCTTCGCCAATGCGGGTGCGGACACCATCAACAGCATCAAGCAGGCCGCCGAGTTCGGCGTGACGCGGCGCGGCACCAAGCTCGCGGCCCTTCTGATGTTCCTGCCCGACGTGCATTCGATCGGCCTCGACACGGCGCAGGGCCTGGTGCTGACCGAGAGCTTCTACTGGGACCTGAACGACCGCACCCGTGCCTTCACCGAGCGCATGCGCCCGCGCCTGCGTGACGTGGTGCCGAACATGGCCTCGGCCGCCAACTACTCCTGCACGCTGCACTATCTGAAGGCGATCGCCGACATGGGCGTGCCTGCGGCCAAGGCCTCGGGCGTCGAGGTGATCAATCGCATGAAGGCGATGCCGTGCGACGATGATGCCTTCGGCCGCGGCACGATCCGCGCCGATGGCCGCAAGCTCTGCCCCTCCTACCTCTTCGAGGTGAAGTCCCCGCGCGAAAGCCGCGGGCGCTGGGACTACTACAAGCTGCTGCAGACCACCCCCGCCGAGGAGGCCTTCCGCCCTCTCGCCGAGGGCAATTGCGCCTTCCTCCGCACCTGAGGACGGCGCCTTCTCCCCACTCGCGGCCGGCCCAAGCGCAACCCTCGGGGCCGGCCGCAAATGCATCCAGGAAACGGATTAGGCATGGAAGAGATTTTCGGCATCCCCACGCCGCTGCTGTTCGGGCAGCTGTTGTTGGGCCTCATCAACGGGGCCTTCTATGCGCTGCTCTCGCTTGGGCTCGCCGTCATCTTCGGCATGCTCAACGTGATCAACTTCACCCATGGCGCCCAGTTCATGATGGGCGCCTTCGTGGCCTGGATGCTGCTGAACTACCTGGGCATCGGCTACTGGGGGGCGCTGCTGCTGGCGCCGCTCATCGTCGGCATCACCGGCGTGATCCTCGAACGAACAATGATCGCCCGATTGTACAAGCTCGATCACCTCTACGGGCTGCTGCTCACCTTCGGCGTCGGCCTGATCATCGAGGGCCTGTTCCGCAATGAGTTCGGCTCCTCCGGCATGCCCTACCGCATCCCGCCCGAGCTGACCGGCGCCTGGGACCTCGGCTTCATGTTCATGCCGATTTATCGCGGTTGGGTCGTCGTCGTGGCCCTCGTCATGTGCCTGGCCACCTGGCTGGTCATCGAGAAGACCAAGATCGGCTCCTACCTGCGCGCCGCGACGGAGAACCCGGCGCTGGTCCAGGCCTTCGGCATCAACGTGCCGCGCATGATGACGCTGACCTACGGCGCGGGCGTGGCGCTGGCCGCCTTCGCCGGCGTGCTGGCGGCGCCGATCTACTCGGTGAACCCGCAGATGGGCGCCAACCTGATCATCATCGTCTTCGCCGTCGTCGTCATCGGCGGCATGGGCTCCATCCTCGGCTCCGTCATCACCGGCTTCGCGCTGGGGGTGATCGAGGGTCTCACCAAGGTCTTCTACCCGGAGGCATCATCCACCGTGATCTTCGTCGTCATGGCGATCGTGTTGCTGGCGCGTCCCGCCGGCCTGTTCGGGAGGAGCTGAGCGATGGCGGCTCCCGGCGGTTTCAGCGGCACCGACTTCAAGCAGGAGGAAGCCTTCCTCCTCGGCTTCACGAAGGCGCAGTTCCTGGCTTTCCTCGCGATGGTGGCATTCATCGCGATCAGCCCCTTCTTCCTCTATCCCGTCTTCCTGATGAAGCTCCTGTGCTTCGCGCTCTTCGCCTGCGCCTTCAACCTGCTGATCGGCTATGTCGGCCTGCTCAGCTTCGGGCATGCGGCGTATTTCGGCATGGGCGGCTATCTCGCGGGCCATGCGGCCAAGGTCTGGGGCTTCACGCCCGAGGTCGCGATCCTGATCGGCGGCGCCACCGGTGCCGTCCTCGGCCTCGTCATCGGCTGGATCGCCATCCGGCGGCAGGGCATCTACTTCGCGATGATCACGCTGGCCTTCGCGCAGATGGTGTATTTCTTCTGCGTCCAGGCACCCTTCACCGGCGGCGAGGACGGCATCCAGTCCATCCCGCGCGGCAAGCTGCTCGGCGTGGTGGACCTGACGGCCGACCTCACCATGTACTGGATGACGGCGGGCATCTTCCTCGCCGGCTTCCTGCTGATCCATCGCATCGTCCACTCGCCCTTCGGCATGGTGCTGAAGTCCATCCGCGAGAACGAGCCGCGCGCCACCTCGCTCGGCTACCGGACGGATGACTACAAGCTGATGGCCTTCGTTCTCTCCGCCGCGCTGGCCGGCGTGGCCGGTGGCCTGAAGTCCATCGTCTTCGGCATCGCGACCCTGACCGACGTCTTCTGGACCATGTCGGGCGAGGTGGTGCTGATGTCGCTGGTCGGCGGCCTTGGCACCATCTTCGGGCCGGTGGTCGGCGCGGCCGTGATCATCACCATGCAGAACTACCTGGCCGAGTTCGGCGCCTGGGTCACGGTGATCCAGGGCGTGATCTTCGTGCTCTGCGTGCTCGCCTTCCGGCGCGGCGTGGTGGGTGAAATCGGCAACTGGCTGCGCGTCCGCCTCTGAGCGCGCGCCACGGCGGAACAGCCCCGGGCCTCCCCTCCGAAGGGGGCGGCCCGGGGTTTTTTTGCGCCATAGCCGTCGCCCCTGTCGGGCCGTGAATATAAATATCGCAAACGCTAATTTTTGGCACAAAATGCTTGCGAGGAGACGCAACGCAGTCTAAAAAACGTCACATCGGATGAGTGTTCGCGACCCCCCGCGCAGCGCCCCCGGTCAAGGGCAGGGCCAGAGCCTGCTCGTTGAGGAACGAACATGTACCGGCTTCACGCCGCTCCGCGCCCGTCGCGCGCCGGTTACGAGGAAATGACGCCCCTCGAATACGCCATGGCGACAGCCTTCGTCCTGATCTCGCTCTTCGCCGCCGTGCCGGCCGTGCCCCTCGGGCTCCAGGCCGCCGCCCGGGCGCTCCTCGCCCCCTTCGCCTGACGCCGGAGGAGGACCTCATGTCCCGCTATCTCGTGACCGGCGGCGCCGGCTTCATCGGCACCCACCTGACCCAGGCCCTGCTCCGGGCCGGTCACCAGGTCCGTATCGTGGATGACCTCTCCGCCGGGTCGCGCCCCGCCGACCCCGCGGTGGAATTGCTGGAGGGCGACGTGACCGATGCCGCGCTGATGCGCCGCGCCGTCACGGATTGCGCCGGCATCTTCCACCTTGCCGCCATCACCGAGGAGCCCCGCTGCCAGCAGGACTGGTCGCGCTCGCACCGGGTCAACCAGGGCGGCACCATCGCCGTGCTGGAAGCCGCCCGCGAAGCCGGGCGCCTGCCGGTCTGCTACGCATCCTCCGCCGCCATCTATGGCGAGCAGGGGCCGCGCGCGGTCCAGGAGGCGGCGCGCCCGCGCCCGCAAGGCCATCTGGGCGCCGACAAGCTCGGTTCGGAGCATCACGCCGCCCTCGCCTTCGCGCAGCATGGCGTGCCCAATCTCGGTCTGCGGATCTTCCACGCCTATGGCCCGCGCGCCGAAGGGCACCGGCGCGACGTCGTCGCCATCTTCGCCGACCGCATCCTGGCGGGCCAGGTCGTTACCCTGCATGGCGATGGCCAGCAGGTGCGCGACTTCGTCCATGTCGCGGATGTGGTGCGGCACCTCTTCGCCGGGATGCAGATGCTTCAGCTGCAGCCGCAGGCCCTGGCGCTCAACCTCTGCACCGGCCGGGGAACGACGATCCGCGGCCTGGCCGACCTGATCGGCGTGGTCACCGCCCGTGTGCCGCTTGTTCAGTTCGGCCCGCGCCGCGCGAATGACCTGCGCGCCGTGCTGGGCGACCCGAACGAGGCCATCCATGTGCTCGGCGTCGAGGCCGGGACGGAACTGGAGGCCGGGCTGCGCAGCCTCTTCCCCGCGCCGCCCCCCTCGGCCCTGGAATGGGTGCGGCGCGCCCCCATGCCGGCCCGCCCCCCGCGCGCCGCCGCCACGATGGGCGGCCGCGCCCTGCATCACCCGGGGTAGGCAGCCTCGGTCATGATGGCGCTGAGCAACTCGTAGGCGGCGGTCCAGGCCCCCTCGACCTCCGGCGTGAAGCCCTCGCCCAGGCCCTGGCCCAGCGTCCAGAGCAGCGCCGCGCCCACGCTCGCGTAATGCGCGCGGGTGACGCCATAGGCGACGTGCCGGCGCGCCATGTCCTGCGCGACCGGGATCACCACTTCGGGCCGGTTCAGCCCGTTCACGACCAACGCGATGGCCGCCATCAGCTTGTGGCCCTGCAAGGCCATGTCGCTCTTCGAGAAGAGCGGCGCGGTCGAGGGATCCACCTGCCACAGCCTATCGTAGAACAGGCCGGCGGCCCTCTCCTGGATCGCCTCGATCTGCCGGAAGCTGCGCTGAACGAGGGTGATCTGGTCGGGCGTCATAGGCATTCCTTGCCGTGGCAGGGCCATATAGGCGGGGAGAGCCCTCCCACGCCAGTCAGACCGGGACCTCGCCCGCCTCCTTCAGCGTGGCGAGGACGAAGCTGCTGCGCGTCTCCTTTACGCCGGGCATCCGCAGCAGGGCTCGTGTGGCGAACTCACCGAAGGCCTCCATGTCGGGCGCCAGCACGTGCAGCAGGTAGTCCATCTCGCCGCTCATCGTGTAGGCGGCGATGACCTCGGGCCGGGCGGCGAGCGCGGTGTGGAAGCGCTCCGCCACCTCCTCCGAATGGCTTTCCAGCGCAACCTGTACGAAGGCCTGCAAGGGGAGGCCGACCCGGGCCGCGCTGATGCGCGCAGCGTAGGAGGCGATGACGCCCGCATCCTCCAGGCGCTTCACGCGGCGCTGGCAGGGCGTGGCCGAGAGGCCCACCGCCTCGGCCAGGGCGGTGATGGGCATGCGGCCATCCCGCTGCAGGGCGCGCAGGATGCGCCGATCCGCCGCATCCAACGGGATCGTGGTGGATTTAGCCATGAAACTTCCCTCTGTGAGCGGATCATTGCTGCTGTGCCCAGACCTAGCAGCGTATTCGGTGAGTTTCACCGCCAAAGCGACGCTACAAGCCGGAAAACCCCTCCAGGAGAGCGTCCATGGACATCCCGCCCGACCGCACCGACATCGCCGGCCGCATCTGCGAGGCGAATCCCATGGGCACGGATGGCTTCGAATTCGTCGAGTTCACCGGTCCCGACACGGCGCATCTGCGCGACGTCTTCGCCCGCCTCGGCTTCGCCATGGTAGCGCGACATCGCAGCAAGGACGTGACGCTCTGGCGCCAGGGCGAGGTGAACTTCATCCTGAACGCCGAGCCGGCGAGCTTCGCGCAATCCTTCGGCCGCGTGCATGGGCCCTCCGCCTGCGCCATGGCCTTCCGCGTGGCCGATGCGGCCGCCGCCTTCGAGCGCGCGATCAGCCTCGGTGCCCGCCCCTTCCATGGCCGCGTGGGGCCGATGGAGCTGAACATCCCCGCCATCGAGGGCATCGGCGGCTCGCTGATCTATTTCGTGGATCGCTACGGCGCCAAGGGCTCGATCTACGACGTGGATTTCCGCTGGATCGACGGCGTGGACCCGCACCCCCGCGGCCATGACCTGACGGTGATCGACCACCTGACCCACAACGTGCATCGCGGCCGGATGGATGCCTGGGCTGGCTTCTACGAGCGCCTCTTCAACTTCCGCGAGATCCGCTACTTCGACATCGAGGGCAAGCTGACCGGCCTGAAGTCCAAGGCCATGACCTCGCCCTGCGGCCAGATCCGCATCCCGATCAACGAGAGCAGCGACGACAAGTCGCAGATCGAGGAATATCTGCGCGCCTATGGCGGCGAGGGCATCCAGCACATCGCCATGGGCACCAAGGACATCTACGCGAGCGTCGAGGGCCTGCGCGCCGAGGGCGTGGCCTTTCTCGACACGCCCGACACTTATTACGAGCTGCTGCCCGGCCGCCTGCCGGGCACGGATGAGGATTTCGCGCGGATGCAGCGCAACCGCATCCTGATGGACGGCTCGCCCTCCGGCGGGCGGCTCCTGCAGATCTTCACCAACACGGTGATCGGGCCGATCTTCTTCGAGCTCATCCAGCGCAAGGGCGACCAGGGCTTCGGCGAGGGCAATTTCCGCGCCCTCTTCGAGAGCATCGAGCTGGACCAGGTGCGGCGCGGTGTTCTGAAGCCGGCGGCGGAGTAGCGCCGGGCGGCCGCCCTGGCTGCGCGCCGGGGGCGCAGCCAGGGCCGGCAATCGCCGCTTTCGCGGGCAGCGGGGCAGGGCTGACGTGCGGGGCCCCGGGGGCGCCCCTTGCATGCCGCGGCGTGCCGCCGCATGACGCCTGCCATGACCTGGTCCCTCCTCGCCCGCGATCCGCAGAGCGGAGAATTGGGCGTCATCGTCGCCACGCGCTTCTTCGCGATGGGTGCGCTCTGCCCGCGCGCCGAGGGCGGACTGGGCGCGCTGGCCACACAGGCGCTGATCAACCCGCTCTACGCGCCGCGTGGCCTGGATGCGCTCCGCGCGGGCATGGCGCCGCAAGCGGCGCTGGACGCCCTGCTCGCCGCCGATGCCGGGCGCGAATCGCGTCAATGCCACATCCTTGCCGCCGATGGCCGCATGGCCCAGCACACCGGCGCCGATTGCGTGCCCTGGTGCGGCGCGGTGCGGGCGGAGAATGTCTCGGTCGCCGGCAACATGCTGGCGGGCCCGCGCGTGGTCGAGGACACGCTGGCCGCCTTCCTCGCGGCGCCGCATCTGCCGCTGGCGCTGCGCCTGATCCAGGCGATGGAAGCGGGCGAGGCGGCGGGCGGCGATGCGCGTGGCAAGCAATCGGCCGCGCTGGTCGTCACCTCGAACGACCCCTATCCCGATCTCGACCTGCGTGTGGACGACCATGCCGACCCGCTGGCCGAACTCCGCCGCCTGCATGGGGTGGCGCAGCAGCGCTTCGTGCATTTCCGGCGCTTCCTGCCGGGGGCGGACCATCCTGGCGTTTTCGACCGGAACGTGATCAACGCGGCGCTCAAGGCGGCGGGGGTGGCATGAACGCGCTGGAGGTGGACGGACTCTGCATTGATTTCCACACGGAGCGCGGCGTGGTGCGCGCGGTGGATGGCCTCTCCTTCGCGGTGGCTCCGGGCCGCACGCTCGCCATCGTTGGGGAGAGCGGCTGCGGCAAGTCGGCCACCGCCCTCGCCATCCTGGGATTGCTGGCGGAGAATGCGGAGGTCTCGGGCCGCCTCAGCCTGGCTGGCCAGCCGCTGACGCCGGCGGGCCAGCGCGCCGCGCGCGGGCGCGACCTCGCCATGATCTTCCAGGAGCCGATGACCAGCCTGAACCCCGCCTTCACCGCGGGCGAGCAGGTGGCCGAGGCGCTGCGCCTGCATGAGGGGCTGAATGCGCGCGATGCCATGGACCGCGCCATCGCCATGCTGGAGCGCGTGCGCATCCCCGAGGCGGCGCGGCGCGCGAAGCAGTATCCGCACCAGCTCTCGGGCGGGATGCGGCAGCGCGTGATGATTGCCATCGCGCTGGCCTGCAAACCCAAGCTGCTGATCGCAGACGAGCCGACCACCGCGCTGGATGTCACGGTCCAGGCCCAAATCCTGGCCCTGCTGGACGAACTGAAGCGCGAGACCGGCACGGCAGTGGTGCTCATCACCCATGATCTCGGCGTGGTGCGCGACCATGCCGATGAGGTGGCGGTGATGTATGCCGGGCGCCTCGCCGAGCGCGCTCCCGCCGCGGAGCTGTTCGCCCGGCCCGAGCATCCCTACACCATCGGCCTGCTGGGCGCGGCACCCCGCCTGGATTCGCGCCGCGCGCGCCTCGCTTCCATCGAGGGCACGGTGCCCGATCTCCGCAGCCCGCCGCCCGGCTGCCGCTTCGCGCCGCGCTGCCCCTTCGCCATCGCCGCCTGCGAGGCCTTGCCGCCGCTGGCCGAGGTGACGCCTGGCCATCTGGTGGCGTGCCATCGCGCGCCGCTGGATCAGGTGCTCGCGGCATGACCCCGCTTCTGGAAGCGCAGGGGCTGGTGAAGCACTTCCCCTTCCGCGACAGCCTCGGCCGCATGCGCGGCGCGGTGCGCGCGGTGGATGGCGTCTCGCTTGCCGTGCCGCGTGGCCGCGTGCTCGCCATCGTGGGCGAGAGCGGCTGCGGCAAATCCACCCTTGGCCGCCTGCTGCTGCGGCTGATCGAGCCCGATTCAGGCCAGCTGCGCTTCGATGGCGAGGATGTGCTGGCCCTCTCCCCGGCGGCGCTGCGCGCCAAGCGGCGCGAGATGCAGCTCATCTTCCAGGACCCCTTCGCCAGTCTCGATCCGCGCATGACGGTCGAGGCGGCGATCACCGAGCCCCTGATCCTGCACAAGCTGCATCGCGGCCGCGAGCGCGCGCGCGTCGCGGAGCTGCTGGAGCGCGTGGGCCTGCGCCCCGAACTGGCGCGCCGCTGGCCGCATGAGTTCAGCGGCGGGCAGCGGCAACGCATCGCCATTGCTCGCGCGCTGGCGAGCGAGCCGCGCCTGATCATTGGCGACGAGCCCGTCTCCGCGCTGGATGTGTCCGTCCAGGCGCAAGTGGTGAACCTCCTGGGCGACCTGATCCGCGACCTCGGCCTCACCTTCGTGCTGATCAGCCACGATCTCGGCGTGGTGCGGCAGATCGCGGATGAGGTGGCGGTGATGTATCTGGGCCAGGTGGTGGAGCAGGGCCCGGCTGAGACGCTGTTCCACGCGCCGCGCCACCCCTACACCCGCGCGCTGCTCGCCGCCGTGCCGGGCCAGGGCAGCACGGCCAAGCTGCTGGAGGGCGACGTGCCCTCGCCCGTCTCGCCGCCCCCGGGCTGCCGCTTCCACACGCGCTGCCCCTTCGCCCAGGACCTGTGCCGCGAGCAGGTTCCGCTTCTGCAAGGCGAAGCGCACCGCGCCGCCTGCCACCTGCAGGAGAGCCTGCCCGCCGCCACCCCGATCCGCGAGGCCGCGGCCGATCAGCGCCTCGCCCGACTGCAAGCCTTCTTCACGGAGCAACCCGCATGATCCGCCGCATCCTTCTGGCCGCCTGCGCCGCCATCGGCCTCTCCGCCGGCATCGCCGAGGCGCAGGCCCAAAACCTCCGCATCGGGCTGCGCGAGGATCCCGACATCCTCGACCCCACGCTCGCGCGCACCTTCGTCGGCCGCATCGTCTTCGCGAGCCTCTGCGACAAGCTCTTCGACATCAACGACAAGCTGGAAATCGTCCCCCAGCTCGCCACCGGCTATACCTGGGAGGACCCGCGCACCCTGCTCATCACGCTGCGCGAGGGCGTGCGCTTCCATGATGGCGAGGTGATGGACGCCGAGGCCGTGCGCTACAGCCTGAACCGCCACCTGACGATGCAGGGCAGCTTCCGCCGCAGCGAGATCAACACCATCGAGGCGATGGAGGTGGTGAGCCCGACGCAGATCCGCATCAAGCTGACGGCGCCCTCCGCCCCTTTCCTCAGCCAGCTCACCGACCGTGCCGGCATGATCGTCAGCCCGCGCGCCGCTGAGGCCGCCGGCCGCAATTTCGGCAACCGCCCGGTCTGCGCCGGTCCCTTCCGCTTCGTCGAGCGCGTGGCACAGGACCGCATCGTGGTGGAGCGCTTCCCGGACTACTGGAATGCCGGCGCCATCCACCTGAACCGCATCACCTACCTGCCGATCCCGGATAGCACGGTGCGCCTCGCCAACCTGCAATCCGGCGCGCTCGAGATGGTGCAGACCATCGACCCCGATGACGTGCCGGCGGTGCGCCGCAACAGCCGTCTGCGCCTCTCCATCAGCGATGAGCTGGGCTACCAGGGCATCACCATCAACACCGGCAATGGCGCGCGCGCGCAGACGCCGATCGGCCAGAATGCCCGCGTGCGCGAGGCCTTCGAACTCGCCATTGATCGCGATGCGGTGAACCGCGTGGTCTATGAGGGGATGTTCGCGCCCACGGCCCAGCCCGTGCCGCCGGCCAACCCCATGCACATCCGCGACTTCCGCCCCGAGCCGCGCAACATCGAGCGCGCCCGCGCCCTGCTGCGCGAGGCGGGCGTGACCACGCCGGTGCGCGTGGAAATGACCGTGCCGAACAACCCCGATCTCCGCCAGGTGGGCGAGGTGATCCAGGCCATGGTGCGCGAAGCCGGCTTCGAGCTGCGCCTGAACGCGACGGAATTCGCCACCTCGCTGCAGGCCGCGACGCGCGGCGAGTTCGAGCTGTATCTCGTCGCCTGGTCCGGCCGCGTGGACATCGACGGCAATTTCTGGGCCTTCACCCATTCGCGCGGCGCGCAGAATGACGGGCGCTACAGCAACCCCGAGGTGGACCGCCTGCTGGATGCCGCCCGCATCGAGCCCAGTGCGGATGCCCGCCGCGCGCTCTATGCCCAGGCCTACCAGATCGCCTTCCGGCAGGACCGCCACCGCATCTACCTGTGGCATCGCAAGAACATCGTGGCGCACACGGCGCGGCTCAACGGCTTCGTCAGCGTGCCCGACGGCCTGATCCGCCCGCAGGGCATGCGCCTGCAATAGCATCATGTGGCTCTGGCTCCTCCGCCGCCTCGGGCAGGTGATCCCGACGCTGCTCATCCTCTCGGTGCTGGTCTTCGGGCTGCAGCAGCTGATGCCTGGCGACCCCGCGCTGATCCTGGCGGGGGAGGAGCGGGGCGACCCGCAGGTGCTGGCGCAGATCCGCGCCGAACTCATGCTCGACCGGCCGCTGGTGGAGCAATACCTGCACTGGCTCTGGCGCGTGCTGCATGGGGATTTCGGCTTCTCCTGGCGCATCCGCATGCCGGTGGGCGAGCTGATCCTGGAGAAGCTGCCGGTCACCTTCCAGCTGGCGGCGATGAGCTTCGTCATCGGCGTGGTCATTGGCGTGCCCTGCGGCGTGCTGAGCGCCGTCTGGCGTGACCGGCCAGCGGATTGGGCGATCAACGGCATCGCCCTCTTCGGCATCTCCATGCCGAATTTCTGGCTCGGCATCATGATGATCCTGCTGTTCTCCGTGCAGCTCGGCTGGCTGCCGCCCAGCGGCTATGTGCCGCTCTGGGAAGACCCGGTGATGAGCCTGGAGACGACCATCATGCCGGCCTTCGTGCTCGGCACCGGCGTGGCCTCCGTGCTGATGCGCCACACCCGCGCCGCCATGCTGGGCGCGCTCAGCCAGGATTACGTGCGGACCGCGCGGGCCAAGGGCCTTTCCGAGAAATTCGTGGTCGGCAAGCATGCGCTGCGGAACGCGCTGATTCCGGTGGTGACGCTTGGCACCATCGAGTTCGGCCGCCTGCTGGCGGGCGCCGTGCTGACCGAGCAGATCTTCTCCATCCCCGGCTTCGGCAAGCTCGTGGTGGATGCGGTGTTCAACCGCGACTACCCGGTGGTGCAGGGCGTGGTGATGGCCACCGCGCTGATCTTCGTGACCCTCAGCCTGATCGCCGACATGCTCTACATGGCCATCAATCCTAGGCTGCGAACCGCATGAGCAGCGCCGGACAGATCGCGATCGAGACGGGCGAGAGCCCCGGCCGCCGCGCGCTGCGGCGCTTCGCGCAGCACAAGCTCGCCATGTTCGGGCTCGTCGTCGTCGTCATCTTCGTGGTGGCGGCGGTTTTCGCCCCCTGGATCGCGCCCTATGATCCGCTGGAGACCAGCTGGTCCCGCCTGCGCCAGCCGCCCTCCTGGGCGCATCCCTTCGGCACCGATGAGAACGGGCGGGACGTGCTGAGCCGCGTGCTGCACGGCGCGCGCGCCAGCCTCATGGCGGGCGTCATCGCGGTCGGCGGCGCGGCACTCATCGGCGTGCCGATCGGGCTGCTGGCGGGGCTCGGCGGCAAGTGGATGGACATGGTGATCAGCCGCGTGGCCGATGCCATGCTCTCCATTCCCTTCCTGATCCTCGCGATCGCGCTCGCCGCCTTCCTTGGGCCCGCGCTGGAGAATGCGATGCTCGCCATCGCCATCTCCGCCTCGCCCATCTTCGTGCGGCTCGCGCGCGGCATGGCGCTCGATGCCCGCAGCACCGACTGGGTGGAAGCGGCGCGCGCCATGGGCAACCCGCCCTGGCGCATCGGCCTGCTCCATGTGCTGCCCAACATCCTGCCGCCCTTGCTGGTGCAGGCGACGCTGGCCATTGCGGAGGCGATCATCGCCGAAGCCTCGCTCAGCTTCCTCGGCCTCGGTCAGCAGCCGCCCAACCCCTCCTGGGGCTCGATGCTGAATTCGGCGCAGCGCTTCATCGAGAGCGCGCCCTGGCTCGCCATCTTCCCTGGCCTCGCCATCTTCCTGGTGGTGCTGGCCTTCAACCTGGTGGGCGACGGGCTGCGAGACGCCCTCGATCCGCGGAGCCAGAAGCGTTAGCCTCCTCCCAAATCCAAAGGGAGGACGCTCATGCCCAGCCGCCGCAATACCCTGACCGCCGGTCTCGCCGCCGCCGCCGCGCTGCCGGGCGGCGTCACGCTCGCCCAAGCCCCCGCGACCCAGGCCCCCGCAACGCCGGCGCCCGCGGCACCCGCCGGGCCGGCGCTGCCCTATCGCCCGCACAGCATCCGCACGCCGGATGGGCTGACGCTCGCTGCGTATGAGTATGGCAACCCGCAGGGCCCCGCGATCCTCTTCCTGCACGGCTATGCCCAGGCCGCTCTCTGCTGGGACCGGCAGACGCGCGACCCGGCGCTGGCGCGCGACTTCCGCATGGTGGCGCTCGATCTGCGCGGCCATGGCATGAGCGACAAGCCGGTCGGCAACGAGCATTACCGCAACAGCAAGCTCTGGGCCGATGACGTGAAGGCGGTGATCGACCAGCTCCAGCTGGCGCGGCCCACCCTGGTCGGCTGGTCCTATGCCGGGCGGTTGATGGGCGACTATGTGGCCGAGTACGGCACGGGCGCCATTGGCGCGATGAACTGGGTCGCCGCCACTTCCTCCACCGCGGAGACGTCCCGCTATGGCCGCGCGCTGCGCCACCTGGGCCCGATGGGCAGTCCGGACCCGGCGACGGCCATCGCCGCCACCATCGCCTTCCTGCGCGACTGCTTCGAAGTGCAGCCCAGCGCCAATGACTTCGAGGTGATGCTTTCCTTCAACATGATGGTGCCGCGCCATGTGCGGATCGGCCTGGGGGGCCGGCCCATCACCTTCGAGGGGCGGCTTCGCACGGTGGATGTGCCGGTGCTGGTGACGCATGGCGTGCTGGACAAGGTCTCGGACATCACGATGGGGCGGCATACCGCCGCGCTCATTCCGGGCTCTCGGCTCAGCGAATTTCCCTTCATCGGCCATGCGCCCTTCTGGGAGGATGCGCCGCGCTTCAACCGGGAACTGGCGGAGCTGGTCCGCTCGGCGCGGCGCTGAGCGCGCGCCTCAGCGCGCGCCGCACTCCGCATGCACGATGCGGCAGGTGAGCGCGCCGCGCTCGCGCGCCATGCAGGCATCGCGCGCGCTGCGCTCGGCATCGGCGGGGTTGCTCGCATTGCCGAGCGTGACGGCGCGCACGATGTAGGTGCGCGGGTCGCTCGTCATGAAGAAGGCGCTGGGCGCGCGGCGCACGCCCTCCATCACGGCCACGCAGATCTCGCTGAACTCTGTCTGCAGGGAGCAATTGCCGCCCCGGCCGCGGCAGGCGATCTCGGCGAGGCGATGCGCCTGCGAACGGTCCCGCTGCGCGACCGCGATGCCGTAGCTCATGCTGGGTGGGATACCGATGTAGAAGGCGCCGTAGAGCGCGCCGGGCCTTGGCTGCGGCGATGGCACGGCGGGGCTGGCGGCCTGGGCTGAGCCGGGGGGCGGCGCCGCGCCCCGGCCGCGCTGCTGCTGCGGCGGGTTGGGCTGCGCCCTGGCTTGCTGCTGCGGCTGCGGTTGCTGTTGCGGGGGCGGCTGTTGCGGTCGCATCGCCGCCGAGGGGCTGCCCGCCTGCGAACCGGCGGGCCGCGCCTGGCCCGGCGCGTCGCGGGTGATCGGCTGGCCCGCCATGCATTGCGCGAGGCATTGCCGCTGGTCGGGCGAGGGCGGGGCCTGGCCGACGCGGCAGGCCATGCGGCAGGCGTTGTTCGGCTGCTGCTGGGCCGCCGCCGGCACTGCGAGCAACAGGGTGACGAGGAGGAGGAAGCAGGCCTGCACCCATGCCACGCGGTCGGCTGCCCAGTCCATGCCGCCCATGGACTGGCACCGCTCCAGCAGCAGTGTCGGGTCGGCCGATTTTCCCATATGGGAAGGATGCGGCAGCCATGCGTCCAGCGCAATCGGGCCCCGCGTGATCCGGGCCGGTGCTGCGCCGGTTGATCCCATCATGGATGCGCATGCTCTAGGATGGACGCAGATGCGCCCCCTCGCCGTCCTTCTTGCGCTGACCTGGTGCGGCGCCGCCGCAGCGCAGGACATGCCGCGCAACCCGACCGGCCCCCGCACGGAGACGCGCGGCGCTGGGCGCGTGGTGGAATCGCGGCCCGTGGGCCAGCCGCGCAGCCCGCGCGCGAGTGCCGCCGCGCTCGCTTCCGCGCGCGCCTTCCTCTGCCCGCATGGCGGCACGCCGCAGGGACGCGGGCGCTGCACGCGCGGGCCCGGCATCGGCGCCGCCGGCACAGGCTGGCTGGGTGACGACCCGGCGGTGCGCGACTGGGACCAGGGCCTGCCGCCGCCCACCCGCGCCCAACTGCCCTGCCCGCCGGGCACCACCGCCATCCCGGCGCGGGATCAGCCCAATGTCACGCGCTGCGTGGCGGGCTGAGCCAATCCTCCAGCGCGGCGCGCACCAGGGCGGGCGCCTCCATCGTCGGCAGGTGGCCGCAGCCGGCGAAGCTCACCTGCCGCGCGCCGGGGATCAGCGCGGCCATCTCGTCATGCAGCGCGGGCGGCGTCAGCGCATCCGCATCGCCGCAGGCGACCAGGGTGGGCACGCCGATGCGCGGCAGGTCGCCCCGGGAATCCGGCCGCGCCATGATGGCGCGCTGCTGCCGGAGAAAGCCCTCCACGCCCACGCGCTCGGCCATCTCCATCACCGCGCCGGCGAGCGGGCCATCGAGGCGGGAGGGATGCAGCAGCAGCGGCAGCAGGCGGGGCGTCACGCCCTTGAAGGCGCCGCGCCCCGAAAGGGCGATGAGGTCGAGCCGGCGTTGCGTCTGCTCCGGCGTATCGGGCCGTGCGGAGGTGTCGAGCAGGGCCAGGTGCGTCACGCGCGGGCCCGCCTGGCGCCAGACTTCCAGCGCCACATAGCCGCCCATGGAGAGGCCCGCGACGGCGAAATGCGGCGCATCCACGACCAGCTCCAGCGCGCGGCGGGCCATGGCGCCCACGCTGTCATCCTGCGTCAGGTCGGCGATGCGGGGTTGGGCGCCTGCGGGCAGGCAATCGCGCCAGAGGCGCGCATCGCAGAGCAGACCGGGGAGCAGCAGGAGGGGAATCGGCATCGAACGGGCATAAATCGCGCGCCGTGCGGGCGCAATCGCCCGGTTTCCGGTTGCATGCGGCCCGTTTCGGGCGCATATCCCCGCCGTTGATGAAGAGGGCGGCAGGTCCGCCCGAGCGGCCCTGCGCCTTTCGCGCGGGCCCCCTTAGGCCAGGATGCCCCATTTTGAACGAGACCACCCCGAACGCCGCCGCGGCGACTGACATGCCCGGAGAGAGCCTTCCCGCCGCCAACGCGGCCATTGCCATCGAAGAATCGCCGGCCGTCGTCCAGGCCGAAGCTCCGGCCGCCGAGGCCGAGCCCCTCGCGGCGGAAGCCGTCGTGACGGAAGCGCCCATCGCCGAAGCGCCCATCGCCGAAGCGCCGGAAGCCCAGGCACCCGAAGCGGAAGCCGCCGACGCCACCGAGGATGACGCGCCCGAGGAAGCCGCCCCGCCGCGGACCGTCTTCGCCGATCTCGGCCTGTCGGACGAGCTGGTCCGCGCCGTGACCGAGGCGGGCTACACCCACCCCACGCCGATCCAGGAACAGGCGATCCCCATCGTGCTGATGGGCCGCGACGTGCTGGGCTGCGCGCAGACCGGCACCGGCAAGACGGCCAGCTTCACGCTGCCGATGATGGACATCCTCTCCGGCAGCCGCGCCAAGGCGCGCATGCCGCGCAGCCTGATCCTGGAGCCGACGCGCGAGCTCGCGCTGCAGGTCGCCGAGCAGTTCGTGAAATATGGCAAGTACCTCAACCTGAACCATGCGCTGCTGATCGGCGGCGAAAGCATGAACGACCAGCGCGACGTGCTCGAGAAGGGCGTGGACGTGCTGATCGCGACCCCAGGTCGTCTGCTCGACCTGTTTGATCGCGGCCGCATCCTGATGGCCGACTGCAAGCTGCTGGTGATCGACGAAGCCGACCGCATGCTGGACATGGGCTTCATCCCCGATGTCGAGCGCATCGTGCAGATCATCCCGCGCCTCCGGCAGACGCTGTTCTTCTCCGCCACCATGGCGCCGGAGATCCGCAAGCTGGCCGATGCCTTCCTGCAGAACCCGAAGGAGATCACCGTCTCCCGCCCCGCGACGGTGGCGACGACGATCACGACCGGCGTGCTCTACGTGCAGGAGCGCGACAAGCGCGAGGCGCTGCGCCGCCTGATCCGGCGCGAGCAGGTGCAGAACGCCCTGATCTTCTGCAACCGCAAGATCGAGGTGGACATCCTCTACAAGTCGCTCAAGCGGCATGGCTTCTCGGTCGGCGCGCTGCATGGCGACATGGACCAGTCGGCCCGCTTCGCCACGCTGAACGCCTTCAAGGCGAATGAGATCCGGCTGCTGGTCTGCTCCGACGTGGCCGCGCGCGGCCTCGACATCGGTGGGCTCAGCCATGTCTTCAACTTCGACGTGCCCTTCCACTCCGAGGATTACGTCCACCGCATCGGCCGCACCGGCCGCGCGGGGCGCGAGGGCCATGCCTACACCATCGCGACGGCGGATGACGGCAAGCTCGTCCAAGCCATCGAGAAGCTGACCGGCGCGCCCATCCCGCGCATGGAGGTCGAGGGTCTCGACGTCGTGACCGAGGAAGAGATCGCCGAGGCGGCGACGCGCCGGCGTGGCCGGGGTGGCGCCCGCCCGGGTGGCCGGCCCGAGGCGGGCCGTGGTGGCCGGGATCGCGGCGGCCGCAGCGAGGGCCGGGGCGAAGGTCGGGGCGAGGGCCGTGGCCGCGCGCCGCGCCGCGACGCCGAGCCCGCCGCCGCGCCGGAGGAGGTGGCCGCCGTCGAGGAGCGTCCCCGTCGCGACGACCGCCCGCGCCGCAGCGATGCCCGCCCGCCGCGCGAGGAATTCCGGCGCGACGAGGCCCCGCGCCCGCGCCGCGACCGTGACGAGGCCCCGCGTGGTCGCGATCGCGATGACGCCCCCCGCGCGCGCGACCGCGATGACGCGCCGCGTGGCCGCGACCGTGACGACATGGGCCCCGCGGTGCGTGGCTTCGGTGACAGCATCCCAGCCTTCATGCTGATCCCGATCCCGCGCCCGAAGCGCCCGGCGGCCGAGGCCCCCGCTGCCGAAGGCCTCGCTGCCGAGGCCCGGGGCGAGCCCGTGGTCGAGACCGCTGCCGAGATCCCGGCTGAGGTTGTCACCCCGGTGGCCGAGGGCACCGAAGCCGCCGCCTGAGGCGGCTTTTGCTTGCACCTATCGCGCCCGCCTTCCTAACCTTCCGACAACGAGATGAAGGGAGGTTGGGAATGCGGTGGTGGATGCTGGCCGGAGTTTTCGCGCTCTGGACCGGAACGGCCGGGGCGCAGCCCACCCCCCAATCGCTCGAGCGTGGCCGCTACCTGGTCGAGGTCGTGGGGCATTGCGCCAATTGCCACGCAAGCCGAGGAGCTGACGGCCAACCCATCGCCGGGCGCGGCCTGGCCGGCGGCTGGGTGATCGAGGAAGGCCCGATGCGGGCCGTCATCCCCAACATCACGCCGGACCGCGAGACCGGCATCGGCAACTGGACCGAGGCGCAGATCATCCGCGCCATCCGCGAGGGCAAGCGGCCGGATGGCAGCAATATCGGCTGGCCCATGCCGATCGACTTCTACAGCCGCATCTCTGACGCCGATGCCGCCGCCATGGCAGCCTATCTCCGCAGCGTGCCACCCGTGCGCAACGCGGTGCAGGGCCGCTCCAGCTATCCCTTCCCGGTGCCGGCCCATCCGGCGGTGGCGAATGTGCCGCCACCGGCCGACACCCCCGTCGCGCGGGGCGCCTACCTGGCCGGGCCCATCGCGCATTGCCTGGACTGCCATTCCGGTCGCGGCCCCGACATGCGGATTATCCCGGGCCGGGAGGGCGCGCAGGGCCTCTCCTTCACCGGCCCCTGGGGCACCGTGGTGGCGCGCAACCTGACGCCCAGCACCACCACCGGCATCGGCAACTGGACGCTGGCGCAATTCACCCGGGCGCTCCGCGAGGAGATCGGCGGCGATGGCCGGCCGCTCATGCCACCCATGGGGCGCGGGCGGGTCTGGGCCGCGATGACGGATCAGGACATCGCCGATCTTTTCGCCTATTTCCGCAGTCTGCCGCCGTTGGACTAGCTGGGAGGAAGATTGACCGCCTCGGTGTTCCACCTCGGCGGATCAGGCTCCTGGGCTTGCAGGGCTTATGGCCCTGCCCAACTCAGGCATGTTAAAGCCAGCGCCTGCGCCAAGCCGCCGGAAGGAAGAAGCTCATGAACGTCGTCTCGCCCGCCATCAAGTCGAAGCCCGCGCCCTTCCAGTGGGACGACGCCTTCCTGCTGGATGAGCAGCTCACCGAAGACGAGCGGATGATCCGCGACGCCGCCCGCGCCTTCTGCCAGGACCGCCTGATGCCCGGCGTGCTGATGGCCAACCGGCACGAGACCTTCGACCGCTCCATCATGAACGCCTTCGGCGAGCAGGGTTTCCTGGGCGCCACGCTGGAAGGCTATGGCTGCGCCGGCGTCAGCTACGTCGCCTACGGCCTGATGGCGCGCGAAGTGGAGCGCGTGGACAGCGGCTATCGCTCCGCGTTCAGCGTCCAGTCCTCGCTGGTGATGTTCCCGATCCATGCCTATGGCTCCGAGGCGCAGAAGCAGAAGTTCCTGCCCAAGCTGCGCACCGGCGAATGGGTCGGCTGCTTCGGCCTGACCGAGCCCGATGCCGGCTCCGACCCCTCCTCCATGCGCACCCGCGCGAAGAAGGTGGATGGCGGCTGGCTCGTCTCCGGCTCCAAGACCTGGATCACCAACTCCCCCATCTCCGATGTCTGCCTGGTCTGGGCCAAGGATGACGAGGGCACGCTGGGCGGCTTCCTGCTCGAGCGCGGCATGAAGGGCCTGACCACGCCGAAGATCGAGGGCAAGTTCTCGCTCCGCCCCTCCATCACCGGCATGATCATGATGGATGAGGTCTTCGTCCCCGATGAGAACCGCCTGCCCGGCGTGCGCTCGCTGGCCGGGCCGTTTTCCTGCCTCAACCGCGCGCGCTACGGCATCGCCTGGGGCGTGCTGGGTGCGGCCGAGTTCTGCATGCACGCGGCGCGCGACTACACGCTGAACCGCAAGATGTTCGGCAAGCCGCTGGCGCAGACGCAGCTCATCCAGAAGAAGCTGGCCGACATGGAGACCGAGATCACCCTCGGCCTTCAGGCCGCGCTGCGCGTCGGCCGCCTCTTCGACGAGGGCAAGGCCGCGCCAGAGATGATCAGCCTGATCAAGCGCAACAATTGCGGCAAGGCGCTCGACATCGCGCGCGTGGCGCGTGACATGCACGGCGGCAACGGCATCGTGGACGAGTATCACGTGATCCGCCACGTCATGAACCTCGAGACGGTGAACACCTATGAGGGCACGCATGACGTCCATGCGCTGATCCTCGGCCGCGCCATCACCGGATTGAATGCCTTCGGCTGATCCCCATAAGAACGCCTTCGGCGTTTTTCCGGGGGCCCCGGCTTGGTGCTGATCCTGGGGGATTGGCTCATCCTCATGTGGCAAAGCCACATGAGGATCCTGGCGGGCGCGCCGTTGCGCGTGTCGCGTCTTCTGAAAAGGTGTGCCCGGCTCGATGGTTGAATTGACGGTCACGCAGATGGGGGCGGCGGGGGACGGCATCGCGCCGCTGCCGGAGGGTGGGTCGGCGTTCGTGTCCTTCACCCTGCCGGGGGAGCGCGTTGCGGCGCGTGTGACCGGCAAGGATCGCGCGGTGATGGAGGGCGTGCTTGCCGCCAGCCCGGACCGCGTCGAGCCGCCCTGCCGGCATTTCACCATCTGCGGCGGCTGCGCGCTGCAACATTGGGCGGATGCGCCCTATGCCGAATGGAAGCGCGGGCGCCTGGCCGAGGCCCTCTCGCGCGCCGGCTATGCCGACCCCGATGTGGCGCCGATGGTCGCCACGCCGCGCGCCGTGCGCCAGCGCGCCGATCTGGGGCTGGAGCGGCTGACGGATGGCCGCGTCGAGATCGGCTTCCACGAACGGGGTGCGACGCATCTCGTGCCGATGCGTGAATGCCATGTGCTGCTGCCATCCCTCGTGGCGCTGCTGCCGGCCTTGCAGGACGCGCTGCGCGGATTGAACGCGCTGAAGCGGCTCGGCTCGGCCGTCATCAACATGCTCGACACGGGGCCGGACATCCTGCTGCGCACCGATGCGCCGCTCACCATGGCGGATCGCAAGATGCTCGCGGATTTCGCCGGGCGCGCGGGCATCCCGCGCATCGCCTGGGCCGGCAAGGGCGCGCCCGCCGAGGTCGCCGCTCAGGTGAAGCCGGTGCGCCACCTGCTGTCGGGCATCACCGTCTCACCGCCGCCCGGCGCCTTCCTGCAGGCGAGTGCCGAGGGCGAGGCGGCGATCATCGCCGCCGTCCTGGCCGGGCTGCCGAAGAAGATGTCGCCCCGCGCGCGCATCGCCGATCTTTATGCCGGCATCGGCACGCTCTCCTTCCCGCTGGCCGCCCGTCACGTCGTCCAGGCCTATGAGGGCGATCCGGCGGCGGCCGAGGCGCTGCGCCTGGCCGTCAACGCCGCCCAGGCGTCGCGCGTGCAGCCCACACGGCGGGACCTGGTGCGCCAGCCGCTGCTGCCGGCCGAACTCAAGAACTTCGCGACCGTGGTGCTCGACCCGCCCTTCGCCGGTGCCGCCGAGCAGGTGGCGCAGATCGCGCGCAGCGCCCTGCCGCATCTCATCTACGTCTCCTGCAGCCCGGCGGCGCTCGGCCGGGATGCGGCCATGCTGCGCGAGGCGGGCTTCGGGCTGGTCTCGGCCACGCCGGTGGACCAGTTCCTCTGGTCACCGCATCTGGAAAGCGTGGTTGTATTTGCGCGTTGACAATTTATCTACCTGATCATTCCAGGGAGATAATCAGATGATCGCGTCCAACCGCCGCATGCTCTTCGCCGGCTCCGCCGCCGTCGCCTCCGCGCTGGCGCTGCCCGCCGCGGCGCAGCAGGCTGCCGCTCCCGCTCCCGCTGCTGGGACGCAGGCGCCCGGCTTCTACCGCTTCCGCGTCGGCGGCTGGCTGGTTACCACCGTGCATGACGGCTTCTTCCGCCGCCCTCTCGAGGGCTTCGTGCGCAACGCGCCGCTGCCCGAGGTGCAGGCCGTGATGGCCGAGAGCTTCCTGCCCGGTGATGCGCTGACCATCAACTTCACCATCACCTTCGCCCAGCGCGGCGACACGCTGGTGGTCTTCGACGCCGGCAATGGCGTGACGGCGGCCGGCGCCACCAATGGCCGCATGATCGCGAACATGGCCGCCGCCGGGATCGATCCCGCGCGCGTTACCCACGTGATCCAGAGCCATTTCCACGGCGACCACATCAACGGCCTGCTCAACGCCGAGAATGGCCGCGCCTTCCCCAATGCCGAGATCATCGTCCCCGCCCCCGAATGGGCCTGGTGGACGGATGAGGGCAACAGCACGCGCAGCCCCGAGGGCCAGCGCCCCACCTTCGCCAATGCCGCGCGCCGCTTCGGGCCTTATCAGGGCCGCGTCCGGCAGATCACGCCGGGCGGCGAGGTGATCCCGGGCATCAGCTCCATCGCCGCGCATGGCCATACGCCCGGCCACACCATCTACCGCATCAGCGACGGCAATGATCAGCTGGTCTTCCTGGCCGACGTGACCAACCGGCCCGAGCTGATGGCCCGCCGGCCCGACTGGCAGATCATCTTCGACTTCGACGGCGACGCCGCCGCCGCCACCCGCCGCCGCGTCCTCGACATGGTGGCGACGGACCGCGTGCGCGTGACGGGCTATCACTTCCCCTTCCCGGCGAACGGCTTCTTCACGCGCGACGGCCAGGGCTACCGCTTCGTGCCGGCCGACTGGTCCAGCGCCGTCTGAGTGCCCCTTCCCGCCCGGCATCGCCCGGGCGGGCCTTCTCCCGGCCAGGACGCGGCCGGCCTTGCCAGACATCAGACCCCGCCTGGAGAGACATGTCATGACAGACCGCCGCCACCTCCTGGCCGCCACCGGCGCGCTGCTCGCCGCCCCCGCTCTGATCGGCGGCGCGGCCGCGCAGACCGCCGCGCCCGCGCCTGCCCAGGCGCCCGGCTTCTACCGCTTCCGCGTCGGCGGCTTCGTCGCCACCACCGTGTGGGACGGCTTCGCGCCGCGCCAGAATCCTGGCCGCGGCTGGATCGTGAATGCCGAGCAGGCGGCGGTCGAGGGCGCGCTGCGCGATGCGATGCTCTCCACCACGCGGCTGGACAACCCCTTCATCGTCACCTTCCTCGAGACCCCGGCCGGGCTGACGATGTTCGACAGCGGCACGGGCGGCCAGCTCGCCCCCACCGCCGGCCGCATGCGCGAGAACCTGGCCGCCGCCGGCATTGATCCGGCGCGCGTCACCCGCATCCTGGTCAGCCATTTCCATGGCGACCACATCACCGGCCTCACCACCGCCGACAACGCCGCCGTCTTCCCCAATGCGCAGGTCTTCGTGCCGGAGGTGGAGTGGGCCTTCTGGACGGATTCCTCGAACAGCGGCCGCGTGCCGGAATTCCAGCGCGGCACCTTCGCCAATGTCTCGCGCCGCTTCGGCCCCTACCAGGGCAAGGTGGAGCGCTTCGCCGCCGGCGCCGAGATCCTGCCCGGCGTGCGCGCGGTGGCGGCCTATGGCCACACGCCGGGCCATACGGTCTTCCATGTGGCGGATGGCGCGGATCAGCTCTTCGTCACGGCCGACACCGCATCCCGCCCCGAGCTCTTCCTGCGCAATCCCGGCTGGACCAGCATCTTCGACATTGACGGCCCGGCCGCGACGGCGAGCCGCATCGCCATCTTCGACCGCATCGCGGCCGAGCGGGCGCGCATGACGGCCTATCATTTCCCCTTCCCGGCCAATGGCTTCGTCCAGCGCATGGGCGAGGGATTCCGCTTCGTCCCGGCGGATTGGACCAACGCCCTATAATCGGTTTTGCCTATTGTGAAGATCGTTTTTACGGTCTCACGCCTATTGGAGCCGGCGCGTTAATTCTTCTCTCACCGGCGGGGGACACCCTCCCGCCCCTGAGAGAAGGACCACCGCCATGCGCCGCATCACCATCGCCACCGCCGCCCTGCTGATCGCCGGTTTCGCTGGTGGCGCCTCCGCGCAGGGCATCTCCTCCAACGGCGTGATGTACGGCCAGTCTTGGAACCTGCCGCAGGACCTCTCCACCCTGCAGCGCATGACCGCCACCCAGGGTTCCGGCTCCGCCGCCGACCGCGCGGCCCGCGCCGCCCGGCAGGCCCAGTTCAACCAGAACTTCCCGGGCACGCCGATCCGCCGGACGGCGAGCCGCTGAGGGGGCGCCCGCTGAACCTCAGCGGGGGAAGCAGGGAGCGAGGAGGCTGCGCAGCCGTGCGGCATCCGCGGCGGAAACGGCAAGCCGGGCCTCGATCGCCGCGCCGCGCGGCTGCCATTGGGTCCAGCCGAGCTGCGCCTGGCCCAGCGTCAGCGGCGCCAGCAGCCGGGACAGCTCGCCGAGCCGTGCCACCTCGCCCCGGCGCGCGGCGTAGAGGCCGAAGACGAAGGGCGCATCATCCCCCGCGCCGAGCGACCCGCTCACCTGTGACTGCATCCGCGCCGCGGCGCCGCCCGCCTGGCTTTCCAGATGGGTCCGCCGCCCGGCCCGCGCATCCGGCCCCTCGAAGGCATCGAAATCGAAATGCGGGCGCAGCGTGTCATGGCGCGGGATGGCGAGTTCCACACCCAGCACGCCCGTCACCTGCGGCCCGGCATTCTCGGAGCAGAGGAAGGTGAAGCGCACGGCGCGGCGGTCATCGCCGAAGCGCGCCTCTCCCGGGAGGGTGAGCGTGTTGCCCAAGGCCGGGCCCATCATCAGTAGCAGCAGGAGAAGAGCGCGCATCAATCCTTGTCCCTCAGGGCCAGCACGAAGCTGGCCGCCCCCAGAAAGCCCACGGCAGCCAGGATCCAGGGCACGGCACCATAGCCGCCATCGGCCTGCCAGATGAGGGCCACGGTGATCGGCCCCAGGGTGCGCGGCAGCACGGCGATGAGGCTGAGCGCGCCAGTGACCGCGCCATAGCCCTCGCGCCCCAGGATCTCGGCCGTGCCGGCGGCGCGCACAATGGTGAGCAGCCCATCCGCCACCGCCCAGCAGAGCACGAAGGGCAGCAGCCAGAGGAAGCTGGCCGGCGCCCCGCCCAGCCAGAGCAGCGCGATGGGCAGCAGCAGCATGGCGCCCAGGCCCACCCAACGCGTCGAGGCGCGCGGGCCCGCGATGTAGAGCCCGCCGCGTGCCGCCACCTGCAAGGGTCCGTGCAGGGCCACGAGGAGGATGACGCTCGCTTCCGGCAGCCCGGCTTCGCGCAGCAGCGGCACCAGATGCGCGCCGAGCGCCACGCCGATGAAGGCATGCGCCGCGAAGCAGAGCGCGAGGCCCCAGAAGGCGGGGCGGCGGAGCGTGCGGCGATAGGCTTCCTCGCTGTCCCGCGCCTGGTGGGTCGTGCGCGGCGGCGTGCCCGCGAATTGCCACCAGGCGGTGGCCGCCGGCAGCAATTGCACGACGGCGAGGATCCAGAGCGCGCCGCGCCAGCCGAAGCCCGCGATCAGCGCGGCCACGAGCGGCACGAAGATCGTGCCGGCGAAGCCAGTCACGAAGGTGATGGCGGTGATCACGCGCATCGGCTGCTTCGCCAGCGCCACCACCACCGCCATGGCCGGGCCCCAGAGCGCCGTGGCATGCGCGACGCCAAGCCCGATCCAGATCAGGTAGAACAGCCAGAGCTGGTCCGTGATCGCCCAGAGCGCCAGCATGGCGCTGCCCAGCACGCTGCCCCAGGCGAGCGGCGCCTGGCCGCCATGCCGGTCCACCCAGCGGCCGACGGGGATGGCCAGGATGCCGGAGAGCAGGATGCCCAGCGTGAAGGCGCCGTTGATCTCCGCCCGGCTCCAGCCGAGGGCCGCCTCCATCGGCTGCACCATCAGCGCGAAGGGGATGAAGAGCGTGCCCCAGCCGATGGTCTGGGTCAGGGCCGTGCCCAGGATGAGGGCGCGATCGGAGGTGCGGTTCACAACGGGATGAGGATGCCCCGATCCGCGTGGAAGCGCGAGAAGGTCTCGGGCGAAAGTCGCACATCGCGTTGCTGCGCCGCACCAATGCCCGAGGGGTTATGGAAGCGCCAGCGCCCGGCCTCATCCGTGCCGAAGACCAGCACGAGATGCCCGCCCCTGCGCGGCGGCTCCACCTCCGGTGTGCGGATGCCGGCATGCACCGAGGCGATGTAGAATTCACCGGGGGCGAGGCGCGGCATCGGCTCGTCCAGCACGATGCGCGCGGCGATGCCGCGATCGTTCAGCCAGCGCACCGCGCCCGCATAGATCAGGCCTCGGATGAAGCCGTCCGGCTCCTCCACATAGCCGCCCAGCGGCTGCACGCCGCGCCGCAGGTCATGGATGGTGTGGCGCCGGCCACGCGCGGCCATGGCCATCCTGAGGCAGGCCATGCCGCAGAGATGCTCGGCCCAGCGGGCATATTCGGCGACATCCACCGCGCCGGAATCCGCCCAGCGCGGGTCGGTCGCGGCGTCGCGGCCCTCCAGGAACTCGCCCACCAGATCGGGTGATTCCCACTGCGCGAAATAGGGCGGGATCAAGGGGTCCTCCGGGGATGGCGGCGCTGGCCTCGTGCAGCCGGCCAGGAGGCCGAGCAGGGCGAGGCGCCGCCGCATCTCACCCGTTCAGATGGCACGCGGAGAAATGCCCCGGCGCGATCTCCCTGAGCTTCGGCACCTCCACCTTGCAGCGCTCCGTCGCATGCGGGCAGCGGGGGTGGAAATGGCAGCCGCTGGGCGGGTTGAGCGGCGAGGGGATCTCGCCCTGCACCACCGCGAAGGCCCGCTTGCGCGCCTCGATCCGCGGCACGGAGGAGAGCAGCGAGGAGGTGTAGGGGTGGTTCGGCCGGGCGAAGACCTCCTCGCTCGGCGCCTGCTCGACGACGCGGCCGAGATACATGATCACCACGCGGTCGGAGAGATGCTCGACCACGCCAAGGTCATGGCTGATGAAGAGATAGGTGAGATCCAGCTCCGCGCGCAGCTTCATGAAGAGGTTGAGGATCTGCGCCTGGATCGAGACGTCCAGCGCCGCCACCGCCTCGTCGCAGACGATGAATTCCGGCTTTACGGCCAGCGCCCGGGCGATGCCGATGCGCTGCCGCTGCCCGCCCGAGAACTGGTGCGGGTAGCGCTTCTTGAAGGCGGGATCGAGGCCGGCGCGGCGGATCTGCTCATCCACATACTCGTCGAAGCCGCCGCGCGTCGTGATGCCATGCACCAAGGGCGCCTCGCCCACGATGTCCTGCACCTTCATGCGCGGGTTGAGCGAGGCGTAGGGGTCCTGGAAGATCATCTGGGCGCGGAGCTGCGCCTCCTTCTTCGCGGCACCCGTCAGCGCGTTCACATCCGTGCCGCGCCAGAGCACCGTGCCCTCGGAAGGCGGCATGATGCCGGCGACGACGCGGCCCAGCGTGGACTTGCCGCAGCCGGATTCACCGACCAGGCCGACCACTTCGCCCTTGCGGATGGAGAGGTTCACGCCATCCACGGCATGGACGATCTCCTCGCGCACCGGGGCGCCCAGGCGCTTGGCGATCTTGCCGGCGAAGTCGAGCTTCTTCTCGAAGCGCTTGGTGATGCCGCGCAGCTCGATGATGGGCTGCTCGCTCATGCGGGCACCTCGTCCAGATGCGGGTGGATGCAGCGCGCCTGGCGCCCGGGCCGCAACTCGCGCAGCGGCTGCTCGGCGAGGCAGGCGTCATCCGCGCGCGGGCAGCGCGTGCGGAAGGCGCAGCCGGCCGGCAGCTTGAGCAGCGAGGGCGTCATGCCCGGGATCTGCCGCAGCGGCTCGCCCCGCTTGTTGCGGCTGGGGACGGAGCCGATCAGCCCATGGGTGTAGGGGTGCAGCGGGCGATCCAGCACTTCGGAAACCGGCCCGTCCTCGACGACGCGGCCGGCATACATGACCGCGATATCGTCGGCGAGGCCGGCGACGACCGAGAGGTCATGCGTGATCCAGATCAGGCTCGTGCCGGTATTGGCGGCGAGCTTCTGAACCTCGGCCAGGATCTGGCCCTGGATGGTCACGTCCAGCGCCGTGGTCGGCTCATCCGCGATGATCAGTTCGGGCCGGTGCAGCAGCGCGATGGCGATGGCCACGCGCTGGCGCATGCCGCCCGAGAACTGGTGCGGATAGGACTTCAGCCGCTCATCGGGCGAGGGGATGCCGACCATGCCCAGCGCATCACGCGCACGCTGGCGGGCCTCGTCCTTGCTGACCTTCTCATGCGCCAGGACCGTCTCGATCATCTGCGTGTCCACCCGGAGCACCGGGTTCAGCGTCATCATCGGGTCCTGAAAGATCATGGCGATGCGGTTGCCGCGCAGGTGGCGCATCTCCTCCTCGCTGATCGTGGCGAGGTTGCGGCCCTGGTAGAGGATCTCGCCCTCCACCACGCGGCCCGGCGGGTCCACCAGGCCGATGATGGAGAAGCCCGTCACGGTCTTGCCCGAGCCGGATTCGCCGACCAGGCCCAAGACCTTGCCGCGGCCGACGGTGAAGCTCACCCCATCCACCGCCTTCACGATGCCGGCGCGGGTGAAGAAATGCGTGCGGAGATTCCGCACCTCCAGCGTGGGGCCGCTCATTTCTTCAGCCTCGGATTGAGGACATCCCTGAGATGATCGCCCATCAGGTTGATGCTGACGATCGTGATCAGCAGCGCGATGCCGGGATAGAAGCTGATCCAGTACTTCCCGCTCAGCATGTACTCATATCCATTGGCGATCAGCAGGCCGAGCGAGGGTTCGGTGATCGGCACGCCGAGGCCAAGGAAGGAGAGCGTCGCTTCCAGCGCGATGGCGCGCGCGATCTGGATGGTGCCCACCACGATGAGCGGCGGCAGGCAATTGGGCAGCAGATGCCGGAACAGGATGCGCGAGGTGGGGAGCGCCAGGCACTGTGCCGCCTCGATGTATTCGCGCCGCCGCTCGACCAGCGCCGAGCCGCGCACGGTGCGCGCGTAATAGGCCCATTCCACGATCACCAGCGCGATCACGACATTCATGATGCCCTTGCCGAGGAAGGCCAGGATCATCAGCGCCGCAAGGATGGTCGGGAAGGAGAGCTGGAGGTCCACCAGCCGCATGATCACGCTGTCCGTCCGCCCGCCCGCATAGGCGGCAAGCAGCCCGAGCGAGGCGCCGACCAGGCAGGCGATCAGCGCCGAGCCCACGCCGACGGTCAGCGAAATCCGCAGCCCGTAGATGATGCCCGAGAGCATGTCCCGCCCCTGGTCATCGGTCCCGAGCCAATGCGTGATGCCCGAGCCGCCCACGGCGCCCGGCTCCAGCCGCCCATCCATGATGTCGAGCTGCGCCAGGTCGTACGGATTCTGCGGTGCGATCCAGGGTGCGAAGATCGCGAGCAGCGCGATGATGGTGAAGACCACCAGCCCGCCGACCGCGATCTTGCTCGCCATGAATTCGGAGACGAAGCGGCGGAAGGGTGTTTCCTCCTTCACCGCCGCGGGGGCGGGGAGCGTCACGTCGCTCATGCCTTGCCCTCCAGCCGGACGCGCGGATCCAGCGCGGAATAGAGCAGGTCCACGATCAGGTTGATGGTGATGAACATCAACACGATGATCATGAGGTAGGCCACGATCACCGGGCGGTCGAGCACGTTGATGCTGTCGATGATCAGCTTGCCCATGCCCGGCCAGGCGAAGACGCTCTCCGTCACCACCGAGAAGGCGATGGTGGAGCCGAGCTCAAGGCCCACGACCGTCACGACCGGGATCAGGATGTTCTTGAACACATGCACGAAGGTGACGCGCGCGGGCGAGAGACCCTTGGCGCGGGCGAACTTCACATAGTCCATCAGCATCGTCTCCCGCACGCCGGAGCGCGTGAGGCGGATGACCAGGCTGATCTTGAACAGCGCCAGGTTGATCGCCGGCATGACGAGGTGGGAAAGGCCGTTCGCGGTCAGGAAAGACCATTGCAGCCCGAGGAAATGGGCGGTCTCGCCCCGCCCGGTGGAGGGCAGCCAGCCGAGCTGCACGGCAAACACCATGATGAGCATCAGCCCCACCCAGAAGGTGGGCAGCGAGAAGCCGAGGATGCTGCCCGCCATGATCACCTTGGACCCGGCGCTATCCGGCTTCAACCCGGCATACATGCCGAGCGGCAGGCCGATCAGCACCGAGATGAACATGGAGCCGAAGGCGAGCTCTAGCGTCGCCGGCATCTTCTGCAGGATGAGCTGCAAGGCGGGTTCATTGTAGACGAAGCTGCGGCCGAGATCGCCGTGCAGGGCGCGCCAGACGAAGACGCCGTATTGCTCCCAGAGCGGCAGGTCGAGGCCGAGGGCCTGGATCGCGCGCTCCCGCTCCATCTGGTCCGCATCGGGGGAGATCAGGATCTCCACCGGGTCGCCCACGGCATAGACGCCGACGAAGACGATCATGCTCATCGCGACGAGCACGAGGAAGGATTGGGAAATCCGCCGCAGCAGATAGACGGTCATCGGGGACGGATGTCCTGCGCGCGCGTCAGCTCATCGGCGCGCGAGGCATGCTGCAGGTTCCGCCGCATCGCCCAGATGTTGGTCTGGATGTAGAGCGGGACGATGGCAACATCCTCGAAGGCGGCGCGCTGGGCGGCGATCAGCAGCTGCTCGCGCCGCGCATCGTCGATCTCGCGCAGCGCCTGCTCCAGCTGGGCGTCGATGGCGCGGTTGCTGTAGCGGCCGCGGTTGCTGGCCCCCCAGCCGCGCTCGCGGTCCTGCGTCGCGATGAGGTTCCGCAGCGGGTGCGAGCCCTCGGGGTTGGAGCCCCAGCCGATCAGGAAGGCGGAGAACTCGCCACGGCCGGCGCGGGCCACGAAGGTGGTCCAGGGCTGCGCCTCGACCGCGGTGCGAACGCCGATGCGCGTCCACATCTGGCCGATCGCCTGGATCACGCGGCCGTCATTGGGGTAGCGGTCATTGGGACCATGCAGGGTGATGCGGAAGCCTTGCGGGAAGCCCGCCTCGGCCAGCAGGCGGCGCGCTCCCTCGGCATCGGGGCGCTGCGCCGGGAAATCGGGGATGAAGGAGAAAATGCCGGGCGGGAAGAACTGCGCGGAGGGCGTGCCGGCCCCTTCCATCACGCGGTCCACGATGGCCTGGCGGTCGATCGCCATGGAGAGCGCGCGGCGCACACGGAGGTCGCGCAGCGGGTTCCGCGGGATGGGGCGGCCTTCCGCATCGGTCACGAAGGGCGAGGCGTCATCGCGGTGGTGGTCGAAGGCGAGGTAGATCAGGCGCAGGCCCGTCACCTCGCTCATGGCCAGCCGCTGGTCCTGGCGCAGGCGCGCGAGGTCGGCCGTCGGCACCTGGTCGATGAATTCCACATCGCCGGCCAGCAGGGCCGCGGTGCGGGCGCTGTCATTGGTGATCATGCGGTAGTTGACGCGGGCGAAGGCCGGGCGCTCGCCGAAATACTGCTCGTTGCGCTCGAACTCGATGCGGTCGCCCATGCGGTGGCTGACCATGCGGTAGGGGCCGGTGCCGATGGCGGCGCGGCCGGCATTGAAATCCTCGGTTGTGACACCCTGATGCGTTTCGCGGTCCAGGATGTAGAGGTTCGTCATGTCCTGCGGCAGCAGCGGGTAGGGACCGTTGGTGGTGATGCGCAGCGTGTGGCTGTCCACCACCTCCACATTGCGGATCGGGCGGACGAAGGCGGCGAAGCTGGACGGGCTGTTGGGCACGTTCGGCACGCGCTGGAAGGTGAAGACCACGTCCTCGGCGGTGAACTCATTGCCGTTGTGGAAGCGCACGCCGCGCCGCAGCTTGAACTCCCAGACATCCGGGGCGATGGCCGTCCAGCTTTCGGCGAGGCCGGGCTGCATGCGGGCCTGGCCGTCCGTGTTGATCAGCCGGTCGAAGATCATCGCGGCCACGGCATTGTTGGGCGAAAGCTGGTGGAAATGCGGGTCGAGCGAGGTGACGGGCGCGCCGACGGCCATGTTCAGGGTCGGCGCCGCCGTCTGGGCTGCGGCCGGCCCCGGGGCCGTCGCCGCGACGGAAAGCGCCCCCAGCAGGGCGAAAATGCTCCGGGTCCAGGCCATGTTTGTTCTCCCGCGGGGCCATCAGATGAAGCGGGCTGTGTAGCAGCAAGATTACGCCGCAAGCTAGGTGGGCTTCACCTTTCTTGCGCTTCACCGAGGCCGCCGCATCCCCGACCCGCGCAGAAGGCGCGCGATTCGTTCGGATTTTGTGCTAGAGGGCCGACATGAATACGCCTCCGCCCGCCATCGAGGCCCCGGTCGTCCCGCCGCGGCCGGACAAGATCGCGCCCCCGACCCCGCCCAAGCGGCCGCCCTTCCGGCTGTTCGGCGGCTTCCTGCGCAGCCTCTTCATCCTGGCCGCCGTGGTGGCGCTGGGCGGCTCCGTCGCGGCCTATGGGCTCTATCGCAGCCTGGAGGCGGGGCTGCCCGACTATCGCTGGCTCGCCGACTACTCGCCGCCGCAGATGAGCCGCATCTACGCCGGCGACAGCCGCCTGATGGCCGAGCTCGCGGCCGAGCGCCGGGTGTTCGTGCCGATCGAGGCGATCCCGCGCCGCCTGCAACAGGCCTTCATCTCCGCCGAGGACCAGAATTTCGAGAGCCACCGCGGCGTGGACCCGGTGGCGGTGATGCGCGCCATCATCACCAACATCGAGCAATACGGCACCGGCCGCCGCATGGTCGGCGCCTCCACCATCACCCAGCAGGTGGCGAAGAACATGCTGGTCGGCAGCGACCGTACCGTGCTCCGCAAGGCGCGCGAGGCGCTGCTGGCAATGCGGCTGGAGAACGCCCTGCCCAAGTCGCGCATCCTGGAAATCTACCTGAACGAGATCTTCCTGGGCGCCCAGGCCTATGGCGTGGCCGCCGCCGCCCAGGCTTACTTCAACAAATCGCTGGAGGAACTCACCACCTCCGAGATGGCCTTCCTGGCGGCACTTCCGAAGGCGCCCAACAACTACAACCCGCTGCGCTTCCCCGAGCAGGCGCGAATCCGCCGCAACTGGGTGCTGGACCGCATGCTGGATGACGGCGTGATCACCGCCGCCGAGGCCAGTGCCGCCCGCGCCGAGACCATCCTGGCCCGCCCCTTCCGCCGGCCCGAAGTGGTGCCCGTGGGCGGCCATTTCACCGAGGATGTGCGGCGCGAGCTGATCTCCCGCTTTGGGCAGGAGCAGACGCAGGGTGGCGGCCTCGTCGTCCGCACCAGCCTCGACCCGGCCTTGCAGGCGGCGACGGAGGTGGCGCTGCGCAACGGCCTTCTCGCCTTCGACCGCCGCCGCGGCGGCTGGCGCGGCCCGCTCGCCAAGAGCGCGCATGGCGCGACGGAATGGCTTCCCGCGCTGGAGGCCTTCGGCCGCCCGCCCGGCATGCTGCCCGAATGGCGCCAGGCCGTGGTGATCGAGCTGCGCGAGCGCGAGGCGCGCGTCGGCTGGTTCGAGCGCGCCCATTCCCGCGCGCCGGCCGAGCCGCGCACCGGCACCATCCTGCTGGAGGACCTCGCCTGGGCGCGCCCCGTGCTGCCGAGCCAGGGCGTCCAGCCGGTGCGCCTGGGCAATGCGCCCCGCCGCATGTCCGATGTGCTGGCGCTGGGCGATGTGATCATGATCGAGCCGGCGCCCAGCGCGGCCCCGGCCGCCGGGACCGCGCCCGCCCGCAATGCCCCCGCCGCGCGGGCCGACCGCGTGCTGCTGCGCCAGATCCCGGATGTGGAGGGCGCGGTGGTCGCGCTCGATCCCAACACCGGCCGCGTGCTGGCCATGGCCGGCGGCTGGAGCTTCGAGCGCAGCCAGTTCAACCGCGCGAGCCAGGCGCTGCGGCAGCCCGGCTCCTCCTTCAAGCCCTACGTCTATATCGCGGCGCTGGAGCAGGGGATCCCGCCCAACCAGCGCTTCCTGGATGGCGGCGTGGAGGTCGCGACGCCGCAGGGCGTCTGGCGGCCGGGCAATTACGGCGGCGGTTCCTCGGGCGGCTACGTCACGATGCGGAACGCGCTGGAGCGCAGCCTCAACCTCGTCACCGTCCGCATCGCGCAGGATGTCGGCATGGACCGCGTGAGCGAGACGGCGGCCCGCTTCGGCGTGATCGAGAACATGCCGCGCTTCCTCTCCATGAGCCTCGGTGCCGGCGAGACGACGGTGCTGCGCCAGGCCGCCGCCTATGCCAGCTTCGTCAATGGCGGCAAGCGCGTGGAGCCGACGCTGATCGACAGCGTGCAGGACCAGCGCGGCCGCGTGATCTGGCGCAGCAGCAACCGCGAATGCGCGGGCTGCGCCTCGGGCCCCGAGGGCGGGCCGCCGCGCTTCACCGACAACCGCCGGCAGATCGCGGACCCCATCGCCGCCTTCCAGATCACCAGCATTCTCCAGGGCGCCGTGCAGCGCGGCACGGGTGCGCGCGCGGGCGCCGGGCTGAACCGCCCCGTCGCCGGCAAGACCGGCACGACGGATGACTACAAGGACAACTGGTTCGTCGGCTTCACGCCGGACATCGTGATCGCCGTCTGGGTCGGCTATGACGATCCGCGCAGCCTGGGCCAGGGCGAGACGGGCGGCACCAATGCCGCGCCGATCTTCCGCGAGGTGCTGGCCGCCGCCCTGCAGGGCAGCCCGGCCGTGCCCTTCCGCGCGCCGCCGGGCGTGGCGCTGGTCCGCATCCAGACCGACCGGGGCGAGACCATCCTGGAGGCCTTCCGGCCGGGGACGGAGAATTCCGCCACCATGCCCACCGAAATGGGCTCTGGCGCCGCCGCCCGGGTGGACAGCGGGCTGGGCGGGCTCTACTGAGCCCCCATGCGCGCAGACGCCCTCCAGCTCCAAGAGCAGATCACCGCTTCGGTGTCCCTGCTGAGGAGGCATCTTTGACTGGGATGCCTCCCTCATTCGCCTCGCCGAACTGAACGCGAAGGCCGAAGACCCCTCCCTGTGGAATGACGCCGCCGAAGCCACCAAGCTGATGCGCGAGCGCACGCGCCTGGCGGACCAGATCGAGGGCGTGCAGCGCCTCGAGCAGGGCGTGGCGGATGCGCTCGAACTCATCGAACTGGCCGAGGCCGAGGATGACGGCGCGACGGCCGATGCGGCCGTCGCCGACCTGCACGGCTTCGCCGCCGAGGCCAAGCGCCGTGAGATCGAGAGCCTTCTCTCGGGCGAGGCCGATGGCAACGACGCCTACCTCGAAGTGAATGCCGGCGCCGGCGGCACCGAAGCGCAGGACTGGGCCGAAATGCTCATGCGCATGTACATGCGCTGGGCCGAGCGCCGCGGCTACAAGGTCACGCTGACCGAGCAGTCCGAGGGCGAGGAGGCGGGCATCAAATCCGCCACCCTCCAGGTCACCGGCGACAACGCCTTCGGCTGGCTGAAGACCGAGACCGGCGTGCATCGCCTGGTCCGCATCAGCCCCTTCGGCGGCAATGACAAGCGCCAGACCAGCTTCGCCAGCGTCTATGTCTATCCGGTGATCGACGACAAGATCGAGATCGAGATCAACCCGGCCGACATCAAGACCGACACCTTCCGCGCCTCCGGCGCCGGCGGGCAGCATGTGAACAAGACCGAATCGGGCGTCCGCTTCACGCATATCCCGACCGGCATCGTCGCCGCCTCGACCCAGGACCGCTCGCAGCACCGCAACCGCGTCATCGCGATGGATATGCTGAAGGCGCGCCTCTACGAGCTGGAACTCCGCAAGCGCGAGGCCATCACCGACGGCATCGAGGCCGGCAAGACGGATATCGGCTGGGGCCACCAGATCCGGAACTACGTGCTCCAGCCCTATCAGTTGGTGAAGGACCTCCGCTCCGGCCTTGAGAAGGGCAATCCCTCGGCCGTTCTGGATGGCGACCTGGATGACTTCATGGCCGCCGCGCTGGCGGCGCGCGTCGGCAACACGCGCTCGGATGCCAGCGCCAATGCGCGCTAGCCAGGGGCTCCGCCCCTGGACCCCGGCAGGAACCTCAGGTTCCTGCACCCCCGTTCTGTGAAGTGGCTGAAGTCACCCGTGGTCATGCCGCGGGGCAAGCGCGTCTATGCCATCGGTGATGTGCATGGCTGCGCGGAGAAGCTGCGCGAACTTCACGCGATGATCCGCGCGGACCTGACCGAAAACCCCACCTCCGGCGCGCTGCTCATTCATCTGGGCGACTTCATCGACCGTGGGCCGGACAGCGCCGGCGCCATCGAGCTCGCCATGGGCTTCGATGCCTGCCCGGTGGTGAACCTGCGCGGCAATCACGAGGCGACGCTGCTGGCCGCGCTGGACGGCGATGCGCCGAGTGCCACGGACTGGATGTACTATGGCGGGCGCGAGGCGCTGGTCAGTTGGGGCTTGGCCGAGCACGCGCCGCGCGAAAGCTGGGCCACCGGCATCCCGGCGCATCACATCGCCTTCCTGCGCGGCCTCACGCTCTCACACCGCGTCGGCCCCTGTTTCTTCGTGCATGCCGGCGTGCGCCCTGGCGTGCCGCTGGAGGCGCAATCGCCCGATGACCTGATGCGCATCCGCGGCGCCTTCCTCGACAGCGAGGCCGATCACGGCGCCTTCATCGTGCATGGCCACACCCCGGTGCGCGAGCGCGTGGCCGATCTGCGCGAGAACCGCATCAACCTCGACACCGGCGCCGTCTTCGGCGGGGTGCTGACCTGCGGCGTCTTCGAGGAAGACCGAATCGGCCTGCTCACCGCCTGAGGCAGGCGGCGACCAGGCCCTCCACCAGCGCCGCTTCGGCCGCATCCAGGCCTGAGGCGCCGGCCAGCACCGCCTCCGCCTTTTCCGCCGTCAGCGCCGCGAACCCATGCACGCCCGACCAGGCGAGGATCATGCGCGCATGCCGCTGCGTGGCGTCCAGATGCGGCGTCCCGGCGGTGATGGCCTCGGCCAAGGGTTGCCAGGCAGCCTCCTGGGCGGCGCAGAGGGCGGGGTTCGCGCCATCCACCAGATCGGCCCGCATCATCAGGCGGAAATGGCCGGGGCTGGCCCGCGCGAAGCCGAGATAGCCACGCCCCGAGGCCGCCAGTTGCGCCGCCGCATCACGGGGCGCCGCTTCCATGGCCGCGCGCTGCGCTTTGGCGAGGCGCGTATAGCCCTCGGTCGCGAAGGCGGTCAGCAGGCCGCGCTTGTCGCCGAAATGCGGCGCGGCCGCGCTATGCGCCACGCCCGCGCGACGCGCCAGATCGCGGAGCGAGAGCGCCTCGGGCGGGTGCTCGCGCAGCGCCTCGGCCAGGGCATCGAGCAGGGCGCGGCGCAGATCGCCATGGTGGAAGCGCCCGGGCGGCTTGGGAGTGACGGCCATGCTCCTTCCTATCGCGCCGACGGAGAAACTTGACAATGGTCAGTTTGCGCCGCTATCCCGAACTTACCATTGGACAGACAGCCCATGACGCCCGAGACGCTCTTCACCCTCGCCAATACGCTCGCCCTGGCCGGCTGGGTCGCGCTGCTGCTGTTTCCACGCCAGAGCGCGGTGAACTGGGCGCTCTGCGGCGTCGCGCTGCCGGTGGCCTTCGCGCTCGCCTATGTCGCCGTGCTGGCCTTCGCCATGCCGGGCGCCGAGGGTGGCTTCTCCAGCCTCGCGGGCGTGGCGGCGCTCTTCGCCTCACCCTGGGTGCTGCTGGCCGGGTGGCTGCATTACCTGGCCTTCGATCTCTTCCTCGGCGCCTGGATGGCCCGGCGCGCGACGGCCGAGGCGCTGCCGCGCTGGATCCTCTGGCTGGCCCTGCCGCCCACCTTCCTGCTCGGACCACTTGGCCTGCTGGTCTTCCTTGCCCTGCGGCGGGGGGCGCGGTGAGCCCGCTGGCCCAGCTGCATCGCCGCCAGCCTGAATTCGCCCTGGCCGGCTGGGTGGCGCTGGCCTGGCTTCTGGCCTGCCTGGTGCTGGCCGTGCTGGACCCGCGGCTGTTCGACGGCGTCTCGGTCTGGGTGAAGCCGGCGAAATTCGCCGCCTCCTTCGTCGCCTGGTTCTGGACGCTGGCCTGGCTCTGGCCGGCGCTTTCGCCGGACCAGCAGGCGGGGCGCGTGGCGCGGGCGGTGGTGGGCGTGATGCTGGCCATGGCTCTGTTCGAGCAGGGCTGGATCACCTGGCGCGCCGCCTGGGGCGCGCCGTCCCACTTCGCGCGGGATGGGTTGGGCAGCGTGGTCTATGCGCTGATGGGCCTCGGCGCCACGCTGCTGGTGGCGGGTGCGGGGCTGCTGGGGCTGATGATCCTCTGGCGCGGCAGCCGCGAAATCCCGCGCGCGGCGCGGCTCGCCGCCGGGCTGGGGCTGCTGGTGACGGGCGTGCTGGGGGGCGTCACAGGCTTCGCCATCAGCGGGCAGGGCTCGGCCTGCGTGGCGGCGTGCAGCAATGCGGGCGGCTGGCCACCCTTCTATTGGAGCTTCGCGGCGGGCGATCTGCGCGTGGCGCATTTCCTCGCCATCCACGCCATGCAGGCCATTCCGCTCGCCGTCTGGCTCTGGCCGCGCGGGGCGGTGGCCTGGGGTGCGGCCGCCGGATGGGCGGGAATGACCTGGGGCGCGCTAGTGCTCGCGCGCGCCGCGTGAAAAGGGCCCGACGGATCGCTCCGCCGGGCCCCCCTTCAAGGCATTGCGTGTGGCGTTGCCGCCTTCAGCCAGGCACCCCCATGGGGGCGGTCATCCAGGCCACGGAAACGGCGTCGGCCAAGCTGCAATGAGACACTGGATCACCTCCTTTCGGTTGTTGACGAGGTGAGCGTGGCGATCGGCGCCGTGCCGCGCAAGGGAATTCGTCAGGCCCGAATCCCGCTGCGCAGCACATGCTTCTGGATCTTGCCCGTGCTGGTCTTGGGCAGCTCCTGGAAGAGGATGCGCTTGGGCGCCTTGAACCCGGCCAGGATGGTGCGGCAATGCGCGATGATCTCGGCCTCGGTCGCGCTCATCCCCGCCCGCAACTCGACGAAGGCGCAGGGCACCTCGCCCCATTTCTCGTCCGGCTGCGCGACCACGGCTGCCAAAGCGACCGCCGGATGCTTGTACAAGGCGTCCTCCACCTCGATGGAGGAGATGTTCTCGCCGCCCGAGATGATGATGTCCTTCGAGCGGTCGCGCAGCTGGATGTAGCCATCCGGGTATTTCACCGCGAGGTCGCCCGAGTGGAACCAGCCGCCGGCGAAGGCGGCGTCGGTCGCCGCCTTGTCCTTCAGATAGCCCTTCATCACGACATTGCCGCGGAACATGACCTCGCCCATCGCGACGCCATCGGCGGCGACGGGCTGCATGGTGGCCGGGTCCATCACGTCGAGCCCTTCCAGCGGCACATAGCGCACGCCCTGCCGCGCCATGAGCTTCGCCTGCTCCGCCGCCGGCGCATTGTCCCACTCCGCATGCCATTCATTGGTGACGGCGGGGCCATAGACCTCTGTCAGGCCATAGACATGCAGCACCGCGAATCCCGCCGCGCGCATCGCGGCCAGCACGGCTTCGGGCGGTGGCGCACCGGCGACGACGAAGGTGACGGAGCCGGGCAAAGCGCGCTTCTCGGCCTCGGGTGTTGCCAGCAGCGTGCCCATCACGATGGGCGCGCCGCACATATGGGTCACGCCATGCTCCGCGATGAGCGACCACATGATGGGACCGCGCACCGCGCGCAGGCAGACATGCGTGCCCGCCATCGCCGTGATCGTCCAGGGGAAGCACCAGCCGTTGCAGTGGAACATGGGCAGCGTCCAGAGATAGACCGGATGCCGCCCCATCCCCGCCGAGAGCACATTGCCGATGGCGAGAAGCTGCGCGCCGCGGTGGTGGTAGACCACGCCCTTCGGCTTGCCCGTGGTGCCGGAGGTGTAGTTCAGCGCGATGGCATCCCATTCGTCGCGCGGCAGCGGCCAGGCGAATTCCTCGCTGCCTTCGCTGAGCAGCGCCTCATAGTCCTGCCCGCCGATCGTGTCCTCGGAGGGGGCTTCACTGTCATTCACCTCGATGATGGTGGGCTTGTTCGCGCACTGCACCAGCGCCGCGCGCAGCACGGGGATGAATTCGCGATCCACGATGAGGATCTTCGCCTCGCCGTGGTCGAGGATATAGGCGATCGTCGCGGCATCGAGGCGCGTGTTGATGGTGTTCAGCACACAGCCGGCCATGGGCACGCCGTAATGGCATTCCAGCATCGCGGGCGTGTTGGGCAGCAGCGCCGCCACCGTATCGCCGCGCCCGAGGCCGCGCTTGTGCAGCGCATGCGCCAGCTTCACGCAGCGCATCCGCAGCTCGGCATAGGAGCGGCGCAGCGCGCCATGGATCACCGCGACATGGCCGGGAAACACCTCGGCCGTGCGTTCCAGGAACAGCAGCGGCGTCAGCGGCTGGTGGTTGGCGGCGACGCGGGGAAGCGCATCGTAGTCGGAAGCGGCCATGTTCTTACCTGTCCTGCCAAACCGGCGCGCGCTTGCCGAGGAAGGCCCCGATGCCCTCCTCCGCGTCGGCCGCCATCATGTTCTCGACCATCACCGCGCTCGCCGCGTCATAGGCTTCTGCCAACGGCAATCCGCATTGGGCGTTGAAGCCGCGCTTGCCCATCCGCACCGTCACGGCCGAGCGCGCGGCGATGCTACCAGCGAGCGTGAGTGCCTCGGCCCGCGCATCCTCGGCGATGCGGTTGATGAGACCCAGCGCGCGCGCCTCTTCGGCATGCACCCAGCGGCCGGTCAGCAGCATCTCCATCGCCGCCTTGCGCGGGATGGCACGGGCCACGGCCACGGCGGGCGTGGAGCAGAAGAGCGCAATGTCCACGCCCGGCGTGCAGAAGCGGCTCTGGGGCGTGGCGACGGCGAGGTCGCAGCTCGCCACGAGCTGGCAGCCCGCCGCGGTGGCGATGCCCTCGACGGCGGCAATCACGGGGACGGGGTGGTTCACCACCCGCTGCATCACCTGGCTGCACAGCGCCATGGTGCGGGCGTAGAAGGCGCGCCCGCCATCGGCCTCGGCGCGCGCGGCCGTGAGTTCGCGCAGGTCATGCCCGGCGGAGAAAGCGGGCCCGTTCGCCGCCAGCACCACGCAGCGCGCATCCTCGGCGGCGTGCAGCGCCTCGCGCAGCGCTTCCAGCAGCGCGAAGCTCAGCGCGTTGCGCGCCGCCGGCCGGTCCAGCGTGATCAACGCCACGCCGTTGTTGTGGCGTTCGGTGACGATCATCGGCCGAGCACTCCCGCGATCTCGTCGAGAATGAGCGGATCATCAATCGTGGGCGGCACGGCGTAGGTCTCGCCATCGGCGATCTTGCGAATGGTGGCGCGCAGGATCTTGCCCGAGCGAGTCTTGGGCAGGCGCTGCACCACGCGGGCCTCCTTGAACGCGGCGACGGGGCCGATGCGGTCCCGCACCAGCTTCACCAGCTCCTTCGCCACCTCATCCGCATCGCGCGCGGCACCCGCCTTGAGCACGACGAGGCCGAGCGGTGCCTGGCCCTTCAGCGCATCGGCGATGCCCACCACGGCGCATTCCGCCACATCGGGGTGCGCGGCCAGCACCTCCTCCATCGCACCCGTGGAAAGACGATGACCGGCGACATTGATGATGTCATCCGTGCGGCCCATCACCCAGACGAAGCCTTCCGCATCCACCATCCCGGCGTCGGAACTGTCGTAGAAGCCGGGGAAGGTGGAGAGATAGGCCTCGCGGTAGCGCTGCTCCGCATTCCACAGCGTGGGCGCGCAGCCAGGTGGCAGCGGCAGCTTCACCACCAGCGCGCCGTTCTCGCCGCGCGGCACCTCATTCCCTTCGGAATCCAGCGCGCGCACGTCGAAGCCCGGCGTGGGCTTGCCGCCGGAACCCGGGCGCGGCTCGAACAGGCCGAAGCCGCGGAAGCCCGCCGTGATCGGCCAGCCCGTTTCGGTCTGCCACCAATGATCCACCACGGGGATGCCGAGTTGCTCCGCCGCCCAAAGCGCGGTCGGCGGATCGCAGCGCTCGCCCGCCAGATAGAGCGCCTCCAGCTTGGAGAGGTCATGCTTCCGCATCAGCGCGGCCTCGGGATCCTCCTTGCGGATGGCGCGGATGGCGGTGGGTGCGGTGAAGAGCAGCTTCACGCCATGTTCCGCACAGACACGCCAGAAGGTGCCCGCATCGGGCGTGCCCACCGGCTTGCCCTCGAACAGGATCGAGGTGCAGCCCGCCAGGAGCGGCGCGTAGACGATGTAGGAATGGCCGACGACCCAGCCGACATCGCTGGCCGCCCAATACACGTCCCCCGCCGTCATGCCGTAGATCATGGACATGGAGTGGTGGAGTGCGACCGCATGCCCGCCATTGTCGCGCACGATGCCCTTGGGCTTTCCCGTCGTGCCGCTGGTGTAGAGGATGTAGAGCGGATCGGTCGCCGCCACATCCACGCAAGCGTGTGGCGCGCCCGCGGCTTCCTCCGCCGCATAGTCGAAATCGCGCCCGGCGGTCATTGCGGCTTCTGCCTGCGGACGTTGCAGCACGAGGCAGAAATCGGGCTTGTGCGCTGACATGCCGATGGCGGCATCCAGCAGCGGCTTGTAGGCGATGACGCGCCCCGGCTCGAGCCCGCAGCTTGCGGTGATGACGGCCTTGGGCGTGGCGTCCGTGATGCGCGCCGCCAGCTCCGCCGCCGCGAAGCCGCCGAACACCACCGAATGGATCGCGCCCAGACGGGCACAGGCCAGCATCGCGATGGCCGCTTCCGGCACCATCGGCATGTAGATGATCACGCGGTCGCCCTTGGTGACGCCGCGTGCCGCCAGCGCGCCGGCCAGCCGCGCCGTGCGGTCACGCATCTCGGCGTAGGAGATCTTCAGCTGCGCCCCGGTGATCGGGCTGTCGTAGAGGATGGCGGTCTGCGCGCCGCGCCCGGCCTCCACATGGCGGTCCAGCGCGTTGTGGCAGGTGTTCAGCACCCCATCGGCGAACCAGCGGCCGAAGAGGCCCTGGGATGCGTCCAGCGCACGGCTCGGCGGCCGACTCCAGGCCAGGCCCGCGGCGGCTTTCAGCCAATATCCCTCGGGGTCATTGCGCCATTGCGCCACAGCGGCATCGTAGGCCGTCATCCCTGGTCTCCCTCTTTGCCCCGAAAATGCGCCCATGGGCGTTGCCTCGCAAGCGGGACCGCCGCACCATCCCAGCATGAGAACCCGTTTCGCGGCCCTGCCCGGCAATCTCAGGGGTGCGATCCTCATGTCGCTCGGCGGCGTGCTCTTCGCCATTGAGGCGCTGTTCATCCGCTGGATGAGCGACCGCGGCATCCCAGTCACCACCCAGCTCTTCGCGCGCTCCATCGGCCAGCTCATCTGGGTGTTGCCGCTGATCCTCGCTGGTGGCCTGGCCGTGTTCCGCACCACGCGGCCGGGGATGCACCTGCTGCGCGGCGGCTGCTCGGCGGCCACCTGGGGGTTCTACTTCCTCTCCTTCGCCTTCCTGGACCTCACCACCGCCACCGTCCTCTCCTTCACCAACGTCATGTTCACCACCCTGCTGGCGAAGCCCGTGCTGGGCGAACGTGTGGATGCGGCGCGCTGGGCGGGCACGGTGCTGGGCTTCATCGGCATCGCCGTCATGCTGCGGCCCGGCACCGACATCCCGCTGCTCGGCGCGCTGGTCGCATTGGCCGCGGCCCTTTCCTGGTGCGGCATCACGCTGACCTCGCGCAGCCTCTCCCGCACCGAGAGCACGCAGACGGTGCTGGCCTGGGTCGGCATCATCACCAGCGCCTGCGTCGCGCCCTTCGCCATCGCCTTCTGGGCGCCGATCGGGATGGTGGACGTGCTGATCCTCGCTGTCTTCGGCCTGGTCACGCCCGGCATCATCTGGCTGGTGACCGAGGCGCTGCGCGCGGGCGAGGCGAGCGCCGTCGCGCCCTTCCAATACCTGCGCCTCGTCGTCATCGCGGCCTTCGGCTGGGTGCTCTTCGGCGAGGTGCCGGATGGCTGGACCTGGCTCGGCGCGCTGGTCATCCTGAGCGGCGCCGTGATCATCACCATCAGCGAGGCGCGCCGGCGGTGACGCTGCTTCTCCAGGCCGCGCCGCTCCTGGCGCTGCTGCTCCTGCTCGCCACCGGGCGCATGGGCCCGCTCGCCGCCTGCGGCGTGGCGCTGGCTCTCGCCGTGCCCGCCATCGCGGTGAGCCTGCCCGAGGGCGCGAACCTCTTGGGTTTCCTCGGCGATGCCACGCTGCGCGCTGCCTTCCTCGCGCTGCAGCCCATGGCGGTGGTGGCGGGCGGGCTGCTCTTCCACGCGGCGGTCCAGCAATCGGCCGATGGCGCGGCGCGGCAGGCCAATGCGGCGCGCATCTTCGCCGTCACCCTGCCCATGGGCTGCTTCCTGGAATCGGTCACGGGCTTCGCCGTCGGCGCCGTCTTCGCGCTGGCCGCGCTGCGCGCCATGGGCATTGGCGGGGCGGTCGCCGTGGCACTCTCGCTCCAGGCGCTGGTGATGGTGCCCTGGGGCGGGCTCGGCCCCGGCACCGCGCTGGGCGCCGTGCTGGCGGGCGTGCCCGCCCAGGATGCCGTGGCGCTGACCGCCTGGCCCAATGCCGCCTGGATCTTCGCGCTCACGCCCGTGATGTGGTGGCTGCAGGCCCGCGCCGGCGTCACGGTGAGCGGGCGCGAGAAGGCGATGCAGGCGCTGATGCTGGCCGTGCTGGGCGTGCTGCTGGTGGCGCTGCACCCCATCCTGCCCTTCGAGGTGATCGGCGTCGTCGCCTCGGGCCTCGTCACCATCTGGGCGCTCTGGCGGGCCGATCCGCCGCGCGACCTGAAGGCGGCCTTCGGGATGAGCTGGCCCTATCTGCTGCTGACGATCGCGCTTCTCGGCGCGCGCCTGGTGCCGGACCCGCCGGCCCTGCGCCCCTTCGCGGAACTCCCCGCCTTCCCGATGACGCATGTGGCCGTCGTGCTCTGGCTGGTCTCGGCCGGGCTGCTGCTGGCGCGGGGCGATGCCTGGGCGCGGGCCGGGGCGGCGCTGAAGCGGGCGCAGAAGCCGGCGCTGGCCATGCTGCTCTATGTCACGCTCGGCCGCTGGCTGGCGGGCAGCGGCGTCGCACTCGCGCTGGCGACGGCGCTGACCGCGGGGAAGGGGGATCTCGCCGCCTATGCCATGGTGCCGCTCGGCTTCGCCTCGGGCTTCATCACCGGCAGCAATGTCGGCGCCAATGCCGCGCTGATGCCGGTGCAGGCCGCGCTTGGCCAGGTGCTGGGGCTGCCCGTGCTGCTGGCGCCTGCCCTGCACAATTTCGCGGGCGCAGCCGGCGCGGGCATGAGCATCGCCGGCACCGCCATGCTCTGCGCCCTGCTCGCCGATGGCACGCGGCCGGTTCAAGTCTGGCGGCTGATGCTGCCATCCATCGCGCTGGTGCTGCTCTGCGGCACGCTGGCGCTGATTCTCATGAGGTAGCGCCATGTCCGAAGAGATGAAATCCGGCTGGGCCAAGGCCGAACGCAAGCTGGCACGGGACCCCATCCTGAAGCCGCTGGTGAAGCGCATCGGCCCCTGCACCCTCGTGCCGCTTCAGCGCGAGCCCTATGAGGCGCTGGTCCGCGCCATCGCGCACCAGCAGGTGCATGGCCGCGCGGCGGAGGCGATGCTGAACCGCTTCCGCGCGCTGCATGAGGGCGAGGAATTCCCCAACGCCGATTTCGTGCTCGCCCTGCCGCCGGAGGCGCTGCGCGGCTGCGGCTTCTCCGGCTCCAAGGTGCTCGCCATCCAGGACATCGCGGCCAAGGCGCGTGAGGGGCTCGTCCCCACGCTGGAGGAGGCGGGCAGTCTCAGCGACGCCGAGTTGATCGAGCGGCTGGTCGCCATCCGCGGCGTCGGTCGCTGGACGGTGGAGATGCTGCTGATCTTCACCCTCGGGCGCCCCGACATCCTGCCGGTGGATGATTTCGGTGTGCGCGAGGGGTGGAAGCTGCTGAACGGGCTGGAGGCGCAGCCCAAGCCGAAGGAACTCGCCGCGATCGGTGAGGCCTGGGCGCCCTGGCGCAGCATCGCCGCCTGGTATCTCTGGCGCGCGGCGGATGAGGGCAAGAAGGTGAAGGTCAGCGCCGTGTGAGGGCGCGCATGGCGCCGGGGAGGCCCATCGCGGTCCGAACGGCCGAGGCCGCGCCCGCCGCCTGAAGGTTGGAAGAACTCCTCACCGCCGGAGGGCGGGCGCCGGCGTGCTGGACTGCCGCAGGTCGTCATAGAGCCCGGTCTGGCCCCGGGCGCAGGCGCCTTCCGCGAGCATGCGGCGATAGCCGGCGCTGGCCGGCCCGCAGGCGCGCGCGAGGCCGGCACGGTTCTGGCCCGTGGCGTTCCGCACATCATTGATGAAGCGGTTCACCTCGGCATAGGCCGTGTTCTTCTCGGGCGTGGACTTGTTCGAGGCGGCGATGCAGGCGCGCCAGTCGCGCACCTGCTCGTTGCAGCTCGGCACTCCCGTGGTGTCGGGCGCGGGCGTGGCCGCCGGGCGGTTCTGCGCCGCGGCGCCGAGCGGGGCCAGGACCAGGGAGAGCAGGAGCAGGTGCCGCATGGAGGTATCCTCGATCCGTTCTTGTCGGGCGAATGTCTATCGCGCGCCGCCGTCGCGCAATCCGCCCAGGAAGTCCAGCACCTCGGCCATCGGCACCACATCGGCGAATTGGCGGTCCATGTCGAAGAGGGCGATGGCGTGGCTGATGGGGATGCGGTCGAACACCGCCTCCTGCGGCACGCAGACGCGCAGGTTGAAGGAGGAGGCGTCGAAGACCGTCGCCTGCACGCAGTTGCTGGTGGCGCCGCCCAGCACGATCACGCTGTCCACGCCGCGATCCAGCAGGTGGCCGAGCACGGGCGTGCCGTGGAAGGCGCTGGGCTTCTTCTTGACGAGCACCAGGTCGTTCGGTCCGGGCGCCATGCCCTCGGCCAGTTCCGCGCCATGCGTGCCCTCGAGGCACCAGTTGGGGCTCTCCAGCAGGTCGCGCTTGCGGCCATAGACGCCGATATCCGCGCCCGAGGGGTCGAGCGCGAAGCGGGTGAAGACGCAGGGCACGCCCGCCGCCTGGGCGGCGCGCACGATGGTGGCGGCAGCGGCCAGCGCCGCGCGGCCGATGGCGCCGCAGCTCGACGGAAAGAGATGATCCTGCCCCTCCGCGCCGACCATGTAGCGCTGGGCATCGATGACCAGCACGGCGGGGCGGCGGCCGAATCCCATGCGGCGGCCGAAGCGCCCCTTGGCCAGCACGGCGCGGTCCTGCTCGGTGAGGAAGTGATCCCAGGGTCTCTCCATGGCGGGTCTCTCCATGGCGGGTCTCTCCGTGGGGGGTCTCTCGGTCATGCGGCGCCTCGCTGATTGACCGCCCGTCGCGGCCGGTCTCAGGATAGGTGGCGCCGCCGCCAGCGCGAAGCCGGGAGAGAACGCCATGATCCGCCGCCGCCACCTTGCCCTTGCCGCCGCCGCCCTGCCCCTCACGGCCCCGTCTCTCTCCGCGCGCGCCCAGGTCGCCGACTGGCCGAACCGGCCGATCCGCCTCGTCTCGCCCTTCCCGCCGGGCGGTGCCGCCGACCTCACCGCCCGCATCATGGCGGAGGAGCTGACCGGCGTGCTGCGCCAGAGCGTGGTGGTGGAGAACCGCACCGGCGTGGGCGGCGCCGTGGGCAGCGAGTTCGTGGCCCGCGCCACGCCCGATGGCTACACTTGGCTCCTGGCCAGCACCGGCCCCTTCGCCATCACGCCCGAGCTGGTGCGGCTGAACTTTGACCCGGCGCGGGACCTGGCTCCCGTGGCGATGGTTTCGATCGTGCCCTCGATCTTCGTGGTGAACCCGGCCGTGCCGGCCAACAACATGGCCGAGCTGATCGCGCTGGCCCGCGCCCGGCCGGGCCAGCTCTCTTACGCCTCGGGCGGCAATGGCACGGCGCAGCACCTGTTCGGCGAGATGCTGAAGCAGATGGCGGGCCTCGACATCCAGCACGTGCCCTATCGCGGCGGCGGGCCGGCGCTGACCGACACCATCGCCGGCCGCGTGCAGATCCTGTGCGACACGCTGCCGCTGGCGCTCCCGCATATCCGCGAGGGGCGGGTGCGCGCGGTCGGTGTCACCACGGCGCAGCGCCACCCCGCCCTGCCCGATGTGCCGACCGTCGCCGAGTCGGGCGTGCCCGGCTACGAGGCGGTGGGCTGGTACGGCATGGCCGCGCCCGCCGGCACGCCAGAGGCGCTGGTCACCCGCATGAACCGCGAGGTGAATGCGCTGCTGGAAAAGCCCTCGCTGAAGGAGCGCATGTCGGCCCAGGGCTCGGACCCGCTGGCGATGACGCCGGCCGCCTTCCAGGCCCGCATCGCCGAGGACCGTGCCCGCTGGGCGCGCGTCATCCGCGACGGCAACATCCGGCCCGACTGAGGCGGCTTGAAGGGATCCAGGCGCGGGCGCATCTAGGATCGAACGAAGGAGCCCCGCCATGCCGATCCCGCAGCCCGAAGCCGAACTCAAGCTCGATGCCGACGCCGCCACGCGCGACCGGATCGAGGCCGCCGCCTTCCGCAAGCTGGTCGCCCATCTGCGCGAGCGGTCGGACGTGCAGAACATCGACATGATGAACCTCACCGGCTTTTGCCGGAACTGCGTGAGCCGCTGGTACCAGGAGGCCGCGGCCGATGCGGGCACGGTGCTGGAGACCCCGGCGGCACGCGAGATCATCTACGGCATGGACTACAAGGCCTGGCAGGCAGCGAACCAGAAGGAAGCGACGGCCGAGCAGAAGGCGGCCTTCGGGGCGGCCATGGCCAAGCACGGGTAGAGGCGCTACCACGCGGCCCCTATCCCGCTTGCGAGAGACACCATGTCAGACACCGAAGACGACAAGGCAAAGGCGGGGGCCAGCCGCGCCCGCCAGGCCGCCGAGCCCGATACGGGCGGCATCGCGGCCGACCGGCTGCGCTCCATCGTCGAGCGCATCGAGCGCCTCGAGGAAGAGCGCAAGGCGCTGGCCGACGACATCAAGGACATCTACGCCGAGGCGAAATCCGCCGGATTCGACGTGAAGGTCGTCCGCCAGATCATCCGCCTGCGCAAGCAGGAACCGGCCGAGGTGGAGGAGCAGGAGACGCTGCTCGACCTCTACCGCCGCGCGTTGGGAATGTAGGCGCCGGCCGACACCTACTCCAGCTTCAGCCCCGCCACCCGGACCAGCTCCGCCCATTGCGGCCCGTCGCGCTCCATCGCGGCGCGGAATTCCGCAGGGGTGGAGCAGACCGGCACCGTGCCCATCCGCTCCAGCGCCGCGCGGAAGGCGGCCTCGCCGCAGGCCGCGCCCAGGATCTGCGCCATGCGGGCGATCGCCGGCTCCGGCGTGCCGGCCGGTGCGGCGATGCCGTTCCAGGTCTCGGCGCGGAAGCCGGGGAAGCCCTGCTCGGCCACGGTCGGCACGCCCGGCAGTGCCGCCATGCGCTCCGCCCCCGCCACCGCCAGCACGCGGATCGCCCCGGTGCCCTGGTGCGGGATGATGTCGGAGGGGTTGCCGAAATAGGCCCCGACATCGCCCGCCAGCAGCGCCTGCATGGCGGGCGCGCCGCCGCGATACGGGACATGCTCGGCGGCCACGCCCGCGCGGTGCAGCAGCAGTGCCATGGCCAGGTGGTTGGAGGAGCCGTTGCCCCCGCTGGAATAATTCACCCGCCCCGGATTGGCGCGCAGATAGGCGATGAATTCCGGCAGGCTGTTCACCCCGATCCGCGCCGAGACGGCCAGAACCTGCGGATTGGCGCCGATGATCGAGATGGGCGCGAAATCCCGCGCCGCGTCATAGGGCACCCGTGTCAGCGCCGGCAGCATCACCATCTGCGAGGCGCTGGCGGTCAGCAGGGTGTAGCCATCCGGCCGGCTGCGGGCCACCGCCTCCACCGCGATGGCGCCGCCCGCGCCGGTGCGGTTCTCCACCACGACCGATTGGCCGAGCCTGGCCCCGAGCGCCTCGGCGCTCAGCCGGCCCACGCTGTCGGTCACGCCGCCGGGCGCGAAGGGCACGAGCAGGCGCAGCGGCCGGTCGGGCCAGGCCTGGGCCGAGGCGGGTTGAGCCAGGGCGGCGAGGCCAAGGCAGAGGCCGAGGGGGAGAAGGGGGATGAACCGTCGCACCAGGAAGCCGCTCCTTCGGTTGGGACCCCATCATTGGCCAGGGCCGGGCATCGGCCAAGCGAAACCTGCCCGGCCGCCGCGCGCAAATCGCGCTGGCGCCCGGGCGATTTCCGGTCCATAACGCCGGGAACCGCCCCGGGCATGGCCCAGGGCGGTTCAAACCGCTTGCGCCTGCGGCGGGTTGTCAGAGCCTCCGAGCCCTCCTGAACGGATGATGGGTCTGGCGGCGTTTCCGGCCACATGGCACCGCCGCGGGGTGAAGATCCCCGGCCTCCATGTCGCCCGAGACGCCGGAAGCCTCCCTTCCCAAGGGTGCCCCGGTGGTTGGACTGCCTTCCTGCCGCGTCGCAAATCACAGCCCCCGCCCTTGTGCGGGGCAAGAAGGACGCCCCCGGTCTGGGGGCAGAAGGACGACGCATGTTCGACAACTACTTCCGCAAGGATATTTCCTGGGGTGGGCAGATCCTCACCCTGGAGACGGGCAAGATCGCCCGCCAGGCCGATGGCGCGGTGATGGCCCGCCTGGGTGACACCATCGTGCTCTGCACCGTGGTGGGCAGCCGCAGCGTGAAGCCGGGCCAGGATTTCTTCCCGCTCACGGTGAATTACCAGGAGAAGGCCTTTGCGGCCGGCAAGATCCCGGGTGGCTTCTTCAAGCGCGAAGGCCGCCCCTCCGAGGCGGAGACCCTGATCTCCCGCCTGATCGACCGCCCGATCCGCCCGCTCTTCCCCGAGGGCTTCCGCAACGAGGTGCAGGTCATCGCCACCGTCCTCAGCCATGACCTGGAGAACGACCCCGACATGGTCGCCCTCGTCGGCTGCTCGGCCGCGCTGACGCTCTCGGGCATTCCCTTCTTCGGCCCGGTGGGCGGCGCCCGCGTCGGCTACATCGACGGCGCCTATGTGCTGAACCCGACCGCCGCGCAGCGCAAGCTCTCCAAGCTCGACCTGGTCGTCGCCGGCACGGCCGAGGGCGTGCTGATGGTGGAGTCCGAGGCCTCCGAGCTTTCGGAAGACATCATGCTGGGCGCCGTGAAGTTCGGCCATGAGGGCTTCCAGCCCGTCATCGACGGCATCATCGCGCTGGCCGAGGTGGCCGCGAAGGAGCCCTGGGACGTCGCGCTGGAGGATCCGGCCGCGGCCGCACTGAAGGCCCGCATCGCCGAGCTCGGCACCGCGCCGATGGCCGAGGCCTACAAGATCACCGAGAAGCTCGCGCGCCAGAAGGCCGTGGGCGAGGCGAAGAAGGCCGTCATCGCGGCGCTGGAAGCGGAGGGCGCCGACGTCGCCGCCGCCAAGGGCCTGATGAAGGAGCTGGAAGCGGACGTGGTCCGCAACGCCATCCTCGACACCGGTCTGCGCATCGACGGCCGCGACACCAAGACGGTCCGCCCGATCCTGGCCGAAGTCGGCGTGCTGCCGCGCGCCCATGGCTCCGCGCTGTTCACGCGCGGCGAGACGCAGGCGCTCTGCGTTGCCACGCTCGGCACCGGTCAGGATGAGCAGATCATTGATGCGCTCGCGGGCGAGTACCGCGAGAACTTCATGCTGCACTACAACTTCCCCCCCTACTCGGTGAACGAGACGGGCCGCATGGGCTCGCCCGGCCGCCGCGAGATCGGCCATGGCAAGCTCGCCTGGCGCGCGATCCATCCGGTGCTGCCGGAGAAGGACAAGTTCCCCTACACCATGCGCGTGGTGTCCGAGATCACGGAGTCCAACGGCTCCTCCTCCATGGCGACGGTCTGCGGCACCTCGCTCTCGCTGATGGATGCGGGCTGCCCGCTGCTGCGCCCGGTGGCCGGCATTGCGATGGGCCTGATCAAGGAAGACCGCGGCTTCGCCGTGCTCTCCGACATCCTGGGCGACGAGGATCACCTCGGCGACATGGACTTCAAGGTGGCCGGCACGGAGGCGGGCATCACCGCCCTCCAGATGGACATCAAGATCACCTCCATCACCTTCGACATCATGCGCACCGCGCTGGAGCAGGCGAAGGATGGCCGCTTCCACATCCTGGGCGAGATGGCCAAGGCGATCTCCGGCGCCCGCGGCGAGATGGCGGCCACCGCGCCGCGCATCACCGTGATCCAGGTGCCGAAGGACAAGATCCGCGACGTGATCGGCACCGGCGGCAAGGTGATCCGCGAGATCGTCGAGCAGACCGGCACGAAGATCGACATCGAGGATGACGGCACGATCAAGATCGCGTCCAGCAACCCCGAGGCGACCCAGGCCGCGATCGACCGCATCAAGGGCATCACGGCCGAGGCCGAGATCGGCCAGATCTACAATGGCAAGGTCGTGAAGACCGCCGAATTCGGCGCCTTCGTGAACTTCCTGGGCGCCAAGGACGGCCTCGTGCACATCAGCGAGCTGGCCAACGAGCGCGTGAACCGCACGACCGACGTGGTCAAGGAAGGCGATGCGGTGAAGGTCAAGGTCATCGGCTTCGACGATCGCGGCAAGGTGAAGCTCTCCATGCGCGTGGTGGACCAGGCCACGGGCGCGGACATCACCGAGCAGGTGGGCGAGCGCCGTCCTCGTGCGGAAGGTGAGGGCGAGGACCGCCCCCGCCGCGAGGGCCGTGACCGTGGCCCGCGCCGCAGCCGGGACGACTGAGTCCGGGGTCACCAGGTGACTTGAACAAGGAAACCGTCCGGTGCTTTCTTGCGCCGGACGGTTTCGCCATAACTTAACATTTCAAGAATTCGGCACGGCAGAGGCGGCAGCAGTGAAGGCGATCAACAGCATCCGCATGGGCGGCGTGGACGTCCTCCCCCTCGTCGAGGGTGGCAAGGGCGTCGCCGTGAGCAATGGCCTGACGGCGGGCGCCTGGGCGGCGGCCGGCGGCGTCGGCACCTTCTCCGCCGTGAACGCTGACAGCTATGACAGCGAGGGCCGAACCATCCGGCAGGTCTATTCCGGCAAGACCCGGCGCGACCGCCATGAGGAGCTGGTGGCCTATGGCATCGCCGGCGGCATCGCCCAGGCGCGCGAGGCGCGGGACGTGGGCGGCAAGAATGCCCGCATCCATGCCAATATCCTCTGGGAGATGGGGGGCGCGGAACGTGTGATCCGCGGCGTGCTGGAAGGGGCCAAGGGTCTCGTCAACGGCGTGACCTGCGGCGCCGGCATGCCCTATCGCCTGGCCGAGATCGCCAAGGATTTCGGCGTCCACTACTACCCCATCGTCTCCTCCGCCCGGGCCTTCAGCGCGCTTTGGAAGCGCAGCTACTCCAAGGTCAGCGAATGGCTGGGCGGCGTGGTCTATGAGGATCCCTGGCTGGCCGGCGGCCACAATGGCCTGTCCAACAGCGAGGATCCGAAGAAGCCCGAGGCGCCCTATGAGCGCGTCCGCAAGTTGCGGGAGCAGATGCGCGCCTTCGGCCTGGACGAGACGCCCATCATCATGGCGGGCGGCGTCTGGTGGCTCGAGGAATGGTCCGATTGGATCGACAACCCCGAGCTTGGCCCCATCGCCTTCCAGTTCGGCACCCGCCCGCTGCTGACCAAGGAAAGCCCGATCAGCGAGGCCTGGAAGCAGCGCCTGACGCAGCTTCAGCCGGGTGACGTGCTGCTGCAGCCCTTCTCGCCGACCGGCTTCTACTCCTCCGCCGTCCGCAACGACTTCCTGCGGGACCTGGAAGCCCGGAACGAGCGCCAGGTGGCCTATACCTCCGAGCCGGTCGGCGAGCACACGGCCGAATTCGGCGTGGGCCCGCGCAAGCGCCTGGTCTGGCTGACGCCGGGTGACCGCGCCCGCGCCCAGGCTTGGACCCAGGCCGGCTTCACGGAAGCCATGCGCACGCCGGATTCCACGCTGATCTTCGTGACGCCGCCCAACGCGCAGGAGATCCTGGCCGACCAGGTGGCCTGCATGGGCTGCCTCAGCCATTGCCGCTTCAGCAACTGGACGCAGGTCGAGCCCGATTTCAGCACGGGCAAGAAGGCCGATCCGCGCAGCTTCTGCATCCAGAAGACGCTGCAAGACATCGCGCATGACGGCAGCCTGGAGAACAACCTGATGTTCGCCGGGCACAACGCCTATCGTTTCAGCTCCGACCCCTTCTATTCCAACGGCTTCGTGCCGACGGTGAAGCAGCTGGTCGAGCGCATCATGACGGGCCGCTGAGGCCCGTCCGCGTTTCGCATGGCCAGCGGCGGGGCGGCTTCAGCCGCCCTTGCGCACGCGCAGCCGCCCGTGGCCGTCCGCGCCATGCTCCTGCTCCAGGATCGCGTGCCCCTGCTCGGTGAGGCTGCGCGCGAGGTTCTGACGCGGTTCCTCACCCTTGTAGAGAATGTCGAGGACTGCACCGATCGGTAGTTTGTCCAATTGTAACCGAGTGCGAACGAAGGTCATGGGGCAGGTGTCGGCTGTAACGTCGATGACCAAGGGATTCATCCTTGCTGATTTCTGGCTTCTTGCCGGGAAACGCTACGAAAGCATCTTGCAAAGCGACAGAAGAACTCGCTAATCACTTGTGGGATTGATTCTGGAAAGAAAAACCATGTCCGATGTCTCAAGCGGCGGCGATCTCTTGGGTTTGACCGCCGAAATCGTATCTGCGCATGTTTCGAACAACCCGGTCTCGGTGAATGATTTGCCGACGCTGATCGTCGAAGTGCACCGCACGCTGGCATCGCTCGGCACGGTTCCGGCGCGGGTTGAGGCGGAAAAGAAGATGCCCGCGGTTCCGGTGAAAAAATCCATCACGCCGGACTACCTGATCTGTCTCGAGGACGGCAAGAAGCTCAAGATGCTGAAGCGCCACTTGCAGACCTCCTATGGCATGACGCCCGATCAGTATCGCGACAAGTGGGGCCTGCCGCCCGAATACCCGATGGTCGCCCCGAACTATGCGAAGCATCGTTCGTCGCTCGCCAAGCAGATCGGCCTCGGCACGCAATCCCGCAAGCCCGGCGCCTGATGCGCGCCGCCCCCCGGCCCGACGGGCCGGGGCGGCTTCATTCAGGCGCCGACTTGCTCTATGGGCTGAAGCGCGCCCGGTGATGTCGGGTCAGGAAGGCAGAGAGGGCGGGACCATCAGCGACCGCATGTCCCGGATCGAGCAGATGTGCGTGGAGCGCGGCCTGAAGATGACAGGCCAGCGCCGGTTGATCGCGCGCGTCCTCTCCGAAAGCGAAGACCACCCCGATGTGGAGGAGCTGTACCGGCGCGCCGTGGCGCTGGACAACCGCGTCTCCGTTGCCACCGTCTATCGCACCGTCCGCCTGCTGGAAGAAAAGGGCATCCTGGAGCGCCGCGACTTCGGCGGCGGCCGCGCCCGCTTCGACCCAGCCGACCGCGGCATCCATCACCATCTGATCGACGTGGACACGGGCAACGTGATCGAATTCTCCGACGCCGAGCACGATGCCCTGGCGCGCGAGATCGCCGCCCGGCTCGGCTTCGAACTCGTCCAGCTGCGCCTTGAGATCTTCGGCCGCCGCCGATGACTGAGGCGCCGCCCTTCGAGGAGATCCGCTCGAGCAACCTCGGCGTCCGCGTCGCGACGAGCGAGGCCGAGGTCGTCGCCGCCCAGGCGCTGCGCTACCGGGTCTTCTACGAGGAGATGGGCGCCCGCGCCGATGCCGCCACGACGGCAAGCCGCCTCGACGCCGACGCCTATGACGCCGTGGCCGACCACCTGCTGGTGGTGGACCATGACCGCGGCGAGGGGCCCGAGAGCGTGGTGGGCACCTACCGCCTGATCCGCCGCAGCGCCGCCCAGCGCATCGGCCGCTTCTATTCCGAGGATGAGTACGACATCGCGCCCATCCTCGCCTACCAGCATGGTATCCTGGAACTGGGCCGCTCCTGCACCGATGTCGCCTATCGCACCCGCGGCACGCTGCAGCTGCTCTGGCGCGGCATCGCTGCCTATGTGTTCAACCACAAGATCGGGTTGATGTTCGGCTGCGCCAGCCTGCCGGGCACCGACCTCGACGCCAATGCGGCGCAGCTTTCCTATCTCGCGCAGAACCACCAGGCGCCGCCGGAGCTTTGCCCGCGCGCGGTGGAATCCCGCTACCTGCCGATGAACCGCCTGCCGGCCGGGAGCTTCGATGCCAAAAGGGCCCTGATGTCCCTGCCGCCGCTCATCAAGGGCTATCTGCGGCTCGGCGGCTATGTGGGCGATGGCGCGGTGCTCGACGAGCAGTTCAACACCACCGATGTCGCCATCGTGGTGATGACGCAGCAGATCACCGACAAGTATTACCGGCATTACGAGCGCAAATCCGGATGGGACGGCCAGGACCGTCCCGCCTGATCACAGCGCGATGGTGAGCCAGCCCCGCGCATCCATCGCCGCCTGATCGCCGGGCAGCAGCAGGATGGTGGTGGTCGCGCTTTCGATGATGGCGGGGCCGGCCACTGCCTGCCCGCCCGCCAGTGCCGCGAAATCCCAGACCGGCAGATCCATCCACCCGTCCTCCAGCAGCGCCCGGCGCGTGCCGAGCGGGGCGGCGGGCTGGGCCGCCCCGGCCGGGCGCTGTGGCAGGGGCGGCAGCAGGCCGGCGGCGGCGGCGCGGGCGGTGACCAGCACCACCTCCTCCTCCGGCAGGTCATAGGTGAAGAGGGCGCGGTGGCGGGCGTGGAAGGCCTCGCGCAGGCCAGCCTGCGTCATCGGCACGCCGTCCAGGTTCACCGTGATCTCGAAGACCTGCTCGCCATAGCGGAGGTCGGCCGCGCGGTGGGCGCGCACCTGGCCCTGGAACCATTGGGCGAGTTGCGCGCGGGCTTCTTCCTCCAACCCGTCGAAAAGCGCGGCGAGCGCCGCATCCCCCGGCATGGCGGTGGCGCTGACGACGCTGCGCGCGATCTCGTGCCGCAGTTCCGTCTGCAGCATGCCCCAGGCGGAGAGCCCCGCGGCGAAGAGCGGGACGGCGATGCGCGCCATGCCGAGATCCCGTGCCACCGCGCTTGCATGCAGCCCGGCCGCGCCGCCGAAGGCGAGCAGCGTGGCGCCGCGCGGGTCCACGCCGCGCCGGACGGTGGCCACCCGCACGCCATCGGCCATGCGCGCATTCACCAGGCGATGGATGCCAAGCGCCGTCGCCTCGGTCGAGAGTTGGAGCTTGCCCGCCAACGCCGCGATGGCGCGCTCGGAGGCCGCCGCATCCAGTAGCCTGGCACCTCCCAGGAAGCGCGTGGCGTCGAGATAGCCCAGTGCCAGGTTCGCATCCGTGACCGTGGGCTCGGTGCCGCCATGCCCGTAGCAGGCGGGGCCAGGCCGCGCGCCGGCGGATTGCGGCCCGACCTCCAGCGTGCCGCGCGCGCCCAGATGCGCGATGGAGCCGCCGCCGGCGCCCAGCGTGATGATGTCGAGGCTGTCCAGCGCGATGCGCTCGCCGCCCACCTCCCGCCCGCGCCCGAGCGTGGCGGCGCCGTCCTGGATCAGCGCGATGTCGGTGGAGGTGCCGCCCATGTCGAGCGTGACCAGCTGCCCCCCCATCCCGCGCTTTGCCAACGCCACGGCCGCAGCCACACCGCCCGCCGGGCCCGAGAGCGCGGTCCCGACGGCGAGCCGCGCGGCCTCCGCGATCGGGGCCATGCCGCCATGCGAGAGGATGACGAAGACCGGCTGCACGTAGCCGGCCGCGCGCAGCCGTGCCTCCAGCCGCGTCAGGTAGCGGGAGACGACGGGGCCGACATAGGCGTTCACCGCCGTGGTCGAGAAGCGCTCGAACTCCTTGATCTGCGGCAGCACATCGGCCGAGCAGGTGACGAAGACGCCGGGCAGCGCCGCCCGCACCGCTTCCGCCGCGGCATGCTCATGCTGGGGCGCCGCCCAGGAATGGAGGAAGCAGATGGCGACCGATTCCACCTCGGCCGCGCGCAGGGTGGCGATGGCTGATTCCAGGCTCGCCGCATCCAGCGGGATGTCCACGCGGCCATCGGCGCGCAGCCGCTCGCGCACCGGCAGGCGGAGCTGGCGGGGAATAAGCGCGGGCGGCTGCGGCAGGCGCAGGTCGTAGCGCGCGGGCTTCAGCCCCTCGCGCATCGCCGTCACATCGCGATGGCCTTCCGTGGTGAGCATCGCAGCCTTCGCCCCGCGCCGCTCCAGCAGCGCATTGGTGGCGACGGTGGTGCCATGGACGATGCGCGTCGTCGTCTCCAGCAGCTCCGCCAGCGTCAGGCCAATGGCGGCGGCGAGGTTGGAGAGGCCATCCACCACACCCTCGCTCTGATCCTGCGGGGTGCTGGGCGCCTTGGCGAGGAATTCGCGGCCCTCCTCATCCACGCCGACCACATCCGTGAAGGTGCCGCCGACATCGACGCCGATGGTGTAGCGCATCAGGATTGCCTCCGATCGCCAGGGGCCACCTCGCCCAGGGCGTGAATCGGCGGCGCAGCAAGCCCTTCCTCGATATCGCGCGCGATCAGCGCGGGGTCGCGTTGCGCCGGGTCGCCCCAGCCGCCGCCGCCGGCCGAGCGGATGTGCAGCACCTCGCCGGGCTGGATCTCCACGCCCACCTCCTTCGTCCTGAGCAGGCGCTCCGTGCCATCGGCGTGGCGCAGCGCGTAGCGGTGTGGCGCGCTGTCCTGGCCGCCGCACATGCCCGCGCTGCCATGCCGAGCGCCATCGCCCGCGGTGTTGCCGCGCGCGGGGCCGTCGCTCTCCAGCACCAGCTCCAGCTCTGCGCCATGGCCGCCGCGGAACTGGCCGGGGCCCGCCGTGCCCGCGCAGAATTCATGGCGGCGGAAATGCAGCGGGAAGCGCGCCTCGGCCATCTCGACGCTGCCGAATTTCAAACCGCCTGCCGAATGCCACTCGCCGGCGGTGGACCAGCCATCGCCCTTCGCATGCCCGCCGCCGCCGGGCCGCGCATGAAACAGGTGCCAGACGAATTTCCGCTCCGGACGGCGCGCGTCGCGCCCCGTGATGGCGATGCGGAAGCGCCGCCCCCAGCCGCCCATCGCGCGCTCGGGGCAGGCATGCTGCATGGCGCGCATGATCGCCTCCACGATCTCATTGCTGCAATGGCTGGTGCAGAGGGTGACCGCCGCGCCCTCCCGCGCCCAGACCACGCTGCCCTCGCGCGCCACGACGCGCAGCGCGCGAAACGCCCCCTCGTTCTTCTGCACATCCGCATCCAACAGATAGGCGAAGGCCATGCAGACCGCCGAGAACATGTTCGGGTAGGAGGAATTCACGAAGCCCGGCACCTGGTCGTCGCTGGCGCTCAGATCCACGGTCAGGGTGCCGCCCTGCTTGGTGCAGGTGGCGCGGATGGCGATGTTCTCGTTCCCATGGCCGTCATCATCCAGCAGCGCCGTGCCGGTCCAGGTGCCATCCGGCCAGGCTTCCAGGATGCGCCGCGTATGGGCGTGCGAGAGCTCGAGGATGGTCTCCACCGCCGCCATCAGTCCCGCGCCACCATGCTGCGCCAGCAGGTCATTCAGCCGGTTGGCGCCGAGCTTGGCCGCGCCCAGCATCGCCGCGAGATCGCCCCGGAAATCCCGGTTGATGCGCGTATTGAGCGCCAGCATCGCGACCAGGTCCTCGCGCATCGCGCCATGTTCGCCGAGCAGGATGGGCGGGATGCGCAGCCCTTCCTGCCAGATCTCCGTGGCGCCCGGGTTGTAGCCGCCATGCGTGCCGCCGCCGATGTCGCTCTGATGCGCGCGAACCACGGAGAAGAACCGAATCTGCCCACCTTCAAAGACGGGCACGACGATCGTCAGATCCGGCAGATGCGAACCGCCATGCCAGGGGTCGTTCAGGAGAAACACGTCGCCCGGCTTCATCCGCTCGCCAAACGCGTCCCGCACCGCCTTCGCCGCGAAGGGCATGGCGCCGACATGCACGGGAATGTGGTCCGCCTGCGCCACCAGCCGGCAATCGCCATCCGTCACCGCGATGGAGAAGTCGCGGCTGGAATTCAGGATCTGGCTATAGGCGGTGCGCAGCAGGCCCTCGCCCATCTCCTCGACGATCGCGGTGAAGCGGGCGGAGAGAACGGCAAGTGTGACGGGATCCATGCGGCACGGCTCCATCTTGGCGGCACCGCGAGCGTGGCGCATCCTGGCCCGAACCAAAAGGGCCCCAACCCAAATAGGAGGACCGCGCATGAGTCTCACAACACTGGCCACCGGCCTCCGATTCCCCGAGGGCCCGGTGGTGCTGCCCGACGGCTCCATCGCCCTCGTCGAGATCGAGGCGCAGGTGATCTCCCGCATCAGCCCCGATGGCACGCGCAGCATCATCGCGCGCACTGGCGGCGGCCCGAACGGCCTGGCCGCCGGCCCCGACAACACCCTCATCCTCTGCAACAATGGCGGCTTCACCTGGCATGAGGAGCCGGAGATCCTCCGCCCCTCCGGCACCGCGCCCGACTACACCAATGGTCGCATCGAGGTGGTGGACCTCGCCACCGGCAGCGTCCGCACCCTCTATGACCGCTGCGGCGACGTCATGCTGAAGGGCCCGAACGACCTGCAGCTCGACGGCAAGGGCGGCTTCTGGTTCAGCGACCTCGGCAAGGTCCGCGCGCGGGACCGTGACCATGGCGGCGTCTATTGGGCGGCGCTGGACGGCAGCCGCATCGTGGAAGCGGCCTTCCCCATCTTCGGCGGCGCCAATGGCATCGGCATCAGCCCGGATGGCGAGAAGCTCTACGTCGCGGAAACCGAGACCGGCCGCCTCTGGGCCTTCGACATCATGGGGCCGGGCCACCTCCGCAAGAACCCCTGGCCCAGCACCAGCGGTGGCTCGCTGCTCTGCCAATTCCCGGGCTTCCGCCGGCTGGACAGCCTGGCCATCACGGCGGCGGGCAACATCGTCGTCGCCACGCTGGTCTCAGGAGAAATCACCACTGTCTCACCCGCGGGCGAAATCCTGGACGTGGTGAAGATGCCGGAACGCATGCCGACCAATATCTGCTTCGGCGGGGCCGACATGAAGACGGCCTACATCACGCTGTCGAATACCGGGAAGCTGGTCAGCATGCCGTGGCGGGAAGCGGGGCTGAAGCTTCCCTATTAGCCACCAAGGGGCTTTGCCCCCTGGAACCCCAGCAAAGGCCCAGGCCTTTGCAAACCGCTAAGAAAGAGCTGCCACGCCGGGGAGCTCTTTCCCTTCCAGCCACTCGAGAAACGCGCCGCCGGCGGAGGAGACATAGCTCATCCGCTCGGAGACGCCGGCATGGCGCAGCGCGGAGACCGTGTCGCCACCACCGCCCACCGAGCGCAGCTGCCCGGCCTCGGTGAGGCGCGCCACCTCCTTCGCCACCGCCACCGTCGCCGCATCGAAGGGCGCGATCTCGAAGGCGCCGAAGGGGCCGTTCCAGACCAGCGTCTTGGCCGCCGACAAGCGCTTCACCACATCGGCCACCGTGGCAGGGCCCACATCCAGCGCCATCATGTCCGCCGGCACGCCATCCAGCCCCACCACGCGGTTGGGCGAATGCGCGGCGAAGCCCTCGGCCACCACCAGGTCCAGCGGCAGGACGATCTCGCAGCCGCGCGCCTTGGCGCCGGCCAGGATCTCCCGCGCCGTGTCATGCATGTCCGCTTCCTGCAGCGATTTGCCGACCGAATGGCCCTGCGCGGCCAGGAAGGTGTTGGCCATGGCGCCGCCAATCACCAGCACATCCACCTTGGAGGAGAGGTTCCCCAGCAGATCGAGCTTGGTGGAGACCTTCGCCCCACCGACAATCGCCACCACGGGCCGCTGCGGATTGCCGAGCGCCGCATCCAGCGCCTCCAACTCCTGCTGCATCAGGCGGCCGGCATAGGCGGGCAGCAGGCGCGCCACGCCCTCGGTGCTGGAATGTGCGCGGTGGGCAGCGGAGAAGGCATCGTTCACGAACACATCAGCGAGCTTCGCGAGGCCAGCGGCCAGCGCCGCGTCGTTCTTCTCCTCGCCCGCGTGGTAGCGCGTGTTCTCGAGCAGCAGCACCTCGCCATCCTTCAGCGCGGCGGCAGCGGCCTCGGCTTCACCGCCGATGCAGTCATCCACGAAGGCGACGGGCTTGCCGAGCGAGGCCGAGAGTGCGGCCTGCATCGGCTTCAGCGACATCTCCGGCACGCGCTTGCCCTTGGGCCGGTCGAAGTGGGAGCAGACGATGACGCGCGCGCCCTTGGCGCAAAGCTCCGCGATGGTGGGGCAGAGGCGCTCGATGCGCGTCATGTCGGTGATCTTGCCGTCCTTCACCGGGAGGTTCAGGTCGGCGCGGAGCAGCACGCGCTTGCCGCGCGGATCGAGGTCATCGAGGGTGCGGAACGCGGGCATGAAACATCTCCAGGGGAACGGATCGGAAGAAGAGGAGCCGCCCTCGGAGAATCCGGCCGCAAGGCGGCCGGCGCGCCCAGACAATCAGTTCCGCCGGGCGCGCCCTAAGCGGCGCGAAGCCAAGCGCGCGAACGCGCGCGCCCGGCGCTTGAGGGCATCAAATCAAAGCTTGCCGTAGTAGGCCGCCGTGTCGCTCATGCGATTGCTGAAGCCCCACTCATTGTCATACCAGGACATCACGCGGACCAGACCACCATCCACCACCTGCGTCTGCGTCGCATCGAAGGTTGAGCTGTGCGGGTCGTGGTTGAAGTCGATCGAGACCAGCGGCGCCGTGTTGTAGCCGAGGATCCCCTTCAGCGGGCCGCTCTCGGCCGCCGCCTTCATCACGGCGTTGATCGCCTCCTTCGTCAGGCCCTCGGTCTTGGCCGGCACGAAGTCGAGCGAGACGAGCGAGACGTTCGGCGTCGGGATGCGGATGGCGGTGCCGTCCAGCTTGCCCTTCAGCTCCGGCATGACGAGGCCCACGGCCTTGGCCGCGCCGGTCGAGGTCGGGATGGCGGAGACGGCGGCGGCGCGGGCGCGGTGCAGGTCCTTGTGCAGCGTGTCCACCGTGTTCTGGTCACCCGTATAGGCATGGATGGTGACCATGTAGCCGCGCAGGATGCCGAAATGGTCGTGCAGCACCTTGGCGATGGGCGCCAGGCAGTTGGTGGTGCAGGAGGCGTTGGAGACGATCTTGTCCTCGGCCGTCAGCGTCGTGTGGTTCACGCCATAGACGATGGTCTTGTCCGCGCCGTCGCCAGGCGCGGAGATCAGCACCTTCTTCGCGCCGGTGCCGAGCAGCATCGAGGCCTTGTCGCGCGCGGTGAAGATGCCGGTGCACTCGGCCGCCACGTCCACGCCGTTCCATTGCAGCTTGGAGGGGTCGCGCTCGGCCGTCACCTTGATCGGGCCCCAGGTCTTGCCATGCGCCTTGATGGTGATGCTGTCGCCGTTGACGATCACCTCGCCCGGGAAGCGGCCATGCACGCTGTCATGGCGGAACAGGTGGGCATTCGCCTCGACCGAGCCGAGGTCGTTGATGGCCACGAACTCCACGTCGTCACGCCCGCTCTCGCAGGCCGCGCGCAGAACCAGGCGGCCGATGCGCCCGAAGCCATTGATGGCAATCTTCACCGTCATTTGGATTGTCCCTGTGTGTTGGGGCCTTGGCCCAGAAGCGACTTCGCGGCCGTGACGAGAGCGGGGGCCGTGATCCCGAAATGCTCGAAGAGTTTCTCGGCGGGCGCCGAGGCGCCGAAGCCGTTCATGCCGACGAAGGCATCCGTCCAGCGCTCCCAGCCGAAGCCGATGCCGGCCTCGATGCCGATGCGCGGCGCAGTGCCCAGGACGCTGGCTCGGTAGGCTTCGTCCTGCTGGGCGAAGATCTCCCAGCAGGGGAAGGAGACGACGGCGGCCTGAATGCCCTGCTCGGCCAGCGTGGCGCGGGCGGCGATCGCCAACTGCACTTCGCTGCCGGTGGCGATGAGCGTCACGTCGCGCGCGCCCTCGGCCTCGGCCAGCACATAGGCGCCGCGGGCGGAGCGGTTCTCGGTCGCATCCTCGCGCAGCGCGGGCAGCGCCTGGCGCGAGAGGGCCAGCACCGAGGGGCCCTCCGTGCGGCGCAGCGCCAGTTCCCAGCACTCGGCGGTTTCCATCGCATCGGCGGGGCGGAAGACGGCGAGGTTGGGGATGGCGCGCAGCGAGGCGATGGTCTCGACCGGCTGGTGCGTCGGGCCGTCCTCGCCGAGGCCGATGCTGTCATGCGTCAGCACATGGATGACGCGCTGGTGCATCAGCGCCGCGAGGCGCAGCGCGGGGCGCAGGTAGTCGGCGAAGATCAGGAAGGTGCCGCCATAGGGGATGATGCCGCCATGCAGCGCCATGCCGTTCATGGCCGCCGCCATGCCATGCTCGCGCACGCCCCAATGGACGTAGCGGCCGTTGAAGTTGCCCGGCCCGATGGCGGGCACGCCCTTCACGTCGGTGTTGTTGGAGCCGGTGAGGTCGGCGCTGCCGCCCACCATCTCGGGCACCGCCGGCACCAGCGCGCCCAGGCTGCGCTGGCTGGCGATGCGGCTGCCGATCTTCGGCTTCTCGGTGGCGAAGGTCGCACGCAGCGCGTTCAGCCCCTCGGCCCAGTTCTCCGGCAGCTTGCCGGCCATGGCGCGCTCGAACTCCACGCGCATCGGGTGCTTGGCGAGGCGCTTCAGCCAGGAGCGGCGCGTGCCGGCCGACCGGCGGCCGGCCTCTTCCCAGCGCGCCTTCAACCCCTCGGGGATGGTGAAGGGCTCCGCGTTCCAGCCGAGCGCCGATTTGGCCCCGGTGATCTCGTCGGCGCCCAGCGGCGCGCCATGGCTGCCGGCGGTGCCCGCCTTCTTCGGCGCCGCGAAGCCGATGATGGTCCGGCAGGCGATGATGGTCGGCTTCTTGCTGCGTGTCGCGGCGGCCATGGCGGCGGCGAGCTGCGCGTGGTCATGCCCGTCCACCCGCTTCACCGCCCAGCCATAGGCCTGGTAGCGGCGCAGCACGTCCTCGCTGAAGGAGAGGGCGGTGTCGCCATCAATGGAGATGTGGTTGTCGTCCCAGAGGACGGTCAGCTTGTCGAGCCCGAGATGGCCTGCCAGCGCCGCCGCCTCGTGGCTGATGCCCTCCTGCAGGTCGCCGTCGGAGCAGATGACCCAGGTGCGGTGATCCACCAGCGACTTGCCGAAGCGGGCGGCCAGCATGCGCTCGGCCATCGCCATGCCGACGGCGGTGGAGATGCCCTGGCCGAGCGGGCCGGTGGTCATCTCGATGGCCGGGTGCTCGCCATATTCCGGGTGGCCGGCGGCGGCGGAATGGAGCTGCCGGAAGTTCTTCAGCACCTCCATCTCCATGCCTGCATGGCCGGTCAGGTGCAGCAGCCCGTAGAGCAGCATGGAGCCATGCCCGGCGCTGAGCACGAAGCGATCCCGGTCGGCCCAGCGCGGGTCGGCCGCGTCGTATTTCAGGAAGCGCGTGAAGAGGACGGTCGCCACATCGGCCATGCCCATCGGCATGCCGGGATGGCCGGACTTGGCCTTTTCAACGGCGTCCATGGCGAGGACGCGGATGCAATCCGCCATTCGCCGCTCTTCCGTCACCGGCAGCGCGAGGATCGCGGCCTGGGCGGCGAGGGCGAGGTTGGGGGAGGTGCTGGGGGAGTCGATGCTGGCCAAGATGTGCAACGCCTTCACTTTGGCCGCGCCTATAAAGTGAGAGGCGGGGAGGGGCAAGTTTGCGCCCGGTATGTCTGGCTTGCGCTGCGGCTACAGCCCGCGCAGCCATTCCAGCAGCGGCCGCCACAGAGCGCCTTCGGCATTCTCGCCCGCCACCATGCCGATATGCCCGGCCCGCGCGAGATGGACCTGTGCCCCTGGCAGGGCGGCGGCCAGCGGCAGGGCGGCGGCGGGCGGCACAATCCGGTCCCGCGCCGGGACGGCGATGAAGCTCGGCCCGCGCCAGTCCCCGGGCGTCACCGGCAGGCCGGCCACCGCCCATTCCCCCCGGGCCGTCGTATTGCGGCCATACCACTCGCCCAGCGTCTCCCGCGCTACGGGGGCGGCCAGCGGCACGCCGTCATTCAGCCAGTCCTCCAGCACCACGAAGCGGTGGGCGCGGGCGGAGGCCTGGTCCAGCCGGCCGAAGGCGCGGAATTTCTCCGCGATCGAATAGGGGTCGAGCATGGCGAAGAGGCTTTGCAGCATGTCCACGCTGAGCGCGTTCATCGGCGTCATCATCGGTTCCAGCCCCGGCAACAGCTTCGCCATGCTGGGGGCCTGCGGGATGGCGCCGAAATCCCAGGGGGTGGCGAGCAGGGCGAGGCCCGCCACGCGATCCGGGCGGCGCTGCGCGGCGGCGAGCGCCAGCAGCCCGCCCATGCAATAGCCGGCCAGGATGAGGCCATGCGGGGCGGCCATCAGCGCGCGCTCCAGCCGGCCGGCGATATGGTCGGTCAGGGTGAAGCGGCGCTCCACCGGGCCGGGCCAGCCCCAGTCCAGCAGCAGCGGGTGGACACCCTGCCCGGCCAGGAAGCGCATGAGGGAGGCGCCCTCGTCCAGGTCCAGCACATGGGCGCGGTTGACGAGCGAGGGGACGAAGAGGACGGGCCGTCCGGCGCCGCCATAATCCAGCAGCCGGGCCGAGCCCTCCTGCCAGAGGACGGCCGGGTCGCTCAGTCGCCGGGCGTGCGGATGGCGGCGATAGGCGGCGAGGCCGCGCAGCAGGGCCGCATCCTCCCGCCAGAGGCGGCGCAGCACCGCGCCGCGAAATGCCTCAGGGCTTGCGCCGAGGGGCCCGAGGCTTGCGGCGATCCGGGCTGCCTCCGCCTGGCCCGCCTTCGAGCGCGGCCAGCCGGCGTTCCAGCTCGGCGAGCCGGGCGCGGAGGGCAGCGGCGTCATCATCGCCGCCATCCCCCGGCTGGCGCCCAGGATCAGGTGCAGGTTGAGCGGGCGCGGGCCCCGCCGGGGAGGAGGAGGGCGTGCCGGGTTCATGCGGGGCCTGCCACTTGGCCGCCGCCGCCATCTGCGCCGATTGGGCGCGCCAGAAGGCCGCCATCAACGCGACCGAGGCGGACCAGGCCTCGGCCAGTTCCGCATCCTGGCCCAGGCCCGCCAGTTCGCTCTCCCAGAGGGCGATCCAGTCGGCGGCCAGGCGGTCGAGATCCTCGGGGGAGTTCATCCATGCCCGTGACTATGTGTTGATGGAGGGACCAACATAGCGCGAAGCCTTGCGGCTTCCCATGCCGGCTGTGCTACGCTCGCACTGCAACAAACGCCAGAACTCCGACCGAAGCCAGAAACTCCAACCAAAGCCAAACTGGGGTGCCCGAATGCCCGATCAATCGGCCGAGACCAAGCCGGCGAAACCACCCGTCGTCGTCAAGAAATACGCGAACCGGCGCCTCTACAACACCGAGAGCAGCAGCTACGTCACCCTGGAGGATCTGGCCCAGATGGTCCGCGCCGGCCGCGATTTCGTGGTCTATGACGCGAAATCGGGCGATGACATCACACGCTCCGTCCTCACGCAGATCATCGTCGAGGAAGAGGCGAAGGGCAGCCACCTCCTGCCCGAGAGCTTCCTGCGGCAATTGATCGGTTTCTATGGGGATAGTCTGCAAGGTGTGCTGCCGCGCTACCTGGAAGCCACGATGACCGGCTTCTCTCGCCAGCAGGAGGAGATGCGGCGGGGCATGGAGCAGGCGCTGAAGCCCTTCAGCCTGGAGGAGATCAGCCAGCGCAACATGCTGATGATGGAGCGCGCGATGAACCTCTTCTCGCCCTTCCAGGGCCGCAGCGAGCTGGACGCGCTGAAGAGCGAGAATGCGGCGCTGAAGGCCGAGCTGAGCGCGCTGAAGGCGAAGGGCTGACCGCGCGCCCTACCGATACCACCGGTTGGGCAGGTACATCACCACCTCCGGCACATAGGTGCAGAGCAGCAGCACGCCCACCAGCGGCACCAGGAAGGGCATGACGCCGCGGGCCGCATCCTCGAAGGAGATGCCGCCCACGCGGGCCAGGATGAAGAGCACGATGCCCACGGGCGGCGTCAGCAGCCCGATGCACAGGTTCAGCACCATGATCAGCCCGAAATGCACCGGGTCCACGCCGATGCTTTCCATGATGGGCAGCATGATCGGCACCAGGATCAGGATGGCCGGCAGCGGCTCGATCGCCAGGCCCACCAGCAGCAGGAAGACATTGGCGATCAGCAGGATCAGCCATTTCTGCTCGGTGATGGAGAGCACCCAGCCCACCACCTGCTCGCTGACGCGCGTCGTCGTCAGCAGCCAGCCGAAGATCTCCGATGCGGCGACGATGAGGAGGATGGTGGCCGTCACCTCCACCGTCTCGAAGCTCACCTTGCAGATCGCGCGGAAGCCGAGGGTGCGGTAGACGATGACGCCGAGGAAGAGCGCATAGGCCACCGCGCAGATCGCGCCCTCGGTCGGTGTGAAGAGGCCGAAGCGCATGCCGCCGATGATCAGCACCGGAGTGAGCAGCGGCAGCAGGCCGCGCATCAGCGTGCGGCCCAGCTCATAGACGCGGAACTTGGCGTCCGCGCCATAGCCGTACCGCCGCGCATACCACCAGACCATCACCATCAGGCAGGAGGCGAGCAGCAGGCCCGGCACGATGCCGGCGGCGAAGAGCTGCCCGATGCTCGCATTGGCCGAGACGCCGTAGATCACGAGCGGCAATGAGGGCGGCAGCAGCGGCCCCAGCATGGAACTGGCCGCCGTGATGCCGACGGCGAATTTCGGGTCATAGCCATGGGCGCGCATGGCCCGCACCTCGATGGTGCCGAGGCCCGCGGCATCGCCCACCGCCGTGCCGCTCATGCCCGCGAAGACGACCGAGCCCACGACATTCACCTGGCCGAGCCCGCCCTTCATCCAGCCGACGGCGGCCACCGCGAAGTCATAGATGCGCTCGGTGATGCCGGACGAGTTCATCAGCATGCCGGCGAAGATGAAGAAGGGCACGCAGAGCAGTGGGAAGGAATCCACGCCGCCCACCATGCGATGCACGATGGCGAGCAGCGGAATCGAGCCATCCACCAGCGCAAAGATGATGGAGGCGCCGGCCAGCGCGATGGCGACCGGCAGGCCGAGCGCGAGAAGCCCGAAGAAGCCGAAGAGCAGGATGGCGGCGGTCATGTTTTCATGCCCTCAAGCAGCGGGCGGCGGCTCCGCCGCCTGGCCTTCGCGCCGTGGAGATGTGGCGCGGGTTGGGGAGGAGGTCGCGGCGCGCCGGCCGCGGTGCGGCCAAATCCTCTAAAGTCGCGCAGGCCTTCGTCATGTGAGAGCTGCCACGCACGAATCCGGTCGCCCCGCGGCCGGCGCCTGAGGGCACACAGATATCAAGCCAGCACATCCTGCTGGCTTGGCGCATCTCCGTGCCGCCAGCGGCGCCAGACCCACCAGCACTCGCGGAGGAACATGCCGGCGAAGCCCGCCGCCACCGGCCAATAGACCCAGGCGAGCGAGGCATTCAGGCTGTCCATCGGCATCACGCCCATGCGCTCGGACAGGTCCACGCTGATCCAGGCGCCGAAGCCCCAGAAGGCCAGCCGGCCGAGATCCTGCACGGCCCAGAGCACGCGCCGTCCGCGCGGCGGCAGGGCCATTTCCAGCGCCTCGACGCGGATATGCGTGCCGCGCCGGACCGCCCCGGCGCTGCCGATGAAGGTGAGGATGATCAGCAGGTAGCGCGCGACTTCCTCCGTCCAGGCGACGCTGTCGTTCAGGACGTAGCGGCTGAAGAACTGCGTGAAGACGAGGATGCCCAGCACCCAGAGCAGGCCGAGGCCGACCCAGTCCTCGACGCCGTAGTTGCGGAAGGAGAAATGGCGCAGGTCATCGGCGTAGCCGGCCTCCTGCGCCTGCGCGATTCCCTCGAAGGGCTTGTCCAAGCGCTTCCCCCAAACCTTGCTTGGCTGGGACTGTATCGGAAAGAAGGATGCAGGCGACTTAAACCGCCGTCATCCAAGCCCGCCTCAACCCAGCCCGGTCACGTTCATCGGCGCCGGCACCCAGGCATAGCCATCCCCCTGCCGCGCGACATGGCCAAGGCCCGGCCAGGGGAAGTGGTAGCTCAGCAGCGCGTGCCGGTCCGTCGCCACGCGGTCCAGCATGCGGGCGCGCGAGCGGGCGGATTGCGCGGGGTCGCTGTCGAAGGCGAATTCCCAGGCGGGGCGGCGCAGCATGATGGCATGGTGGTGCGCGAGGTCGCCGGAGTTGATCACCGTCCGCCCGCCGCTGCTGATGGCGAAGACATGGTGCCCGATAGTGTGCCCCGGCGTGGCCAGGGCCGTGACGCCGGGCACCACCGGCTGTTCGTCGCGCACCGGAATGATCCGATCCCGATAGGCGTTGAGGTTGCGCTTCGCGCCCTCGATGAAGATGGGCATGAAGGCTGGGCCGCGCTTGTTCGCGTCATCCGTCCAGAAGCGCAGGTCCAGCTCGCTGATCGCGACCTGCGCGTTGGGGAAGACGCGCGCGCCGGATGCATCCACCAGGCCCCAGCAATGGTCGCAATGCGCGTGGGTGACGGCGACGATGTCGATCTGCGCTGGCTCGATCCCGGCGGCGCGGAGATTCTGCACCATGCGCCCCGTGGTGGGGCCGAACATGCGGCTGTCATTGCCCATGCTCTCGCCCATGCCGGTGTCGAAGAGGATGAGCTGCCGGCCGGTGTTCAGCACCAGGATGTTCTGCTCCAGCACAACGCCGTCGGTCGGCAGGAAGTTGTCGGTGAGGATGCGGTTCATCTCGGCCGGCGGGGCGCCCGGAAACCCATCGCCCGGCTTGCCGAGCGGGAGCGCGCCGTCGGAAATCACCGTCGCCTCGAACTCGCCGATGCGGAAGCGATACCAGGCGGGGGCGGCCTGGTTGCGGAAGGGGGCCGCGGCCCGGGCCGGCATGGAGGGGGCCGCCATGAAGGGGGCGGCAAGACCCATGGCGGCGAGCCCGAGGCCCGCGCGGCGTGACAGCGTCATCGTTTCTCTCCCTTTGGCCTTCGGCGGCGGGTGGCAGGCTAACAGGGACGCTCGCGGCACTTCAATCGCAAGTTGCATGACCTGGCGCGCATTATGCCGCCCGGTTTTCCTGCGGCCAGGGCTTGCCAGCCGCCTCGGGGAGGCCCATCACGACAGCGTCACCTGGGTGAGCCCTGACCCCCCGCGCGAAACCCCCGCGCGGTCGCCGGGCTGAGAGGCGGGATGCATCCCGCGATCCCTGGAACCTGATCCGGTTCGTACCGGCGAAGGGAGCGGTGCTTTCGGCCCTCTGCGCGTCCTGCGCCTGGGGGCCATCCCTCCATTCGTCGTCCGCGCGCCGCATGGAGGAAATGGATGGACCGCCGCGCTTTCCTGGCCCTTGCTGGCGCCAGTGCTTCAACTTCCCCCTTTGGCCCCGCCCTCGCGCAGTCCGCGCGCGCCCGCACCCTGCGCTTCATGCCGCAGGCCGCGCTCGCGGTGCTGGACCCGATCTTCAACCCGACGACGATCGTGACGACGCATGCCTATTGCGTCTTCGACACGCTCTACGGTGCCGACCGCGCGCTGCGCCCGCATCCGCAGATGGCCCAGGGGCATAGCGTCTCGGCCGATGGCCTGACCTGGACCATCACGCTGCGCCCCGGCCTGCGCTTCCATGATGGCGAGCCGGTGCGCGGCCGTGACTGCGTGGCCAGCATCCGCCGCTGGGCGGTGCGTGACGGCTTCGGCCAGGTGCTGATGCGCGCGGTGGCGGAACTCTCCGCGCCGGATGACGCGACCATCCAGTTCCGCCTGAACCGGCCCTTCCCCGCGCTGCTCGATGCGCTGGCCAAGCCCGGCGCGTCACCCTGCTTCATGATGCCCGAGCGCTTCGCCAGCACGCCGCCGGACCGCGCCCTCGGCCCAGAGGCGATGATCGGCTCCGGTCCCTGGCGCTTCCTTGCCGCCGAATACACCCCCGGCTCCCGCGCGGCCTATGCGCGCAACGAGGCCTATCTCCCGCGCGAGGAACCGGCCGAGGCCGCGGCGGGCGGCAAGCGCGTGCATTTCGACCGGTTGGAGATCATCTGGATCCCGGATGGCGGGACGGCGGCCGCCGCACTCCGCACCGGCGAGATCGACTGGATCGAATACCCGCTGCCGGACCTTGTGCCCGTGCTGGACCGCGACCGCGGCACCCGCACGCAGATCTACGACCCCAACGGCTTCCTCGGCTTCATCCGCTTCAACCACCTGCACCCGCCCTTCAACGATGTGCGCGTGCGCCGCGCCATCCGCGACGTGGTGGTGCAGCCCGACTACATGCAGGCCGTGGCCCTACCGCAGGACTGGCAGCAATGCCACGCCATGTTCCCCTGCGGCCTGCCTGGTGCCACCGAATTCCCCGCGGCACCGCGCGGCGAGGTGGCGATGCAGCGCGCCCGCGATGCGCTGCGCGAGGCCGGCTACAACGGCGAGCCGATCATTCACATCAATCCGAGCGACTTTCCGGCGGTGACGCAGCAGGGCCGCGTGACGGTGGACCTGATGCGGCGCCTCGGCGTGAACATCCAGGCGGTGGAGAGCGACTGGGCCAGCATCATCGCCCGCCGCGCCAACCGCGCCCCGCCCGCGCAGGGCGGCTGGAACCTGCACAACACCAACGGCCCCGCCGCCACCATCGCCAACCCGGCGGTGAGCTGGGCGATCCGCATGAACGGCGCCCAGGCCTGGGCCGGCTGGCCGACCGACGCGGCGGTGGAGGCCGAGGTGGAGGCCTGGACGCTGGCCGCCGACGCCGAGGCCCAGGCCGCCGCCTTCCAGCGCCTCCAGGCGCTGCTGTGGGAGGCGGTGCCGATCGCACCCACCGGCCTGTTCCGCCTGCGCACGGCGTTCCGCAGCGACCTGACGGGCGTGCTGCAGGCGCCGAACCCGATGCTGTGGAACCTGCGCCGGACCTAGCGGCGCGCGGCCCGGATTCCCTCGTCCGGGCCACCGCCCTCGCCTTGCCGGGTCGGGTGGCCGCCTGCTAGCGTCGATTGCGGGCGTGATATGAAGCTGGGCAGGCGCATCGCGGCCCGCGCCCGCCTTACCCCTTGCTTCGCGGAATCCGATCCTTGGCTGGGCTTCTCGACGCACCCTCCATTCTCTTCTCCGCGGGCTTCATCGGACTTGTCGGCAGCGTCCTGCTGGTGCGGAGCAGCCAATACAGCGCACAGCGCGGGGCAAGGGCGGTGCCCGCCGCCTGGATCGGCGCAGCGATGGTGCAGGCCTTCGCCTCCTTCGGTCATGCGGTGCGGGCCGACGTGCCGCCCGAATTCGCGTTCAGCTTCGTCAACGCGATCCAGTTGCTCGCTGTGGCGTTGCTCTGGCTCGGCGCCAGGCAATTGGCCGGGCATTCACCGCCCCGCGCGATCGTCCTCCTGCCGCCCTTGCTCTGGCTGATGGCCTGCCTTGTTCCAGGCTTCATGGCGGCGCGCGAATTGCGGGTCGGTTCCCTTTCCATCCTGATCTACGGCATCTTCGCCTGGGCGATCCTCGACCTCGTCAGGATCTACCGGCGGCACAGGCTGCGCGCGGCGCTGGACATGGCCATGCTCGTCGGCCTCGTCGTCATTGTCCTGGTCGCGATCATCCTGTCCTCGCTCCTCTTCGGATTTGGTCCCTCTGAGGGCGCGGAGGCGCTGTTCATCGGTGTGCCAGGGCTGCTGACCGCCCTGTATGGAACGACCCTGCCCTTCCTGATGCTCACCGTGGCCCGTGAATGGGACGCGCTGGACGAAGGCGAGCGCCGCGCTGCCTCCCTCAAGGAGGGGCGCGCCACGGTGGAGCGCCTGCATGGCGGCCTGCCCGCCCTGATCTTCGTGCGCGAGTTCGACGCCGATGGCCGCACGCGCCTGCTCTACCGGGGCGGCAATGTCGAGGCGGTCACCGGCTTTCCGCCGGGCGCCCTGAACGACTTCGACAACCTCGCGACCCTCGCCGAGGATCGCAGTCCGGTGACGCGAGCGATGGAGAACGCCCGGCGGTCCGGCACCGCCACCGCCGACTGGTCCATGCGGCGGCCGGACGGCAGCGGGGTGACGTGGCTGCGGACCAGCATGCGGGTGGAGGAGCGGCGGCCCGATGGGGGCATCACGCTCGTCGGCTACAGCATCAACATCACGAATGAACGCGAGGCCCAGGCCCGGGCGGCGGCCTCGGGGCGCCTCGCCTCGCTGGGCGAGATGGCGACGGGGCTGGCGCATGAACTGACGCAGCCGCTCCAGGCGATCATGACCGGGACCGAGATGGCGCAGCTGGACGCGCAACGGATCGAGGCCGCCGGGATTGATGCGCGGCTGGAGACGGTGATCGGGCAGGTGGTCCGGGCGCGCAGCATCATCAGCAATCTCCGGCGCTTTGCCCGGGGCGAGCCGCCGGGCGCGCCGGTGCGCGCGATCCCGGTCGAGGCCGCCATCGGGAATGTGATGGTCCTGATCGGCGGCTTGATGCGCGATGCGGACATCGAGGTGGTGACGGACATCGCGCCGGATGCGCGGTTCGTGCTCGGCCATCCCGTCGCGCTGGAGCAGGTGCTGACGAATCTGCTGATCAACGCGCGGGACGCCCTGGCCCATGCGCCCGAGGGGGCACCGCGCCGGGTCACCCTTGCCACCGAGGCGGCCGAGGGCACCGTGCGGCTGCGGGTCGCCGACACTGGCGGGGGCATTCCGCCCGAGATCGCGGCGCATGTGTTCGAGCCCTTCGTGACGACGAAGGGGCCCGACAACGGCACAGGCCTCGGCCTGTCGATTTCCCACGGGCTGGTGACCGCGATGGGGGGAACGATCACGGCGGGCAATGCGGTGGCGGGGGCGGTGTTCACCATCACCCTCCCCATGGCGGCCGCCGAGGGCGCGTGACGCCACGCGGCCCGGACGGAGCCGGGCCGCGCCGCGCGGTCAGGCCGCCGCCCGGCCGGCATCCCGGATGGCGGCGAAGGTCGCCGCCAGCGGCGCCGGCGCGCGGCCGGTCAGCGCGCGCACATCATCGCTGAGCAGCGCGAACTTGCCGGCGCGGATATTCGCCTCGCTCGCCACCAGCACCGGCGCGATGAAGGGTGGCAGGCCGGCCTGGACGAGGATGCCGGCCCGCTTGGCCTCGTCCAGCTTCACCGCGACCACGGGACGGCCGAAGACTTCGCTCGCGTGGGCCGCGATGTCGTCCATCGCCAGCAATTCGGGGCCGCTGAGGTTGTAGATGCGCCCGGCCTCGGCCTTGCCCGCCAGGGCCGCCGCGGCCGCGCGGGCGCAATCCTCGCGCGAGATGGGGGCGTAGCGGCCCTCGCCCGCCGCCGTGGTCCATTGCCCGCGCTCGAGCGCGGCACCCAGCTCCATCAGCAGGTTCTCCTGGTACCAGGCGTTGCGCAGGATGCTCCAGCCGAGGCCGCTCTCGCGCAGCGCCACCTCGGTGCCGAGGTGATCCGGCGCGAAGGGCACCAGCGAATCCTCCGGATTGGGCATGGAGGTGTAGAGGACATGGCCCACCCCGGCCGCCCGCGCCGCCGCCACCGCGGCATGGTGCTGCGCGAGGCGCCGGCCGGGCCGGTCCAGCGCGTCGGTGGAGATGAGCAGCAGGCGGCCGACGCCAGCGAAGGCCTGGGCCATGCCCGCGGGCTGCTCGAAATCGAGCGCCACCACGCGGATTCCGCGCGCGGCGAGGTCGGCGAGCTTCGACGGGTCGCGCGTGCCGGCGAGGATGCGGCCGGGGGCCACGCCCTCGCTGGCCAGCAGGTGATGGATGACGGCGCGGCCGAGCTGGCCGGAGGCGCCGGTGACGAAGAGGGTCTCGGTCATGGGATGCTCCTGGATCATGCGGTTCGCGCCCCTGGTCGGCGCGCTTGCGGGGCAAATGGGGCATCTTGAAACTTCAAAAACCGGAACAATTTCGGATCATAACTTCAAATGATTTGAAGATATGGATGCCCTCACCCTCGACCAGTTCACCGTCTTCGTAGCCATCGCCGAGACTGGGAGCTTCGCCGGCGCGGCCCGTCGCCTGGGGCGCGCGCAATCCGCCGTGACCTATGCCGTGCAGAAGCTGGAGGAGCAGACTGGCCTGCCCCTCTTCGACCGCACCGCCTATCGCCCGGTGCTGAGCGAGGCGGGGCGGGCGCTGCTGCCGCGCGCGCGGCGGGTGGTGGAGGATGTCGCGGCCTATCGCCGCCAGGCCGCCGGGATCGCCCAGGGGGTGGAAGCGGAGCTGACCGTGGCGCTGTCGAGCCTGACGCCGCTGGACGTGGTGACGCCCGCGCTGGCGCGGCTGCATGGCGGCTATCCCGGCGTGCAGTTGCGGCTGCTGATCCAGCCCGACGAGCAGGCCGTCGCCAGCCTGCTGGAGGGCGAGGCGGACCTGGCCCTCGCGCTGGACCTGCCCGGCCTGCCCGACTGGGCGGAGCGCAGCCTGCTGACCGATCTCGACATGGTCTTCGTCGCCGCGCGCGACCATCCGCTGGCCGCGCTGGAGGGGCCGCTGGCGCCGGAGGTGCTGGGCGAACACCTCCAGGTGGCGGTGAGTGTGGAGCGCGCGGCGCGGCGTGGGCGGGACCACGGCGTCGTCGGCATCAACCGCTGGTATGTGCCGGATGTGACGACGAAGCTGGCGCTGCTGCGCGCAGGGCTTGGCTGGGGCAGCATGCCGCGGGCCATGGTGGCCGAGGATCTGGCCGCGGGCCGGATGGTGCTGCTGCAGGGGGCCATCCCGTTCCGCGACCGTCCGGCCGCGATGCTGGCCGCCATCCACCACCGCGAACGGCCGCCGGGCCCGGCGGCCCGCGCCTTCATCGCCGTGTTGCGGGGGGCGTGACGACCGCTTTGCGCTGCACGCGATCCATCCTGTCGCCGGGCCCGAGTGACCTGCTTGCGCCTGGCCCGGGCGTGCCCCTTGCACGCGATCTCGAAATCGTGAAATAACGAGGAAGTGTCCGATTCACGTAAATTCTCACATTTTTCTGTACGAAAATTCTGACTGGCCGGCGTGATCAATGGTCCGAATATTGAAGTTGAATGAATAGAGAAGATCATGTTTAGTTCTTACTAACGGGCCGCCAGGCGATTAATACATGCGCTGTCAAATACAACAGATATGCCGCTGATGATTCCAAGAATACAGCGCGTCGCGCGGCGGACCGCAGACGTATATTATGAAACTGGGTCGAGGTGCGCAGCCTCCCTTTATCTCTACAAATCGCTTGCCGCGAAGGTATCGTTCTTCGCGACGCATGTCTGGGGCTTAGGGCGGTATCTGATGCCCTGGCGCCTGGCCAAGGAGACGCGGCGCCTTGAGGCCATCCGCAACGAAGGGCGGCTTGCGGTCGTCATCACCGTGTCGGGCGGGCTTGGAGACCTCATTGTCATCGCGCGGTGCATGCGTGACCTCGCCGCCAAGGTCGAGCCATTCTCCTTCGACGTCTTCGCGCCCTCGCCCGGCTTGGCGCAATGGGTGTTTTCCGCAGTGCCCGGGTTCGATCGCGCATACCCCGACACGCTCGAGGGCCTCGCGGGTCGTGCTTACGACATACGGCTGCGCCTCAACCAGACGCTCGTCATCGTCTATGACGCTGTGCGCTGGGCGCGCCTTCGTCTGGCGCCGCGCATGATGGAAGTCGTGAGCCACATCAGCCGTTCGCGACGCCGTGGCGGCCTGGAACCCTACATCCTGCATCACCCGCTGCTGGACAACGGGCTGGCGCGCAAGGCGGTGTATGCGAACCGCAACCGCAACGACTTCCTGCATTCACTCGCCGGGCTGGAGTATGGGGGGGATCACCTGCCGATCGCGGCGGACGAGACGGTGCTGGCGCGCCTCGGGCTTGAAGGCCGGCCCTTCGTGACCGTGCACAACGGCTTCGACACCAATTTCGTCATCACAGCCCCGCGTGCCACCAAGTGCTATCCGCACTTTGCCGATGTCGTGGCCGCGCTGAAGGCTGCCCGGCCCGACCTGGTCGTCGTGCAGATCGGCACGACGACGAGCGATCCCATACCGGGCGTCGACTTGAACCTGATCGACCAGACCACCTTGCGCGAGGTCGCAGGACTGCTGCGGGCGACGTCGCTGCACCTCGACAACGAGGGCGGGCTTGTCCACCTCGCGGCCTGCTACGGTCGCCGCAGCCTGGTGCTGTTCGGGCCGACGCCGTCCGACTACTTCGGCTACGCCCGCAACATCAATGTGGATCCGGTGCGCTGCGGGGGCTGCTGGTGGATCGACGAACTCTGGATGGCCCGCTGCCCGCGTGGCATGGCGCAGCCCGAATGCCTGTTCGACCAACCCCCTGCCAAGGTCGCCGCATTAGCGCTTTCAGCGCTTCAAATCGGCGCCGGCGGCAGCGACCGACATCCGCCTGATGCGCGACGCGTGGCGAGCCTGCCGCCGCTCGGCGAGGTCAGCAGACGCGAGACCTGAGGTTGTTGGTCGGACACGCGCCTTGGTGGACGGGCCGGGCGGCTGCAAGACGATCGATACCGAACCGGATCGCCTGCCCCGCATGGAAGCCCACGCATGCCTTGCGGTGGAAGGGCCGAAAGCCGCATGAAATGGATGAGTGTTCTGGTGTCCCCGGCGGGATTCGAACCCACGGCCCCCAGATTAGGAATCTGGTGCTCTATCCTGCTGAGCTACGGAGACGCATTGTCCAAATAGCACGCCCGCCACCCGGACCGGAAGCGCGCCGCCGCCGAGGTTGGCGCGCCGCGCCCCCTGGCGCATAAGCAGGCGCCCATGGCCGCCGTCTCCCCCCGCCTCCTGCTGCCCGACGCGCCGGCCCTTGTCGCCGCGCACGGCCGCGCCACGCTGCTCACGCCGGATGGCGAGGTGCTGACGCTAACCGGCGGGCGCATCGCCGAGGCGCTGGCCGAATATCCGCCGCCCCTGCTGGTCCATGCGCCTTCCACGGCGAAGCGGCTGGACCTTCCCCGCTTCCTCGACGCCTTCGACCTGCTGGAGCTCTTCGCCTTCGCGCTCCCCGCCCGCAGCGCCCCGCCGACGCCGCGCGGCCTCGCCCTGGTGCTGGACCTGCCGCCGCCGGAGGATGACGAGGCCGCAGCCGCGCTGCTGCCCGAAATCGCCTCGCGCCTGTTGCGCGCGCTGGCCGACGAAGCGCGCGCCCCCTCGGGGAAGGAGGCCGCGGGCATGGCGGCGCAACTCGCCGGCGCCGCGCAATGGCCCTGGGTGCCGAGCGTGCTGGCCGCGCTGGGTCAGCCCGACGCCAAGCCCGACCGCAACGCCTTCAAGACCTGGCGGCGCCTGCCGGAATGGGAGGAGACGGCCGCCCCGCCGCCGCCCGCGAGCCATGCCGTCAGCGGCGCCGATTCGCGCCGCCGCCTGGCCGAGATGCTGGGCGCGGGGGCCGAGCAACGCCCGCAGCAGGCCGATTTCGCCTCCGCCGCCGCCGGCGCCTTTGCCCCGAGGGAGGCCGAGGGCGCGCCCCACATGATCCTGGCCGAGGCGGGCACGGGCACCGGCAAGACGCTGGGCTACATCGCGCCCTCCAGCCTCTGGGCCGAGCGCAACGGCGCGCCCGTCTGGATCAGCACCTACACCCGCAATCTGCAGCGCCAGATCGACCAGGAGCTGATGCAGCTCTTCCCCGATCCGGAGGAGCGGCGGGCGCGCGTCACCGTCCGCAAGGGGCGCGAGAACTACCTCTGCCTGCTCAACCTGGAGGAGGCGCTGGGCCAGTCCGCCATGCGCCAGATGGCGCTGCCGCTGGCGCTCGTTGCGCGCTGGGCGGGGGCCACGCGTGATGGCGACATCCAAGGCGGCGATTTCCCCGGCTGGATCGGCGAGCTGTTCCAGCCCGGCGCGCTCATGGGCCTCGCCGACCGGCGCGGGGAGTGCATCCGCTCGGCCTGCGCGCACTACAAGAAATGCTTCGTCGAACACTCGATCCGCCGCGCCCGCACCGCGCGGCTCGTCGTCGCCAACCATGCGCTGGTCATGGTGCAGGCGGCACTCGGCGGGGGCGAGGATGGCAGGCCCACGCGCTATGTCTTCGATGAAGGGCATCACCTCTTCGACGCGGCGGACAGCGCCTTCTCCTCCGCGCTGACGGGCGTCGAGGCGGCGGAGCTGCGCCGCTGGCTGCTCGGTGCCGAGGGTGGCCGTTCCCGCGCCAAGGGCCTGCGCGCCCGCATCCAGGAATTGGCGGGCGACATCCCGCAACTGCTGGCCCCGATGGAGGAGGCGCTGCACGCCGCGCGCTGCCTGCCCGGCGGCGGCTGGTATGCCCGCATGGGCGATGGCGCGCTGCCCGCCGATGGCAATCCGACCGAGACCTTCCTGCACGCCGCCCGCCAGCAGATCCTGGCCCGCGCCGTGGAGGATGACGGCATCTACACGCTCGAGGTGGACCTGCATCCGGTGAGCGAGGCGGTGCTGGAATCCGGCGCCGCCCTGGCCGCCGCCCTGCAGGCGCTGGAACAGCCGCTGACCCGCCTGCGCGACGCGCTGGCCGCCAAGCTCGAAACCCCCGAGGGCGAGGAGGAGCCGGAAGTCGGCGAGCGCATCCGGCTGGAGACGGCCATGCGCGGCATCGAGCGGCGCGCCCTCATGCCGCTCGGCGCTTGGCGCGCCATGCTGGGGCAGCTCGCCGCCCCCCAGCCCGAGCCGGGCACGCGCCCCGTGATGGTGGACTGGCTCCAGCTCGACCGGCGCGAGGGGCGGGACGTGGATGCCGGCCTGCACCGCCACTGGCTGGACCCGACCATCCCCTTCGCCCAGGTGGTGGCCGCACCGGCGCATGGGCTTCTCATCACCTCCGCCACCCTGACCGACGCCGCGAAGCGCGACGACCCCGAGGCCGCCTGGCGCGAGGCCGAGGCGCGCACCGGTGCCGTGCATCTGCCGCTGCCCGCCATCCGCGCCGCGCTGCCATCGCCCTTCGACTATGCAGCCAATACGCGCACCTTCATCGTGACCGACGTGGATGCGCGGCAATCGGGCCCGGTGGCGAGCGCCATGCAGCAATTGTTCCTCGCCTCGGGCGGTGGCGCGCTCGGCCTCTTCACCGCCATCCGGCGCCTGCGCGAAGTGGCGCACCGCATCGCGCCCGCGCTGGAGGCGCGCGGCATCCCGCTCTATTCCCAGCATGTGGACGCGATGGACAATGCCACGCTGGTGGACATCTTCCGCGCGGAGGAGAACTCCTGCCTGCTCGGCACGGATGCGATGCGCGACGGCGTGGATGTGCCGGGCCGCGCGCTGCGCCTGCTGGTCTTCGACCGCGTGCCCTGGCCGCGCCGCACCATCCTGCACCGCGAGCGCCGCCTGCACCTGAGCGAGGGTGCGCCGCAGGGCCATGACGACACGCATGCGCGGCACAAGCTGCGCCAGGCCTTCGGCCGCCTGGTGCGGCGCGCGGATGACAAGGGCGTGTTTGTCCTGCTGGACCGCGCCTGCCCCTCGCGCGTGCTGGCCGGCCTGCCGGAGGGTGTGACGCCGCGCCGCGTCACGCTCGCCGAGGCGGTGGCGCAGACGCGCGAGCTTCTCGCGCCGTAATCCAGGCTTGCATCGCGGGGCCGATGGGCCAGACTTCCGGAATGCAACCCCGATCCGTCCCCTTCGCCCCTGGCGGCTACCGCTTCGTGCCTGGCCGGCAATTCTCCGGCGGCGTCGCGGCCGAGCCGGGATTCGCCCTGCGGCGCGTGCGCTTCCGCGAACCCCTGCCGCTCGCCCGGGGCCTCGCCGCCGCGCGCGCCATCCTCGACGCGCTGGGCCGCCCGCCCGAGGCGCTGGCCGCTTGCGAGCTGCGTTCGCCCCTGCCGCTGCCCATCGCGGAATTCCTGGCCTTCAACGAGACCTATCTGGCCGCGCTGCGGGCCAATGGCTTCGCGGCGCACCCGCCCTATCCGATCGGGCGCAGCAACCTCGCGCCCATCCTGGCGCCACCGGCCGAGGTGGCGCTGTTCGCCGTCACCTTCACCGTGCCAAGGGCGGGCCAGGCCGAGGGCGCGGGCGGCACGGATTTCTTCATCTCCGGCAAGCCTGAGACCAGCGCCGCCGCGAGCTTCGAGGAAGGCATCGTGGGCGGCGCCGATGTCTCGCCCGCCGGCCTGCGCGTGAAGGCCGAGTATGTGATGGCGGAGCTGCGTGCCCGCATGGCCGAACTCGGCGTGGAGGAACATCGCGTGACGGGCGCGCAGGCCTACACCATCCATCCGCTGGAGCCGGTGCTGGAGATCGTCACCGGGCGCCTGCCGCTGGCCTGGGGCGGCCTGACGCTGGTACCGGCGCATCCACCCGTCACCGGCCTGGCCTTCGAGGTGGATCTGCGCGCGATTTCCGAGGAGTGCGTCGCGTGACGACGCGCGAGGGGAGTCGCGTGACGACGCGCGAGGGGAGTCGCGTGACGACGCGCAAGATGCATCTGGTGGCCTATCTGAAGTCCGGCCCCAATGCGAGCTATCCCAGCACCTGGCGCCATCCCTCGGCGACGCTGGATGACCTCTTCGATCCGCGCCGCTGGGAGCATTGCGCCCGCGTGCTGGAGGCCGCGCGCTTCGACGCCTGCTTCTTCGCGGACGGCCTCGGCATCCCCGATCTCTACAAGGGCAGCTACGACGATTATCTCGGCCGCGGCGGGCAGCTCAGCCTGCTCGACCCCATGGTGATCGCACCGCTGATGGCGCGGGCGACGGAGCATCTGGGCATCGGCGTCACGCTCTCCACCAGCTTCATCGCGCCCTATGTCATCGCGCGCTATCTCGGCTCGCTCGATCTCATCAGCAACGGGCGCGCTGCGTGGAATGTCGTCACCACCGGGCGCGATTTCGAGGCGCAGAACTGTGGCATGCCGGGCCTGCCTCCGAAGGAGGAGCGCTACGACATGGCCGATGAGGTGATGGAGGCCTGCGACGCGCTGTGGAATGGCTGGGAGGAAGACGCGCTCGTGCTGGACCGCGAGCGCGGCGTCTTCGCCGACCCGTCCAAGGTGCGCTACGCCAACTACCAGGGGAAATACATCAGCACGCGGGGCCCGCTCTCCATTCCGCGCAGCCCGCAGGTGCGGCCGGGCATCATGCAGGCCGGCGCCTCGCCGCGCGGCCGCGCCTTCGCCGCCCGCTGGGCCGAGATGATCTTCGCCACCCCCGCCACCAAGGCCGATTCGCTCGCCTACCGCACGGACATCCGCGCGCGGATGGAGGCGATCGGCCGCAATCCTGATGAATGCGCCGTGCTGCCCTCGATGACCGTGGTGGTGGGCGAGACGGAGAGCATCGCCCGCGAAAAGGCGGCGCATCTGGAATCGCTGGTGGATCCGGAGCTGGTCATCGCCTCCAGCTCCTGGTCCGTCGTGGCGGATCTCAGCAAGGTGGACACGCCCGAGGCGATGGCGGCGGCTGACACCAACCAGGGCGTGCAGGGCCACCGGGACCGGATGCTGCAGGTGGCCAAGGCGAAGGGCATCACCTTCGCCGAGGCGGTGCGCCAGCCGCGCGCCCTGGTGGCCGGCACGCCTTCCATGATCGCCGACATCATGGAGGACTGGTTCACCTCCGGCGCCTGCGACGGCTTCATCCTGCCGCCCACCATTTTCCCCGCCACCTTCGAGGAATTCGGCCGGATGGTCGTGCCGGAATTGCAGCGGCGCGGAATCTTCCGCCGCGACTATGCGGGCAGGACGCTGCGGGAGAACCTGCGGAACCCGGGCTGACGCCGGGGGCTATCCCCGTGCGTAGCGCAGCAACATGGCCCCGCCATCCCCGCCCCAGCGGCGGACCTGGATGCCCGGCTCCGCGCCGGGCTGATGGCTGAACCAGGTGCCATAGAGGCCTTCGAGCACCGAGCCGAGCCAGGCGCCGGTCAGGTCCGCATGCGTGCCGACCAGAGGCGCCGCCACATGGCGCAGCATCACGCTGTTGCTGTTCGCGTCGAAGCTGAGGCGGACATAGCCCCAATCGGCCGCGGCCAGCGTGTCGTTCATCCGGGCCTCGAGCTCGGCCAGGGTCGCGCAGGCCGGCAGCGGCATCAGCGCCGCCATGCGGGCGCCGACCATCCGCAGCAGCCCCTCGCGCGCTCCGTGGTCGAGATGAGTTTCCAGTGTTTCCATCATCGCGCGCAGAAAGAGACGCCATTGCGGCGCCACGCCGCGCCGGGCGATGTAGGTCAGGGCATCGGGATCGTTGATCTGGTCCTGCACGCGCGCGCCTTGAGAGGAAGAGCCAACTCCAGCCTATAGCGCAGGCCGGGCCCGCCGGAAATCCGGCCTGTTGCACCACGACCGCAAGCTGTGCCCGGGTTGACCATTGCGCAACCAATTCGCGCAATGGTAAGCGGAATCACCATTTTTGGACAGATCGGGGGAAGTGATATGGGCCGTGCGCCGTCCTGCCGCCTCGCCCGGCCGGCCCAGGCCCGGAATCCGCGCATCCCGAAAGGCGTGAGCGCATGATCTTCGCTTCCTTCGAGTTCCTCTTCCTCTTCCTGCCGCTGTTCTTTGTCCTCTACTTCCTCACGCCGGCCCGGTTCAGGAACTGGACGATCCTGCTGCTCTCCTGGGCCTTCTATGCCTGGTGGCGGGTGGATTTCCTCGCGCTGCTCGGGGGGGTGACGCTCTACACCTTCTTCATCGCGCTGCGCGTGAACGCCGCCGAGGAAGGCTCCGATTCCCGCTTCCGCTGGATGATGGCGGGCCTGATCGGCAATCTCGGCGTGCTCGCCTATTTCAAATACGCGAATTTCGGCGTGCAGAGCTTCAACCAGGTGGTGACGGCGATGGGCTTCGCCCCCACCCCCTGGCATGAGATCATCCTGCCCATCGGCCTCAGCTTCTATGTGCTGCAATCAGTCAGCTACCTGATCGACGTCTGGCGCAAGGACGTGCCGGTCAGCCGCAATTTCGTGGCCTATGCGGCCTACAAGGCCATCTTCAGCCAGCTCATCGCCGGCCCGATCGTGCGCTACGCCGAGATCGAGCATGACCTGAAGTACCGCGTCCACACTTGGGAGAAGTTCGGCCTGGGCGCCCGGCGCTTCATGATCGGCTTCTGCATGAAGGTGCTGATCGCCGACACGATCGCGCCGATGGTGGACGTGGTCTATGCGCTGCCCAACCCCTCCATGGCTGATGCCTGGGCGGGGGCGGTCGGCTACACGCTGCAGTTGTTCTTCGACTTCGCCGGCTATTCGGCCATGGCGATCGGCCTCGCGCAGATGTGCGCCTTCCGATTCCCGGAGAACTTCAACAACCCCTATCTCGCGGGCAATATCCAGGAATTCTGGCAGCGCTGGCACATGACGCTGAGCCGCTTCCTGCGCGACTACCTCTACATCTCGCTGGGCGGCAACCGGAAAGGCCCGGTGCGCACCTATGTGAACCTGCTGCTCACCATGGTGATCGGCGGCTTCTGGCATGGCGCCAACTGGACCTTCATCATCTGGGGCTTCTGGCATGGCGGGCTGCTCGCGCTGCACCGCTACTGGCGGGCGGCGGGGAATGGGCCGATGCCCTTCATCCTGGGCAATGCGCTGCTGATGCTGGCCGTCATCCTCGGCTGGGTCGCCTTCCGCGCGCATGACGTGACCAGCGCCTTCGCCATGTACGGCGCCATGTTCTGGCCCTCCAGCGTGGGTCTCTCCGATGCGCTGGCATGGCAGGTCACGCCCGACCAGTGGTGGTGCGTGCTGATCGGCATCGTGCTGGTCTACCTGCCCCTGTTCGGCACGCGCCTGCCCTGGCAGCGGCCGGTGGAGGCGATGGGCGGCTTCTGGCGCCTGTGCTGGTTCTGGGCGCCGACGGCGGGGTTCATCCTGGGGATGATCCTGCTCTACAGCCGCGCCGCCGTTCCCTTCCTCTACTTCCAGTTCTGAGGAGCACGCCATGATCGAGAGCTGGATCAAGCGGATGGCGACCCTCCAGGCGGCGGTGGTCATCGCCATCCTGGGCTGGGGTGCGTGGCAGGGCGTCTCCGCCATCGCCTCGGATTCCGCGCAGCGGCGCCTGGCGCCCACGCTGAACCTGGAGGCCTTCCTCGCCGGGCGCTTCGCCGCCGCGGTGAACTATGTGATGGCGCACAACCTGCCGGTGGACCCCTATGTGCGCGCGGCCGGCGGCTTCTTCCGCTGGCGCTTCTTCGATTCGGGCGGGCCGCAGGTGCGCGTCGGCTGCAATGACTGGCTCTTCCTCACCGAAGAGCTGCGCCCCTGGCCCGACCCCGGCCCCGCCATGCGCGAGCGCGTGGAGGGCCTGGCCCGTATCCGCGATCGGCTGGCGGCGCAGAACATCACCCTTCTCGTCACCATCGTGCCCGACAAGGCGCGGGTGCATCGCGAGGAACTCTGCGGCGCGCCGCTCTCGGCCCAGGCCGAGCAGCGTTACGCGGAGCTCGTCTCCACCTTCGCGGCGCGGGGCATCACGCCCATCCCGCTGCTGGAGCCGCTGCGGGCGCTCGCTCGCGAGAAGCCGGCCTATTGGCGCACCGATACGCATTGGAACCAGGATGGCGCGGCGCTGGCCGCGCGGCAGATCGCGGCCGCGGCGCGCGGGCTGAACCTGGATCGTCCCGGCGGCTTCACCACCCGCTTCGCGGCCGAGGAGACGAACGGCCCGGGCGACCTGCTGCGCCTGATGGGCCTCGACATCATGCCCGATGGCTGGCGCCCCGCGCCGGACCGCCAGCATCTGGCCACCACCACGGCCCCTGCGCCCGCGGCGGGCGGTGGCGGCGGGCTGCTGGATGACGAGGGCCAGCCGCAGGTGGCGCTGATCGGCTCCTCCTACTCGCTGAACGCGAATTTCCATGGCTTCCTGCAGGAGGCGCTGGGTGCGGCGGTGACCAACCTGGCCCAGGCCGGCGGCGGCTTCGCCGGTGCGGCGCGAGCCTATTTCTCGGGTGCGACTTTCCGAGAGGCCCCGCCGCGCGTGATCATCTGGGAAGTGCTGGAACGCGCCATGGCGCAGCCGGTGACGGAAGACGAGCGCGCCTTCCTGGCGCAGTGAGGGCGGCCGCCGCGCCCAGGCTGCCCGCACCCCCTGCGCGACCGCGGCGGCGCGAAGCCGAGCGCGCGCCCGGCGTGGGAGGGCGCCAAGACCCTCCTAAAAGCTCATCCCGATGCCGACGCTGGTGCCGGTGACGCCGCCATCGCCGTAGAAATAGCGTGCGATCAGCCGCACGCGGCTGAGGTTGATGCCCGCCAGGCCGATCTCGTGCCGGCCTACGTCGAACTCGATGCCGCCGCCGATCTTCACCGCCCAGCCGAAGCCGATCGAGTCGCGCTGGTCGCCCAGGTAGAGCGAGCCGGAGCCGTCCACCACCCAGCGCAACGGGCGCCCGAAGGCCTCGATGCCGGTGGGCCAGCGGTAGCGTGCCCAGAGGCCCAGGGTGCGGGCGGTGGAATTACCGCGGACGGCCTCCGGCGTGTCGCCGAAGGTCTGCAGCCGCATCTGCGTGTAGCGCAGCTCGACATCGATGTTCCGCGCTGGCGTGTAGTCGTAATAGGCCAGCATCAGCGCCCCGCCCAGGCCATAGACGTTCATGTGCTTGTCGGTGAGGAAGGAGATGTCCCGTTCACGCCGCCAGTTGATGAAGGAGCCAAGGAGCGAGGCGTCCGAGGCGGCATAGCCGAGCGAGCCGTTGATGATCGGCCGCAGCCAGAGATACTCGGCGAGGCGGATGTCGTAGCCCACGCCGACGGTGCCGATGACGTTGTTCCAGCGCATCGGCAGGCTTCGCGTCTCGTCCCCGCCCGCGATGTAGGCGCGCGGGTCGTAGCGCGCATAGCCGATATAGCTCTCCAGGAAGATCGGAAACGCCTCGGAGACGGTGAAGCCGAAGCCCAGCTGGCCCAGCTGCAGCGTGGGCGAGATGGTGGAAGAAGAGGCCTCGCCGCGCGTGATCTCGACCGCGTTGGTCGAGCCGTCGGGGATCGCGTTGTAGCCGAAGAGGCCGAGCACGCCGCCGCGCCGGGATTGCTGCAGCGCGCGCAGCGCGGAGAGGCGCTCGTTGATCTGGGAGGTCAGGGCGTCGCGCAGGATGCCATCCACCTGCTGCGCGCGGGCGGGTGCCGCGGCGAGCAGCCCCGTGAGAAGGCTGGTGCAAAGGGCGGTGGAGAGGGTGACGCGCCTCATCCGGGCCAGGTCCGGGCGGCGCTGCGGCGCAGCTGATCCTCGGCGGCGCGGATGCGCTGAACCGCCTCCTCCTGCGTGATGCTGGAGGCCTGGGCCTTGAGCAGCGCATGCCCCTGGCCGACCTGGCTCAGGACGAAAAGGTATTGCCGCCGCGCCGGGCTGTCCGTGCCCTCGCGCGCCATGGTGGCGGCGAGGGACTGCACCAGCGCCTGCACATGCGGATCGGCGGCGACGATGTTGTCGCGCAGCTGCGGCGCCTGGGCATTGGTGCGGTTGGCGTGGCGCAGCAGCAGCCCGAGCGCCGCGACCGCCTGGCCGCCGCGCTCGGAATCCTGCCCCGCGGTGATGGCCAGCGTGGAGAAGGGGCTCTCGCGATAGGGCAGCACGCCGTCCGAGGCGAGCACCGACACGGCATGGAGGTAGGTGACGAGGGCCTGCTGCATGGCGAGGCTGCCCGTCTGGCCCAAGGCCGGCTCGTCGAGTGCGAGGCTCGCGGTGGAGGCCCAGTCGCGCACCGGCGTGTAGTCGGGCGCGCCGCAGCCGGTGAAGGCCAGCAGCGCCAGAAGGGGAAGGCGCATCGCTGTGGTCCTGGGAGGCGTCATGGCGGGAAGATCGCGGCGAGGCTCGGTGGCAAGGGAGCGGCGCCCTCCGCCGTGATCTGCGGGGCGGCGGGGGGCAGGCGGCGCATGTCGCGGGAGAGGGCGTCCATCTGCTGCAGGATGTCCCGTTCGGTCTCGCGTTGCGAGAGGCGCCCGGCCTGCGCCAGCAGCACCGCATGCCCCTCGCCGATGCGGGTGAGCACCGCGGCCTCGGCCGGTGCGACGCCGGTCTTGAGCTGGAGCAGCAGTTGCTGCACGGGCGCATCGGCCGCGCGGATCAGGCGCGACAGGCGCCGATCCTCATAGGTGGGGCGCGGGGATGTGACCTCGTTCGTGGCCCAGCGGGGCGGCGCGTCGGCGCTGGCGGTGGCGAGCGCTGCGGAGAGGGCGAGGATCGTGGGCTCGGTGCTGCCCGGGGCGAAGGCGGCAGGCTGGAAGTTCAGCGGCGCCCCGTCCCACATGGCGCCGAGCGCGTAGAAATAGGCGGCGAGCGCGCCGCGCGCTGTGCGTTGCGGCGCGTCTTCCTCCGGCGCGGTGCGGGCCACGGCGAAGCTTGCCTGACGCGCCCAGTCACGCAGCGCGCTGTTGAGCGGCAGCGTGCAGGCCGTGGGCAGCAGCAGCAGGAGGGGCAGGAAACGGCGGAGCAGCACGGGCGCAGCATCCCGGCAAAGGGCGCCCGGGGCAAGCCGAGCGGGCGTGTGGTCGAATTTTCTTGACGCTGGACGGCCATCCGCGCGCCGATGCGGCCCAGGGGCGCCAAGCCCCGGGGAGGAATCATGCCAAAGTCGAACAAGGCCGGCGTCAGCCGGCGGTCTGCCCTTGGGCTCCTGGCGATGCCCGCCTTGGCCACGCCTGCCCTGGTGCAGGCCCAGCCGCAGGCCTGGCCCACCGGCCCCATCCGCTTCATCGGATTGTTCCCCCCGGGCGGCGGCACGGACATCCTCTCGCGCCTCTGGTGCCTCAAGATGAGCGAGATGACGGGGCAGCAGTTCATCGTCGAGAACCGCTCCGGCTCCGGCGGGAATGTCGGCACGGAGGCGATCGCGCGCGCGGCGCCGGACGGCAACACCATCGGCCTGGCCAGCGTGGCGCCGCTCTCCATCGGGCCCACGCTCTACGGGCGGCTGCCCTTCAACCCCTCGCAGGATTTCTCGCTCGTCTCCGGCCTGTGGCAGTTGCCCAACCTCCTGGTGGTGAACAACGACGTGCCGGCGCGCTCGGTGCCTGAGCTGATCGCGCTGCTGAAGGCCAATCCGGGGCGCTACGCCTATGCCTCCTCCGGCTCCGGCACCACGGTCCATCTCTCGGGCGAGATGTTCAAGGCGATGGCGGGCGTGGACATGCTGCACGTGCCCTATCGCGGCGCGGCGCCGGCGCATGTGGATATCCAGGGCGGCCGCGTGCACATGATCTTCGACAACATCCCGCAGGGCCTGGCCCTGGCGCGCGAGGGACGGTTGCGCGCGCTTGCCGTGACGGGGGCGACGCGCAGCCCGCAGGCGCCCGAGATCCCGGCCATGGCGGAATTCCTGCCGGGCTTCGAGATCACCTCCTGGGGTGGCGTGATGGGCCCGGCGGGGATGCCGCCCGCCATCATTCATCGGCTGAACCAGCTGACGAAGGAGTCGCTCGAAAGCGCCGACCTGAAGCGCCGCTTCGAGGAGAACGGCGCCGCCACCTGGTACACGACGCCCGAGGATTTCGCGACCTTCCGCGCCGCGAACGAGGCGGCCTTCGCGCCGCTGATCCGCGCCTCGGGCGCACGGGTGGATTGAACCCGGTTCAGTTCGATCCGCCCGCCACGATGTTCACGGCGGCGGCGAGGATGACCGCGTTGAAGCCGAAGGACACGAGGCCATGGGTGAGCACCAGCCGCCGGATGACGGGGCTGCTGGTGGTGACGTCGCTCACCTGGAAGGTCATGCCGATGGTGAAGGCGAGGTAGAGGAACTCGCTGAATTCCGGCGTGCCGTCGCCGCCCGGGAATTCGATCCCGCATTCCTGCGTCCAGTATTCATGCGCGTAGTCCTGCGCGAAGAGCAGGTGGACGTAGAACCAGGAGAGGATGATGGCGGGGATGGCGAGGACGCCCACCAGCCCGTCCCAACGCAGCACGAGAAAGAGCAGCGAGGCGCCGGCCGCCAGCACGGACAGCCAGGTGACCATGCTGCGGCCTTCCGCCATCTCCCGCGCGCGCCGGCGCATCGCCTCGGGCGGGGCCTTGCCCAGGCGGTGCAGCAGCAGCGCTGCGTAGGTGACGACATGGGCGGACCAGCCCAGCATCGCCGCCGTCTCCGGTGACAGGCGTGTCGGCAGAAGCACGAGGAAGATCGCGAGCCCGACGCCCAGTGCCGGCAAGGTGAATCCGCCGCGCAGGAGGCCGGTCAGGGACATGCGCCTCAGGCCGCCATGGCCTGGGCGAAGACCCCCGCATCCACATTGCCGCCGCTCAGGATGATGCCCGTCACCGCATCGCGCGTCGCGAGCTTGCCGGCGAGCACGGCTGCCAGCGCGACGGCGCCGCCCGGCTCCACCACCAGCTTGAGATGGGTGAAGGCGAAGCGCATGGCGGCGAAGACCTCCGCCGGCGTCACCACCAGCCCGTCCTCCACGCGCGGCGCGTTCACCGCGAGGGTGAGCTGGCCCGGCTGCTTCGAGAGCAGCGCGTCGCAGAGCCCCGAACCCTGGCCGTCATTGGCGATGCGCTGGCCGGCGCGCAGCGAGCGGCCGTAATCGTCCCAGCCCTCGGGCTCCACCGCGAAGATCCGCGCCTGGGGGGCAAGCGCCTTGGCCGAGAGGGCGGAGCCTGCCAGCAGCCCGCCGCCGCCGGTGCAGATGGCGATCTGGTCCGGCCTGAAGCCCTCGGTCCGCGCATCCTCCAGCAATTCGAGGATGGCGGTGCCTTGCCCCGCGATGACATCGGCATGGTCGAAGGGCGGGATGACGGTGGCGCCGCGCTTCGCAGCAAGCTCCTGCGCCAGCACGTCACGGTCCACGCCATGGCGGTCGAAGAAATGGATCTCGGCGCCCCAGGCGCGCGTCGCCTCGACCTTCACGGCCGGCGCATCCTGGGGCATGGCGATGAGCGCGGGCATGCCCAGCGCCTGGCAGGCGGCGGCGATCGCCTGGCCGTGATTGCCGGAGGAATGGGTGACGATGCCGGCCGCCCGCGCCTCGGGCGGCAGCAGCATCGCGGCATTGGTGGCGCCGCGCAGCTTGAAGCTGCCGGTGATCTGCAGCGGCTCGGGCTTGACCAGCACAACGCCGCCCGCCGCCGCATCCAGCGCGCGGTGGCGCAACATGGGCGTGCGGCGGATGCGGCCCTTCATGCGGCGCGCGGCGGCCTGCACATCATCGAAACTCGGCGTCATGCCGCAAATCTCCGGGGGTCGGTGAGGGGGATGGCGGCGGCGATGTCGGCATCGGGCGCCGTGCCGCGCACCAGCTGCGCCAGCAGGCGGCCGGCGGCGGGCGCGGTCTGGATGCCGTAGCCGCCCTGGCCGCAGAACCAGAAGAAGCCGGGCGCGGCGCAGGGCCCGATGGCGAGCCCGCGGTCCGGCGTGAAGCTCCGCAGCCCGGCCCAGCGATGCTCGACGCGATGCACCGGGATGTCGAGCGCCTGCTGCATGCGGTCCACCGCGATGGCGACGTCCAGCTCATCGGGCTGCGCGTCGCAGGGTTCGCTGTCCGTCTCGTCGGCGGGGCTGACCATGAGCTTGCCGCGCGCCTCGGGCCGCACATACCAGCTGTGGTGCATATCACCCACGAGCGGCCAATCGGCGCTCTGCCAGCGGCCCGGGTCCACGATCAGCGCGGTGCGGCGCTTGGGCTGCAGGCCGATCTTGGCGACGCCCGCGATCTCGGCCACCACATCGCCCCAGGCGCCCGCGGCGTTGACGATGGCGGGCGCGGTGAAGACGTCGCCCGTGCTGGTCTCGGCGTGCCAGAGGCCCTTCCCGTGCCAGATGCGGCCGGCCTTGTTCCGCAGCGCCAGCACGCCCCCCGCGCGCCGGATCTGCGCGAGGAAGCCCTGGTGCAGCGCCGCCACGTCAATGTCGAAGGCGTCCTGCTCGATGGCCGCGGCAACCGCCCAGCCGGGGCGGATGGCGGGCACGATGGCGCGTGCTTCCGCCAGCGGGATCGCGACCCGCCCGGCATCGAGCGAGGCCGCCAGCTCCGCCGCCTGGGCCGCATCGGCCAGGGTCAGCACGGGGCGGTGATGCGCGAGCTTCGCCTCGGTGAAGCCAGACGGCGGCGCCTCGAAGAAGCCGCGGGAGGCGCCGGTCAGCAGCCGTGCATCGGCGCTGCCATAGCTGAGGATCCAGATGGCGGCGGAGCGGCCGGTGGTGTGGTAGCCGGCGGATTCCTCGGCCTCCAGCAGCGCCACGCGGTGCGTGGCGGAGAGATGCGCGCCGGAGGTGGCGCCAGCGATGCCCGCCCCGATCACGAGGGCGTCGAAATGATGCGTGTCCATGGCGGGCATCCTTGTCCGCCCACCGCGGAGCGGCAAGCGGGGGGTTCTGGGCGCGGGCAGCAAGCCGGTTGCACAGCATGCCGGAGCGTGCGTAACCTTCCGGCCAGCGGCGGAGACCGCGCGGAAACATCCAAGGGAGTTCAGGAATGTCCAACAAGGATCTGTCCCGTCGCGCCGCCCTCGGCGCGGGCGCCGGCGTTCTCGCCGTCGGCACGCTGAGCGCGCCTGCGGTCTTCGGCCAGCCGACGACCACGCTGCGCTGCGCCTTCTGGGACCATTGGGTGCCCACCGGCAACGGCGCGCTGCGCCAGCTCGCGCAGCAATTCGGCGAGCGCAACCGCGTCAACGTCAACCTCGACTTCATCACGACGGTGGGCAACCAGCTGCAGCTCACCGCCGCCGCCCAGGCGCAGTCGCGCAGCGGGCATGACATCCTCTCGCTCTCGCCCTGGGATATCGGCGCCTATGCCGACCAGCTGGAGCCGGTGGATGACGTGATGACGCGCCTCATCGGCCGCTACGGCGCGGTGAACCCGGCCGCCGAGTTCCTCGGCAAGCACCGTGGCGCCTGGCGCGCCGTGCCCGCCACCTCCGGCACCCAGAACAAGCCCGCCTGCGTCCGCTTCGACCTGATGCAGGAGCATGCGGGCATCGACGTCCGCGCCATGTGGCCCGCCGAGAACCGCGCCGGCCCCGGCGCCGACACCTGGAACTGGGACACCTTCCTGCGCGCCGCCGAGGCCTGCCACCGCGCCGGCTTCCCCTTCGGCCTGCCGATGGGCCAGTTCACCGATTCCGTGGACTGGGTGGGCGCGCTGTTCGAGAGCTATGGCGCCCGCGTGACCGATGAGCGCGGCAATCCCACCATTCGCGGCAACCAGCAGCTGCGCCAGGTGATGGACTATGCGGTCCGCCTCTCGCGCTTCCTGCCGAATGACGTCTGGGCCTGGGATGACGCGGCGAACAACCGCGCGCTGATCTCCGGCCGTTCGGCGCTCATCTTCAACCCGCCCTCCGCCTGGGCCGTCGCCAAGCGCGATGCGCCGCAGGTGGCCGAGCGCTGCTGGACCATCCCGATGCCGTCGGGCCCGCGCGGCCGCTTCCTGGCCTACCTGCCCTGGAGTTCGGGCATCTGGAGCTTCGGCCGCAACAAGACGGTGGCCAAGCAGTTCCTGGAATTCCTCAGCACGCGCGAGGCGGCGGAGCTGACCACCAACACGTCGAACGGCTACGACATCCCGCCCTTCGATTCTATGAGCAACTTCAGGATCTGGGAGACGGAGGGCCCGCCCGTCGGCACCGTCTTCAACTACCCGAACAAGCCGCACCATCAGGCCAAGGCGCATATCGCCTTCGCGCCCGCGCCGGCGGAACTCGCCAGCCAGATGTACATCCAGGCGCTGAACACCAAGGTCATCGCACGTGTCGCCCAGGGCGGCGAGACGATCGAGCAGGCGCTGACCTGGCTCGAGCGCGAGATCAACAACATGCGCCGCGGCGGCTAAGACCATCCAAGGAGGGGGCGGACGGGGTGATCCCCCGCCCGCGCCCTTTCGTTCGAGGGGGAAGGGGGCGAGATGGCATTGGACGCCACCGAGGGCCGGCTTGCGGCCGCGCATGCGCGCAAGCCGGGCAATACACTGCAACGCTTCGCGCGGCGGCGCTCGACCATCGCCTTCATCATGACGCTGCCGCTGATCGCGGTGATCGGCGGGCTGGTCGCCTGGCCCGCCATGTATGCGATGTATCTCTCCACCCTGAACCGTCGCATGACGACCTTCATCGGGCTCGAGAACTTCAACATCCTGCTCGATTCCGAAACCTTCCGGATGGTGATCTGGCAGAGCTGCTTCTTCGCCATCACCGCCGTGCTGCTGAAGGCGCTGATCGGCTTCTGGCTCGCGCATATGCTGCATCACATCCCCACAAAGGGTCAGCGCAAGTGGCGCGGCATGCTGCTGGTGCCCTGGGTGATTCCGCCCGCCCTCTCCACGCTCGGCTGGTGGTGGATGTTTGAGCCCTCCTATTCCTCCATCAACTGGCTGATCAACGTCTTCGGCCTGCCCGGCGTGCCCTGGCTGGGCGAGCCCTGGTGGGCGCGCATCTCCATCATCATCGTGAACGTGTGGTACGGCGCGCCCTTCTTCATGATCATGTACCTGGCCGCGCTGAAATCCGTGCCGGAGCAGCTCTATGAGGCGGCGGCGATCGACGGCGCCACCTCCTGGCAGCGCCTGCGCTACGTGACGCTGCCAATGATGCGCAACATCATCTCCATCACCGTGCTGTTCAGCCTGATCGTCACCTTCGCGAATTACGACATCGTCCGCGTGCTGACCAATGGCGGCCCGCGCGACCTGACGCATGTCTTCGCCAGCTACGCCTTCCAGGTGGGCGTGCTCTCGGGGAACATCCCGCGCGGGGCCGCGGTCAGCCTGTTCATGTTCCCGCTGCTCGCCGTCATCGCGTATTTCGTGCTGCGCGGCATCAACCAGCGCAACAAGGAGGAGGCGTGATGTCCGCCGCGACCGGCCGGGACGTCCCCGGCATCTACCACAAGGCCGGCAGCCTCCGCGCCGAGCGGCGCTGGGCGCTCTGGACCGCCTATGCCTCGCTCATCTTCGCCGCCATCGTGATGCTGGCGCCGCCCTTCTACATGCTGCTGACCAGCCTGAAGACGAGTGCCGAGGTGGCGGATCTCGGCGCCAATCCCTGGATCGTGCGCGACCCGACGCTGGAGAACTACTGGGCCATCATCGGCAACCCGATGTTCCGCGGCTTCATGTACAACAGCGTGAAGATCACGGTGCTGGTGGTGGCGATCACCATGGTGATCTCGGTGCTGGCCGCCTTCGCGCTGGCGCGGATGCGCTTCTGGGGCAGCCAGATGCTGGCGACCGGCGTCTTCCTCACCTATCTCGTGCCGGACACGCTGCTCTTCATCCCGCTCTACCAGATCGTGGGTTCGCTCGGCCTGCTCAACTCCACCTGGGGGCTGGTGCTGGTCTATCCGACGCTGACCGTGCCGTTCTGCACCTGGATCATGATCGGCTACTTCGCCTCCATCCCGAAGGAGCTGGACGAGGCGGCGCTGATCGACGGCGCCTCCTGGCCCCAGATGCTGCTGAAGATCTTCATCCCCGTGGCGCTGCCCGGCATCATCGCCGCCACCATCTTCGCCTTCACGGTCAGTTGGGCGGCCTTCGTCTATCCGACGGCCTTCATCACCCGGCCGGACGAGATGCCGCTGACCATCGGCGTGGTGAGCCAGCTGATCCGCGGCGACACCTTCGCCTGGGGCCAGCTCATGGCCGGCGCGCTGCTGGCCGCGCTGCCGCCCGTGATCGTCTACGCCTTCCTCATGGACTACTACATCGCCGGCCTGACCGCCGGCGCAACCAAGGGCTGATCCCGCCATGGCTGAACTCTCGCTGCGCAAGGTCGTCAAGGAATACGAAGGCGGCGTGCAGGCCGTGAAAGGGATCGACCTCGAGATCGCGGACCAGGAATTCGTCGTCCTCGTCGGGCCTTCGGGCTGCGGCAAGTCCACCACGCTGCGCATGATCGCGGGGCTGGAGGAGATCAGCGGCGGCGAGATCGCGATCGGCGGCGTGGTGGTGAACGACATCCCGCCGCGCGACCGCGACATCGCGATGGTGTTCCAGAACTACGCGCTCTATCCGCACATGTCGGTCTTCGACAACATGGCTTTCGGCCTGATGCTGCGGAAATTCCCGAAGGAGGAGATCAAGCGCCGCGTGGACAATGCGGCGCGCATCCTCGACATCGTGCCCCTGCTCGACCGCAAGCCGAAGGCGCTTTCCGGCGGGCAGCGGCAGCGTGTCGCGATGGGCCGCGCCATCGTGCGTGACCCCAAGGTCTTCCTCTTCGACGAGCCGCTCTCCAACCTCGATGCCAAGCTGCGCGTGCAGATGCGCACCGAGATCAAGAAGGTCCACCAGACGGTGCGCACCACCACCGTCTATGTGACCCATGATCAAGTGGAGGCGATGACGCTGGCCGACCGCGTGGTGGTGATGAACCACGGCGTGATCGAGCAGGTGGGCCCGCCGCAGGAGCTCTACCACAACCCGGCCACCCGCTTCGTCGCCGGCTTCATCGGCAGCCCCGCGATGAACTTCCTCCATGCGCGCGTGGAGAATGACGCGGTGCACCTGACCGACGGCACCGTGCTGCCCATTCCGGAATCACGCCGTGCGCGCTACGCGAGCGCCACCGGGCGCACCCTGCTCTTCGGCATCCGGCCCGAGCATCTGACCGACCACCGCCCGCACCTGCCCGGCCGTGCCGACCTCATCATCACGCCCGAGGTGATCGAGCCGATGGGCATGGAGACGATGGTGCATTTCCACCTCGGCGATGCGCGCGACTGCTGCGCCCGCTTTGAGCCGACCGTTCATGTCGAGCCGAACGTGCCCATCACGCTGACGGTGGACATGAACAACATGCACCTGCTGGACGAGGCGACGGGCAAGGTCCTGTAAGAGGCATCGCCGATTGCCGCCATCGTCCGGGCGGGATGGTGAAGGCCGGGCGGGTGTTCCATCCTCGCGCCATGCCGGATCATCGGCATGGTGAGTATCAGGACCGTTCTTCATGCGCCACATCATCGCGGCCGCGCTGTTCGCCTCGGGCATGGCGGGCGCCCTGCCCGCCGCCGCCCAGACCACAAGCTGGAGCGGCACCCGTCTCGTGCTGACGCCCCTCTCGGGCTCGCCCTGCCGGATCGCGCTGGACCGCGCCTATCTGCAAGGCAGCGGCTGGAGTGCCTCCATCCATGTGGTCTTCCGCAACCGCGGCACGACGCCGGTCAGCGTCACCGCCCATGTCGAGCTGCAGGGCGATGGACAGCGCAAATCCTCGCCGCATGGCCCGTTCCAGATCCCGGCGGGCGCCACCGCGGACCGCGACATCATGGCGCCTTTCGGCGGCTCGCTCGCCAACAGCGTCCTGCAGGTGCGCGTCACGGCCTGCACCCAGGCCTCCTGAGGCCGCGCCATCGGAGTCCCCGCCTTGCGCAAGCTCATCCCCTTCGCCTGCCTCGCGCTCGTGCTTCCCGCCATGGCGCAGGCCAACGAAAACCGGAGCTTCATCGGCGCCGCGCTGCTCTACACGCCCTCCCGCGTGGATGGCTGCAGCGTCTTCGTCCAGAGGGCCTGGGCCCAAGATGGCCAGGTCAACGTGACGATGCGCAATTCCGGAGCCTCGGCCCTGGACTTCACCCTGAGCGGGGACCTGGCGGGCAACGGGTTGCGTGTCTTCGGGACGGCCAGCTTTCCCATGCGGCCCGGGCAGGAAGTCCAGGTCGGGCTGATGCGGGCCCATGCGGGTTCACTGGCGAACAGCGTGCTCACCTTGCGCGCGGCGGCCTGCGCCCTGCGGCCCGGCTGAAGCATCGCCGGGTCTGGACGCGCCGCCCGGCGAGGGGCAGTTTCCTCCCCGACCGGAGGAACCACCATGGCCGAGCCTGACTACGTCTATATCCCCGAAGCCGAGCTCGAGGGCTTCGTCACCCGCATCTTCACCGCTTCGGGCTGCGCGCCGGCGGAGGCCGCGCGGATCTCCAACCACCTGGTCGGCGCCAATCTCGCGGGCCATGACAGCCACGGCGTGGTGCGCGTGCCGCGCTACGTGGATTGGCAGCGGGCGGGCCATGTGCTGGCCGGACAGACGGCTGAGATCGTCACCGATGGCGGCAGTTTCGTGCTGCTCGACGGCAAGTTCGGCTTCGGCCAGACGGTAGCGGAGCAGGCCACGCGCCTGGGCATCGAGCGCGCGCGGGCGAATGGCGCCTGCATCGTGGGCCTGCGCAATGCCGGCCATATCGGCCGCACCGGCGACTATGCCGAGATGGCGACGGCGGAGGGGCTGATCTCCATCCATTTCGTCAACGTCGCGGGCTCGGTGCTGGTGGCCCCCTTCGGCGGCGCCGAGCGGCGCTTCTCGACCGCCCCCTTCTGCGTCGGCGTGCCCCTGCCGGGGGGGCCGGTGATCCTCGACTTCGCCACCTCCTTCGTGGCCGAGGGCAAGGTGTTGGTCGCCTCGAATGGCGGCAAGGCGCTGCCGGAGAACGCGCTCATCACGGCCGATGGCCGGATGTCGGGCGATCCGCGCACGCTCTATGGCGATTATCCGCCTGTCGGCCCGCGCAACCCCGCGGGCGGCACCGGCGCCATCCGCGCCTTCGGCGACCATAAGGGCTCCGGCCTCGCCTTCATCTGCGAATTGCTGGCCGGTGCCCTGACCGGCGGCGGCTGCTCCGGCCCCATCGGCGAGCGCGGGCGCATCGCCAATGGCATGCTCTCCATCTACCTCTCGCCCGCGCATTTCGCCGATGAGGCGGCCTTCCATCAGGCCGCGCAGGACTATGTCGCCTGGGTGAAGTCGTGCCGCCCGGCTGACCCCGAGGCGCCGATCATGGCGCCTGGCGACCCCGAGAATGAGCGCCGCGCGCAGCGCCGCGTGACCGGCCTGCCCCTGCCGCGCGATGCCTGGCAGGGCATCCTCGACACGGCCGCCTCGCTCGGCATCAACGGGCCGGAAGGCATCTGAGATGAGCAGCACCGCCTACGAGGCCTATCGCGCCATCCGCGAGCGCATCCTGAGTGCGGCCGCGCGCCGCATCCCCCAGGCCAGCGCGGCCTCGCAGGGGCGCGCGCTCGGCGTCTGGCACGAGAAGGAGGTGCGGGTCTCGAACGAGGCGCAGTTCCAGCTCGTGCTCGACCTCGGCGTGCTCGGCCCGGTGGGCGGGCATACGCGCGCGCTGGACCGGGAGGCGAAGGCCGGCGACTACCCGGAGGGCAGCGAGGAGGCGCGTGTGCTGGCCGCCCTATCCCGCGCGCATTTCACCTTCTTCCGTGTGGGCGCCACCCATCCCGAGGGCGGCGTCATGGCGGAGGATCTGCTGCGCGGCACGCCACTGCATATCCAGGACCAGATGCTGGCGCGGGAGGAGGCGCAGGGCTGCGCCTTCGCCGGCCGTCTGATGCGTCTGGACGGCTTCGAGATGACCTGCGGCGCGCTGGCGCCGCTGAGCGACGAGGTGATCGAGGCGCTGCTCGGCCGCCCGGCGCCGGTCCAGCCGATCCCGCGCTTCCTCCCCTCGCTGACGCCCCTGGTGCCGGAGGATGTGGCGGCGCTGCGCGCGGCCGCCCTTGCCGAGGATTTCGTGGCGCGGGTCTATCGCACCTCGCTGGAGCATGGGCTGCTGGGGCCGCTGCCGGCCTAGGGTCTGGTCGTCTTTGGCGGCATCACCAAAGACGTGGATCAGCCCTGCGGCCAAGCTTCATGCCGGAAGCGGCGTGAAGACCTGCTTGAGGCAGCGGATGCCGAAGGCGGTCCGCGTGTGGCGCACGCCGGGCAGGCGGTAGATCTTCTCGCGCAGCAGGCGCTCATACCCAGCCGTGCCCCCCACCGCCGCCTTCAGGATGTAGTCGTATTCGCCGGTCACGAGCCAGGCCTCGATCACCTCGGGCATGTTCGCGATGGCCTCCTCGAAGCGCGCCAGCTGCTCCCCGTCATGCTTCTCGGTCATGACCTCGATGATGACGGTGTCGGGCAGGCCGAGCTTCGCCTGGTCCAGCTCGGCCCGGTAGCCGCGGATCACGCCTGCCTGCTCGAGCCGCCGCACGCGGGCCCAGCAGGGCGAGGGAGAGAGGCCGGCACGCTCGGCGAGCTCCGCATTGGTCAGCCGAGCTTCACCATGCAGGGCGCGGAGGATCCGGCGGTCAATGGCGTCCATGGCGGAAGATCCTTCTGGCATTTCGGCACTGCACAACAGAATGCGGCAAAACCTCCGGCGCTTTCCAGCGCAGTCTCCCATCGTCATAATCCGTCCGGGACCGGAGACCTTCATGAACAGCATCATCCGCGCCGACATCTCCCTGGAGGAGCGTTGGGAAGCGGCGGGGCGCGAGACCCTGCTGACCGGCACGCAGGCGCTGGTGCGCATTCCGCTGATGCGGCGCGAGCTGGATGATGCCGAGGGATCGGACACGGCGGCCTATATCAGCGGTTACCGCGGCTCGCCGCTCGGCGGCTACGACCGGGAGCTCTGGAAGCAGAAGAGGCGGCTGGCCGAGCACCGCATCGTCTTCGAGCCTGGGCTGAACGAAGATCTGGCGGCGACGGCCTGCTGGGGCACGCAGCAGCTCAACCTCTATCCCAAGGCGAAGCACCAGGGCGTCTTCGCCATCTGGTACGGCAAGGGGCCGGGCGTGGATCGCAGCGGCGATGTGCTGCGCCATGCGAATGGGGCGGGCACGGCCCCGCTCGGCGGCGTGCTGGCGCTGGCGGGGGACGACCCGGCGTCCAAGTCTTCCACCGTCACCAGCGGCTCCGAATATGCCTTCGCGGATCTTGAGATGCCGATGCTGGACCCCGCCGATGTGGGCGAGGTGCTGGAATATGGCGTGAAGGCCATCGCACTCTCGCGCTTCTCGGGCCTCTGGGTCGGCATGAAGTGCATCGCGGAGACGATGGACGCCACCATGAGCCTGACGGTGGACCCCGCCACGCTGATGACCGTGGCGCCCAATGGCGTGGCGATCCCGCCAGGTGGTCTGCACATCCGCCTGAAGGATGCGGCCTTGCCGATCGAGGAGCGGGTGCGGCATTTCAAGCTGCCGGCGGCCTTGGCCTTCGCCCGGATCAACGGCTTCAACCGCGTCGTGCAGGAGGCGCCGAACGCACGCTTCGGCATCGCGGTGCGCGGCAAGGCCTGGTCCACGCTGAAACAGGCGCTGGCCGATGCCGGCATCACGCCGGAACTCGCGCGGATGGGTGGCTTGCGAATCTGGAAGGTCGGCCTGGCCTGGCCGCTGGATGGGGACGCCGCGCGCGAATTCTGCCGCGGGCTGGAAAGCGTGCTGGTGGTGGAGGACCGCCGCAGCTTCCTCGAGTCGCAACTGCGCGAGGCGCTTTATGCGGAATCCGAGCGTCCGCGCCTGCACGGCAAGGATGTGCTGAGCGACCTGGCCGAGCTTGATTCCGCGATGATCCTGCGCGGCCTCGCCAAGACCCTTCCCGAGGCGCTCCGCACCGAGCGCCTCGCCGCGCGCATCGCCGAACTCGACGCGCTGGCCGCCGCCGCCGCCGAGCCGCTGGATGTACGCCAGCCCTATTTCTGCCCGGGCTGCCCGCACAACACCTCGACCCGCGTGCCCGAGGGCAGCCACGCGCTGGCCGGCATCGGTTGCCACTACCTGGCCAAGGACATGAATCGCGAGAGCGACCTGTTCAGCCATATGGGTGGCGAGGGCGCGGCCTGGATCGGCCAGCACCATTTCACCGAGACGCCGCATGTCTTCACCAACATGGGCGACGGCACCTATGGCCATTCCGGCGTGCTGGCGATCCGCGCGGCGATCGCGAGCAAGGCCAACATCACCTACAAGATCCTGGTGAATTCCGCCGTTGCCATGACCGGCGGCCAGCCGTTGGATGGCGAGATGACCGTGCCGCGCATCGCGGCGCAGATGGTGGCGGAGGGTGCGACGAAGGTGGTCATCGTCGGCGATGACCCGGACCGCCATCGGGGCGACCCGCTGATCCCGCGTAGCGTCGCCTTCTACCCGCGCAGTGAACTCGATGCGGTGCAGCGCATGATGCGCGACGTGCCCGGCTGTTCCGTGCTGATCTACGACCAGCAATGCGCGACCGAGAAGCGCCGCCAGCGCAAGCGGGACCTGGCCCCCAAGGCCACGAAGCGCGCCGTGATCAATCCACGGGTGTGCGAGGATTGCGGCGATTGCTCGCGCGCCTCGAACTGCATCGCCATCGAGCCGATCGAGACCCAATGGGGCCGCAAGCGTCGCATCGACCAATCCGGCTGCAACCAGGATTTTTCCTGTGTCGAGGGTTTCTGTCCCTCCTTCCTCACGCTGGAAGGTGCGGAGCCGGTGAAGCCGCCGACACCCGTCATCGCCAACGAAGCGCCGTTGCCTGTGCTGCCGGAAGCGGCGCCCGGCGAGGCCTGGAACATCCTGCTGGCCGGTGTGGGCGGGCAGGGGGTGACGGCGCTCTCCGCCATCCTGGCCATGGCCGCGCATCTGGAAGGGCGGCCGGTCCGCTCTCTGGACAATCTCGGCCTCGCGCAGAAGGGCGGCGGCGTCTACGCCCAATTGCGCATCGGGCGCGTGGGCGAGGTGGTGACCAGCCCGCGCATTGGCCAGGGCCAGACGGATGCGATGATCGCGGCCGATCTCGTCGGCGCGCATGGCCGCATGGCGCGACCCCTGCTGGGCCCCGGGCGCTCGCGCGTCGTGCTGAGTGCCGATGTCTCGCCCACCGGCCGCTTCGTGCTGAACCCCGAGACGCGCGACGACCCCGCCGCCATGCTGGAGAGCGTGCGCGCCGTGACGCGCGAGGTGGTGGCCCTGCCCGCCGCCCGCACCATCGAGCGCGAATTCGGCGATCTCATCTTCCTGAACATCTACCTTCTCGGCGCCGCCTTCCAGCGCGGGCTGATCCCCATGTCGCGCGAGGCGCTGCGGCGTGCCATCGAGCTGAACGGCGCCGTCGTGCCGAAGAACCTCGCCGCCTTCGAGGCGGGGCGGCTCGCCGCCGAAGCAGCACCGAAAGCGCCGGAGACGCTGGAGGCGATGATCGCCCGCCGCGTGGCCGACCTGACGGCCTATCAATCCGCGCGTTATGCGGCCCGCTACGCCGATTTCGTGGCTCGCGTGCAAGCGGCGGAACTGCCGGGCGAGACGCGACTGACTCGGGCGGTGGCGACGCAGCTTTACCGCCTGATGGCCTACAAGGATGAGTACGAGGTGGCGCGGCTGCACACGGACGCCGCCTGGCAAGCCAAGCTGGCGGAGGGCTTCACCGGCACCACGCGCATCAACCTGCATCTGGCGCCGCCGCTGCTGGCCAAACCGGGTTCCGATGGCCGCATCCGCAAGATGACGTTCGGCCCCTGGATGCTCAGCGCGATGGGGATGCTGCGCCATGGCAAGGCCCTGCGCGGCACCCTGCTCGACCCCTTCGGCCACACGGAGGAGCGGCGGATGGAGCGCGCGCTGATCGGCGAGTACCGCGCTGGCATCGAAAAGCTGCTCGCGGGCCTGCACCCCACCAATTACGCCCAAGCCTGCGAATGGGCCGAGGCGGCGGCCGGCATCAAGGGCTTCGGCCCGGTGAAGCGCCGCAATGTCGAAGCCACCCGCGCCCGCTGGGCCGCCCTGGAGGCCACGCATGTTTGACCTGCCCGAGGACACCAAGGCGCTGCGAGACACCGCGCTGGATTTCGCGCGCGAGCGCATCGCCCCCCACGCGCTTCGCTGGGACGAGGAGCGCCACTTCCCGGTGGACGTGTTCCGCGAGGCGGCGGGCCTCGGCATGGCGGGGCTTTATGTGCGCGAGGAAAGCGGCGGCTCCGGCCTCACGCGGCTCGACGCCGCGGTGGTGTTCGAGGCGCTGGCGACGGGCTGCCCCACCACCAGCGCCTTCCTCTCGATCCACAACATGGTCGCCTGGATGATCGACCGCTGGGGCGGCGAGGCGCAGCGCGCGCAATGGCTGCCCAGCCTGCTGACCATGGAGAAGATCGCCTCCTACTGCCTCACCGAGCCGGGTTCGGGCAGCGATGCGGTGGCGCTCGCGACGAAGGCGAAGCGCGACAACGAAGGCTATGTGATGGACGGCGTGAAGCAGTTCATCAGCGGCGCCGGCGCGTCCGACCTGTATCTCACCATGGCGCGCACAGGTGGGCCGGGGGCCGATGGCGTCTCGGCGATGCTGGTGCCGAAGGAGGCGCCGGGGCTCAGCTTCGGGGCGAATGAGAAGAAGATGGGCTGGAACGCGCAGCCCACGCGCCAGGTGATCTTCGAGAACACGCGCGTGCCCGCCGAGGCCCTGCTGGGCGAGGAGGGCCAGGGCTTCCGCTACGCCATGGCGGGGCTGGATGGCGGCCGGCTGAACATCGCCGCCTGTTCGCTGGGCGGCGCGCAGGCCGCGCTCGACATCGCGCTGGACTACGTGAAGACGCGCCGCGCCTTCGGCAAGGCGATCTCGGATTTCCAGGCGACGCAGTTCCGCCTGGCCGACATGGCGACGGAGCTGGAGGTGGCGCGCACCTTCCTCTGGCGCGCCTGCACCAAGCTGGACCAGAAGGCGCCCGACGCCACGCTCTTCTGCGCCATGGCCAAGCGCCACGTCACCGATGTGGGCCACCGCGTGGCGGATGAGGCGCTGCAATTGCTCGGCGGCTATGGCTACCTGGCCGACTACGGCATCGAGAAGATCGTGCGCGATCTGCGCGTGCACCGCATCCTGGAGGGGACGAACGAGATCATGCGCGTCATCATCGCGCGGCAGGTGCTGGGGCGCTGATTCCGCTTGCCCCGGCGGGGCGGCCGGGATTACGAACAACCATGCGTTGCATGAATCTGGCCTTGGTTGCTCTGGCGATGCTCGCCGCGCCCGCGCTGACGGGCCCGGCGGTCGCGCAGCAGCGCGTCGTCGTGGTGCCGGCGGGGGCGGATATCGTCATTCCGCCACGCGGGGTGGATGGGCCGCCCCTGGTGCGTGCGCCGCGCCCGCGGCTTCCGGCGCCCGGCCAGCCGGCGGCACAGCCCATGACGCGCCCCATGCTGGAAGCCGGCGGGGGCGGTTCTGCCGGGCTCGGCCTTGCCGCACCCAGCCTGATCGCATTGCCTTTGATCGCTGCCGCGGCCCTGGCCGCCTCAGTGCCAGGCAATTCCAGTTCCAGCGGCACCTCGGCTCCAGCCCGCACCCGATAAGGCGCGGGCCAGGCCGTCTCAGGCGGCCTGAACCAGGCCGCCCGCATCCGCCAGCGCGCGCAGGTGATGGTCGGTATCGCCGAACATCGCCTCGTTCACCGTCAGCCGCTTGAAGTAGTGGCCGGCGGCGTATTCCATCGTCATGGCGATGCCGCCATGCAGCTGGATGCTCTGCTGGCCCACCAGCCGCTGCGAGCGGCCGATCTGCGCCTTCACCGCGTGCATGTTGCGCCGCCGCTCTGCCGCATCACTGCCCTGCGCCGCCATGGTGGCGAAATAGGCCATGCTGCGCGACTGCTCGATCGCCACCAGCATGTCCGCCGCCTTGTGCTGCAGCGCCTGGAAGCTGCCGATGGCGCGGCCGAATTGCTGGCGCGTCTTCATGTAGTCGAGCGTCATGGCATGGACCACGTCCATCGCGCCGATCGCCTCGGCGGCCAGCACCGCGATGGCCTCATCCACCACGCGATCCACCAGCGGCAGGCCGCCCTCGGCATCGCCCAGCACATGGGTGGCGCGGGCGCCGGTGAAATCCACCTCCGCCGCGCGCTGGCCATCCACCGTGCGGAAGCCGCGCACCGACACGCCATCGGCCGTGGCGGGCACCACGAAGACGCCGATGCCGCCCTTGTCGCGCGACGCGCCGGAGACGCGGGCGGTCACGAAGAAATGATCCGCCGTGTCGCCATGCAGCACCATGCCCTTGCGGCCGGTGATGACCCAGCCCGCGCCATCCTTCTTCGCCGTGGTCTGCACGTCGAAGAGGTCATAGCGGGACTGCCGCTCGGTCTGCGCGAAGGCGAGCAGGGTTTCGCCCGCGGCGACGCCCTCCACCATCTCCTGCCGCAGGGCGGTGTCCGCGCCATGGCGCAGGAAGCCGCCGCCCAGCACGACGGTGCTGAACCAGGGTTCCAGCGTGATGTGGCGCCCCATCTGCTCGGCGACGAGCATGGTCTCCTCCGGCCCGCCGCCGAAGCCGCCATCCTCCTCCGCAAAGGGCAGGCCGAGCAGACCCAGCTCGGCGTACTGCGCCCACATCTCGCGGCTCCAGCCGGTTTCGCTGGCCATATAGGCCTTGCGATTCTCGAAGCCGTATTTCGCCGTCAGCGTCTTGCGGATGCTGTCCTGCAGGAGCGACTGGGACTCGTTGAGATCAAAATCCATGGTGCATCACAGTCCCAGAAAGGCTTTCGCCATGATGTTGCGCTGGATCTCGTTGGACCCGCCGTAGATGCTCTGCTTGCGCCAGTTGAAGTAGATCCCGGCGAGGCCGAAGGCCCAGTCAGGCGCCACATCCCAGTCATTGCTGCCCTCGGCGTCGGGGTCGCCATCCACCCAGGCATAGGGGCCGGCGGCCTTCATCAGGAGCTCGGAGACGCCCTGCTGGATCTCGGTGCCCTTGATCTTGAGCACGGAGGTCGCGGGGTCGGGCTTGCCGGTGCCGGCGCGCTTCGTCTCGTTGGCGATGACGCGCATCACGGTCATCTCCAGCGCCTTCAGCTCGATCTCCATCTCTGTCATCTGGCGGCGGAATTCCGGATCCTCGATCAGCGGGCGGCCGCCATCGAGGGTTTCCTTGGCGATCATCTTCAGGCGGCGGATGCGCTCGCGGCTGGCGCCGACGCGGGCCTGGCCGAAGCGCTCATTGCCCAGCAGGAACTTCGCGCAGTCCCAGCCCTTGTTCACCTCGCCCACCAGATGGTCGGCCGGCACGCGGACATCGTCGAAGAAGACCTCGTTCACCTCATGCCCACCCTCGATCGTGATGATCGGGCGCACGGTGATGCCGGGGGACTTCATGTCCACCAGGAAGAAGGAAATCCCTTCCTGCTTCTTCGCCGCAGGATCGGTGCGGGCGAGGACGAAGATCCAGTCGGCATGTTGGGCAAGCGTCGTCCAGGTCTTCTGCCCGTTGATCACCCACTCGCCGTTCTCGAGCACGGCCTTGGTCTTCAGCCCCGCGAGGTCCGAGCCGGCGCCGGGCTCGGAGAAGCCCTGGCACCACCAATCGTCCAGGTTCCGCATGCGCGGCAGGAAGCGCTTCTTCTGCTCTTCCGTGCCGAATTCGATGATCACGGGGCCGCACATGTTGATGTTGAAGCCGAGCGGCGAGGGCGCCGGCCACATCTGCAGCTCCTCGCGGAAGATGTATTTCTGCGCGGGCGACCAGCCCGGGCCGCCATGTTCCACCGGCCATTCCGGTGCGGCCCAGCCGCGCGCGTTCAGCTTGCGCTGCCACTCGACGACCATCGCCTTGGTGGGCGACTTGCCGGCGATCATGTGCGCGCGCGTCTCGGCCGGGCATTCGGCGGCGAGGAAGTCGCGCACCTCCTGCCGGAAGTTCAGTTCAGCCTCGGTGAAGCGGAGTTCCATGGCGGGGTTCCTTACGCGGCGCTCTTGGCGCCGCCGGCGGCGAAACTGCCCCCGGAGGCGGCCAGCTGCTCGATCAGCGCGGCGGGTTTCAGGTTGGGATCATTGGTCGCGGCGGCGTAATGCGCCAGCTTGTCGCGAACATTCTTCAGGCCCATGCGGTCGGCCCAGAACATCGGCCCGCCGCGCCAGGCGGGCCAGCCGAAGCCGTTGCAGAAGATCACGTCGATATCGATGGCGCGGGAGGCGACCCCCTCTTCCAGGATGCGCGCGCCCTCGTTCACCATCGGCAGCAGGAGGCGCTCCAGGATCTCGGCATCCTCGATCTTGCGGCGGCGGACCTGCATCTTCTCGGCCACGTCGAGGATGATCGCCTCCACCTCCGGGTCCACCAGGCGGTTGCGCTTCTCGTCATACATGTACCAGCCCTTGCCGGTCTTCTGACCGAAGCGGCCGCGGGCCACGACGGCATCCGCGATGGGCGCGACCGTGCCGCGCGCCTTGCGAACGGCTGCGCCGATGTCGAGGCCGGCGAGGTCGCCCGTCGCACACGGGCCCATGGCCATGCCGTAGGTCTCCATCACGCGGTCGATATCCTGCGGCAGGCAGCCTTCCAGCAGCAGCTTCTCGACCTGCGGCGTGCGCTTGCCGGTCATGCGGTTGCCGACGAAGCCGTCGCAATTGCCGACCAGCACGGGCAGCTTGCCGATGCGCTTGCCGACTTCCGTGGCCGTCGCGATGGCAATGTTGTTGGTCTTCGCGCCGCGGACGTTTTCCAGCAGGCGCATCACATTCGCCGGCGAGAAGAAATGCATCCCGATCACCCATTCGGGGCGGGAGGTGGCCGAGGCGATCTCGTCGATTGAGAGCGTCGAGGTGTTGGAGGCGAGCACGACGCCCGGCCGCGCCAGCTTGTCCAGCTTGGCGAAGAGCTCCTTCTTCGCCTCCATGTTCTCGAAGATCGCCTCGATCACGATGTCGGCGTCCTTCACCACATCCAGGCTGGTGCTGCCCTTCAGGAAAGAGCGGCGCTTCTCATACTCGGCCTGGCTCATGCGGCCCGAGGTGACTGAGCGCTGCCAATTCGCCTCGCAGCGCGCGAGGCCCTTGTCCAGCGCTTCCTGGCTTGTCTCCACGATGGTGACGGGGATGCCGACATTGGCGAAGTTCATCGCGATGCCGCCGCCCATGGTGCCGCCGCCGATGACAACGGCGTTCTTCACGGGCGTGCCCTGCACATCCTCCGGCAGGCCGGGGACGCGCACCGCCTCGCGCTCGCCGAAGAAGATGTGGCGCAGCGCGAAGCTCTGCTCGCCGGCGACCAGCTTCTGGAACTGCTCGCGCTCGATGTTCAGCCCATCCTCGAAGGAATGCGTGATGGAGGCGCGGACGGCGGTCACGCAGCCCTTCGGGCTTTCCTGCCCGCGCGTGCGCTTCAGCAGGGCTGCAGCGGCGGCGTCGAAGGCGGCGAGGTCGGCGCCCTTGATCTTGTCCTCGCGCTTGCGGGCCAGCACGAAGCTGTCCCCGGCATGGGCGCGGGCCCAGGCGACGGCGGAGGCCTCGAGCGGCGCATCCACCACGGCATTGATGACGCCGAGCTTCGCGGCCTCGGTCGCCGAGATCGGCTCACCGGTCACCACGATCTTCAGCGCGGCCTCGGGGCCGATCAGGCGGGGCAGGCGCTGCGTGCCACCGGCGCCGGGGACGAAGCCGCGCTTCACCTCGGGCAGGCCCACCTGGGCGGTGGCGACCGCGACGCGCGCATGGCAGGCCAGGGCCAGCTCCAGCCCACCGCCCAGCGCCGAGCCATGGATGGCGGCGACGACAGGAACCTTGCAATTCTCGATCGCGTCGAAGACCTCGGGCAGGCTGGGCGGCTGACGGGGCTTGTTGAACTCGGTCATTTCGGCACCGGCGCAGAACATGCGGCCCTCGCCGATCAGCACGATGGCGCGTGCCCCTTCCTTCACGGCGGCCGCGATCCCCGCATGCAGGCCGGCGCGCACGCCGGTGCGCAGCGTGTTCACCGGCGGATTGGCAATGCGCAGGATGTGGATGTCGCCGTCGCGGTCATGCTCGACGAAGCGCTCTTCTGCCATGGAACTGGTTTCCCCGTTGATCCTCGTTGCCCGCGAGTGTCCGGCGCGGGAAGCATGGATGTCAACGGGGTGAGGGCTGCGCCCTGCGCGCAGCGCCCACGCCTGGAGGCCGTTACGTGATGCGGATCGGCGTCAGGTCCTGGAACCAGCTCTGCGCCTGGACGAAGCCCTGCACGCGCCGGCTCATCGCGCGCGGATTGAGGTCATGCGCGACAAAGAGGAACAGCGCGTCATCCACCACGCGCGCGTGCAGTTCGGAGAGCAGCGCCGCCTGGCGCGTCGGGTCGAACTCCGCATAGACGCGCGTCATGATGTCGTCATACCAGGGGTCGCTGAAATAGCCCCAGTTGTTGGCGGCGGGCGGCACCATGTCGCTCTTCAGGAAGCGCACCAGCGCGGTGAAGGGGTCCAGCGCTGCGTAGCTGATGTTGATGGCGCTGATGCCGCGGTTGGAGGGCGCCCGCGCGCCGTCGCGCCAGATGCCGAGCAGCGCGTTCCACTCCAGCACCTCGAAGGTCACCTCGATGCCGATGTCGCGCAGGTTCTGCTGCACGGCCTCGTTCATCGGCAACGGCTGCATCTGGCCCGAGCCGGAGGGCGAGATGCCGACGCGCGTGCGGATCGGGTTCTGGCGGGAGAAGCCGGCCTCCGTCATCAGCCGGCGGGCAGCTGCGACATCGGTGCGGATCGGCTCGCGCGGGGTGCCGTGCCAGGGGTGACCGGGCGGCAGCAGGCCGGCGCCGGGCACCATCATGTCCCCCAGCATGGAGCGCATGCCGGCGCGATCAATGGCGAGGTTGGCGGCCTTGCGGACGCGGATGTCCCGCCAGGGCGAGCCCTCGGACATGTTCAGGTGCCAGGTCCAGTTGTGCGGATAGGTGTTGGCGACGATGGTCATGTTCGCCGCGCGCAGCGCGGGGATGGCATCGGGCGGCGGGGCCTCGATGAAGTCCACCTGGTTGGAGCGCAGCGCGGCCACGCGGGTATTCGCTTCGGGCAGGGGCAGCAGGATCAGGCGTTCGTGGCGGGGGATGCGGGCCGCGTCCCAGTAATTGGAATTGCGCAGCATCACGCAGCGCTCGCGCACCGCGAAGGTTTCCAGGCGATAGGGGCCGGTGCCCACGGCGCGGTCCAGGTAGCGGTCCCAGTCGCGGCCCGCGGCTTCCCATGCGCCCTGATGCGTGATGCCGACCCAGGTGAGGCCGAAGGGCACCAGGCTGTCCGGTGTGCGGGTCTCGATGATGAAGGTGAGCGGGCCTTCCGCGCGCCAGGAGGCGATGGTCGGCATGCGGATGCGCGCCTGGGCGGCGGCGCGGGGGTCGAACCAGGGGGCGTCTGCCTTGAAGGCGCGGTCGTAGGAGAAGACGACATCATCGGCCGTCATCACCTTGCCGTCATGGAAGCGCACGCCTTCGCGCAGCGTGATGATCCAGCGCTTCGGGTCGGCCGGGTCGGTGCGCCAGGAGGTGGCGAGGCCGGGGCGGATGGTGACCGGCACGTCGGACTTGCTGAGGTCCCACATGGCCAGCTGGTCATAGAGGGTGATGCCCATGAAGCGGTGCCCCTCCGCCCCCTGGTCCGGCACCCCGTTGGAGAGCGGCACGGCGGAGGCGGTCATGCCGACGCGCAAGGTGCCCGACTGGGTCTGCGCCTGTGTCACATCCCAGGGGAGGGTAGCGGCGAGGGGTGCTGCGAGCAGGGCGCGGCGGGTGGCGTTCATCGGCAGGCTCCGGTTGGCTGGCGGGAGCTTGCGGGGTGGGCGATGCCGGACAGAAGCCCTGATTTTGAGCATATCGGCGAATGATCCGATAGAATGCCAATATGACGGGCATACAACGGGCCGGATGATGAAAGTGTAGGCTTTGTGGATGTCCTTTTCCACGCTGCGACATTGGTTGGGATGGCGCGATATTCCAACCCTTGTAAGGTGATGGCTTCACCATAGTTCCCCGGCCAAGACTTCACTGGGAGCGAGGCTTGGCGGCTCCGCCTGCCGAGGAGATGTCGCGATGGCCGTGTTCAGCTACAATTTTTCGGCGGTCTATGATGCAGCCGGTGACCTACAGATCGCCGGGGGTGACACCGGGTCGTTCACCGGCAGTTCGGACCCTGCCGCCTTCCAGCCCGGCGAGACCCTGGTCAATCCCATCGAGGGCAGTTGGACCTTCCAAGGCACAGTCACCTTCCGGGGCGAGACGCTGCTGGTGGTCACGCAGGACGGCGTCGGCGCCTTTGTCTTCGCGACCGTGGCCAATCCGGACGATTTCAAGGTTCCGACCACCCTCGACCCGGGTGACATCATCGCGAGTCCCTTCACCGTCTGCTTCCTGGAAGGCACGCGGATCGCGACGCCCAGCGGTGAGCGCGCGGTGGAAAGCCTTGCCATCGGGGATCTGGTCCTGACGGCGGATGGGCGTGCGGTGCCGGTGAGGTGGGTGGGGCGCCAGCGCATCCGCAATCACTCCATCGTCGCCTCGCCGAAGATGGAGCCGGTCTGCATCACGGCGGGCGCGCTGGGCAACGGGCTGCCGCACGCGGATCTCTATGTGACCGCGGCCCATGGCATGATCTGGGAA